>JBBSVA010000019.1:0-46306 GCA_038233915.1 Mycobacteriales bacterium | reverse complement strand
CGCTTCTGGGGTGCTGGGGTGCTGGGGTGGCCCCGCGGGGTCCGCCGGCGGCCCCCGGGGGGCGGCGGCGGCCCCCGGGGGGGGGGGCCGGGTGCCGGAGCCCGGGGGGGCCGCCCCCCCCCCGCCCCCCCCCCCCGCCCCCCCCCGCGGGCCCCCCCCCCCCCCCCCCGGGCCCCCCCCGCCCCACCCCGCGGGGCCACCCCAGCACCCCAGCACCCCAGAAGCGCAGCACCCCACAAGCGCAGCACCCCCAGCCCCGCACCTCCGGCGCCGCAGGGCGCCCGCACGGACCGGCCTGCGAGGACCCACCGCGGCCGGGGCCCCTCCCTGGCACCCGGGTCGGGCGGCACGCGCACACCAGCAGTCCGGCACCACCGAGCGAGACGACGGAGTCCATGGCCGACCACATCCTCGAGATGCGCTCCATCACGAAGACCTTCCCCGGCGTCAAGGCGCTGTCCGACGTGACCCTCGCCGTGCAGAGCGGGGAGGTGCACGCCATCTGCGGGGAGAACGGCGCCGGGAAGTCCACCCTGATGAAGGTGCTCTCCGGGGTCTACCCGGCCGGGGACTACGACGGCGAGATCGTGTTCGAAGGGCAGGTCTGCTCGTTCAGCGGCATCCGCGACTCCGAGCACGCGGGCATCGTGATCATCCACCAGGAGCTCGCGCTGGTGCCTTACCTCTCGATCGCCGAGAACATCTTCCTGGGCAGTGAGAAGCGCGGCCGGTTCGGCCTCATCGACTGGAACCTGGCCAACGCCGAGGCCGGGAAGCTGCTCCGCGCGGTCGGCCTGGAGGAGAGCCCAGCCACGCCGGTCGGCACCCTGGGCGTCGGCAAGCAGCAGCTGGTGGAGATCGCCAAGGCACTGTCCAAGGATGTCAAGCTGCTCATCCTGGACGAGCCCACCGCAGCGCTGAACGACACCGACTCCGCGCACCTGCTGGGCCTGATCCGCGGCCTCAAGGACCGCGGCATCACCTCGATCATCATCTCGCACAAGCTCAACGAGATCGACGCGATCGCCGACCACACCACGATCATTCGGGACGGCCAGACCGTCGAGACCCTGGACATGGCCGACCCCACCGTCGACATCGACCGGATCATCCGGCTGATGGTCGGTCGCGCGTTGGACTCCTACTACCCCGAGCGTGAATCGCACCCCGGCGAGGAGGTCCTGCGGGTCGAGGGCTGGACCGTCAAGCACCCCACCCAGGACCGCCTCGTGGTCGACCACGCCAGCTTCGACGTGCGGGCCGGCGAGGTCGTCGGCATCGCCGGGCTGATGGGCGCCGGGCGCACCGAGCTCGCGATGAGCATCTTCGGCCGTTCCTACGGCACCTTCGTCGAGGGTCGGGTCTTCCTGCACGGCAAGGAGATCAAGGCCCGCAGCGTCTCCGAGGCCATCGGCGCCGGCATCGCCTACGCCACCGAGGACCGCAAGAAGTACGGCCTCAACCTCATCGACGACATCTCCCGCAACATCTCCGCGGCCGCACTGGACAAGCTGTCCACCCGGGGCTTCGTCGATTCCAACGAGGAGGCCAAGGCCGCCGAGGAGTCGCGCACGTCGATGAACATCAAGGCCCCGACGGTGAAGTCGATCGTCGGCAAGCTCTCCGGTGGCAACCAGCAGAAGGTCGTGCTGTCCAAGTGGCTGCTGACCGACCCCGATGTGCTGATCCTCGACGAGCCCACCCGCGGCATCGACGTGGGCGCGAAGTACGAGATCTACACGATCATCAACAAGCTGGTCGCTGCCGGCAAGGCGGTCGTGGTCATCTCCTCGGAGCTGCCCGAGCTGCTCGGCATCTGTGACCGCGTCTACACGCTCTCGACCGGCCGCATCACCGGGCAGCTGCCCGTGGCCGAGGCGAGCCAGGAACGTCTCATGACACTCATGACCCAGGAGAAGGAGCTCGTCGGATGACCCACACCGTCGGTCCGACGTCGGAGCCGGAGGCCGAGTCGGCCACCGCCCCCAAGGACGTCGCACCCGCTGCCGCCCTCGGCGTCGGCACCAGCGACGTCCGGGAGTTGCTGACCCGCAACCTGCGGACCAGTGGCATCTACATCGCCTTCGTGGTGGTCGTGGCGTTGTTCGCGATCCTGACCGGTGGTACGTCGCTGTCCCCGGGCAACATCACGAACATCGTCCTGCAGTACAGCTACATCCTGATCCTGGCCATCGGCATGGTCATCGTGATCATCGCCGGGCACATCGACCTCTCGGTCGGTTCCGTCGTCGCGGTCACCGGCGCGGTCTCGGCCGTGCTGGTCATCCGGCAGGACCAGCCGTGGTGGGTCGGCGTCCTCGGCGCGCTGGCCACCGGGCTGCTGATCGGCGCCTGGCAGGGGTTCTGGGTCGCCTTCGTCGGGATCCCGGCGTTCATCGTGACGCTGGCCGGCATGCTGCTGTTCCGCGGCCTGACACTGCAGGTGTTGAGCAACGTCTCGCTGTCCCCGTTCACCTCGGAGTACAGCAAGATCGCCTCGGGCTTCCTCAACGGCCTGCTCGGTGGCGCCGGCTACGACGCCTTCACCCTGCTGGTCTTCGGCATCGCGGTGGCCGCCTACGCGGTGAGTCAGTACCGGACCCGGCAGGCCCGGGTGCGCTACTCCCAGACCGTCCCGTCGTTCCCGCTCTTCATCGCGCAGATCGTCGTCGTCGGCGTCGTCGTGATGGCGTTCGCGTGGCAGCTGGCCACCGCCCGCGGCCTGCCGATCGTGCTGATCATCCTGGCCGTGCTGATCATGGTCTACGGGATCGTCACCAAGCGGACAGTTTTCGGCCGTCAGGTCTACGCCATCGGCGGCAACCTGGCCGCCGCGACCCTGTCCGGCGTCAAGGTCAAGGCCGTCAACTTCTGGATCTTCGTCAACATGGGCCTGCTGGCCGCCGTGGCCGGGGTCGTGTTCTCCTCCCGCTCCAACGGTGCCCAGCCCGGCGCCGGTAACAGCTTCGAGCTCGACGCCATCGCCGCGGCCTTCATCGGTGGCGCAGCGGTCACCGGCGGTGTGGGCACGGTCGTCGGCGCCATGGTCGGCGGTCTGCTCGTCGGCGTGATGAGCAACGGCATGCAGCTGATGGGCGTGGACCAGTCCATCCAGTCAATGGTGAAGGGCCTGGTCCTGCTGCTGGCCGTCGCCTTCGACGTCTACAACAAGCGCCGCGCCGGCTCCTCCCGCTGACGAGGGGCAGACCGGGCAGGCCGCAGGAGAGGGGAGCCAGGGTGTCGATCGAGACAGCCGGAGCAGCTCCCACCGGGCACGCGACGCGGGCGTTGGTGATGTCCGACGTCGCGGCCCGGGCGGGGGTCTCCCACCAGACGGTCTCCCGGGTGGTGAACGGCCACCCGAACGTGGCCGGGCCGACCCGGGAGAGGGTGCAGCGGGCGATCGAGGAACTGGGCTACCGGCCCAACACCGCCGCCCGCGCACTCGTGACCGGGTCGTCCAGGACCATCGGGCTCATCACGATCAACGTGAACCAGTACGGCCCGGCCCAGACGCTGATCGGGCTGGAGAAGGCGGCGCGGGCCGCCGGCTACTCGCTCTCGGTGGCCATCCTCGACGGTGCCAGCGCCGGGGCTGTCGACATGCAGGCAGCCGTCGACCGGTTCGTGGCCCAGTCCGTCGACGCCGTGGTGCTGCACACGGCGAGCTTCCAGGCGGTGGAGGCGCTGCGGTCCCTGGACCCCCCGGTGCCGCTGATCGCGGTGCAGATGGGCGCCGAGGAGGTTCGCCCCGCTGTCACGGTGGGCCAGGAGGCCGGTGCCCGGCTGGCCGTGGCGCACCTGCTGGCTCTCGGCCACGAGACGGTGCACCACGTCGCCGGACCTGCGCACTCCCTGGAGGCACAGCGGCGAGTGGTCGGGTGGCGGGCCGAGCTCACCGAGGCCGGAGCCGTCGTCCCCGAGGTGATGCACGGTGACTGGTGGCCGACCTCCGGGCACGCCGCCGGGGTCGACCTGGCCACCCGGATCACCGCGGGTGAGCGGATCACCGCGGTGTTCGCGGGCAACGACCAGATGGCCCTGGGGCTGATGGTCGCGCTCTGCGAGGCCGGGCTCGAGGTCCCCGAGGACGTCAGCGTGGTCGGCTTCGACGACGTCCCCGAGGCGCCGTTCTTCACCCCGCCGCTGACCACGGTGCGACAGGACTTCACCGAGCTGGGACGACGCGGGGTCGAGCTGGTGCTGGCCCAACTGGCGGGCGAGGACAGCCTGCCCGACCAGGTGGCCCCGCAGCTCGTCGTCCGGGCCAGCACAGCCCCGCCCCGGCGGTGACGCATTCTCCGGAGCATGTGGCCCCGGGCACGTTGTTAGCGCTAACATATTGAGTACCGCGGATCGGTCCGACATCGTCACCGCCGCGCGGAGGAGGAACGCAATGTCCGAGAAGCACGTCATCGGAGTCGACTACGGCACCCTGTCCGGACGCGCGGTCGTCGTCCGGGTGTCCGACGGGGCCGAGCTGGCCAGCGCGACGCACCCCTACCCGCACGCCGTCCTGGAGCGCGCGCTCCCTGGCACCGGGGAGAAGCTGCCGCCGGACTGGGCGCTGCAGGTCCCCGCGGACTACGTGGCCGTGCTCAAGACGGCGGTGCCCGAGGCGCTGGCCGCCAGCGGCGTCGACCCGGCCTCGGTGATCGGCATCGCCACCGACTTCACCGCCTGCACGATGCTGCCGACGCTGGCCGACGGCACCCCGCTGTGCGAGGTCCCCGAGTTCGCCGGCCGCAAGCACGCCTTCGTCAAGCTCTGGAAGCACCACGCCGCCCAGCCGCATGCCGACCGGATCAACGCCCTGGCGCACCTGCGCGGTGAGGCCTGGCTGCCCCGTTACGGCGGTCTGATCTCGAGTGAGTGGGAGTTCGCCAAGGGCCTGCAGCTGCTCGAGGAAGACCCCGAGGTCTACGCGGCCATGCAGCGTTGGGTGGAGGCGGCCGACTGGATCGTCTGGCAGCTGTGCGGCAGCTACGTCCGCAACGCCTGCACCGCGGGCTACAAGGGCATCCGCCAGGACGGCGTCTACCCCTCCACCGAGTTCCTGGCCGCGCTGAACCCCGACTTCGCCGACTTCGTCACCGACAAGCTGGACCAGCCGATCGGCCAGCTCGGTGAGCGGGCCGGCGGGCTGACCGCCGAGGCCGCGGGCTGGACCGGGCTGCCCGAGGGCATCGCGGTCGCCGTCGGCAACGTCGACGCGCACGTCACCGCCCCTGCGGCGCAGGCCACCGAGCCTGGTCAGATGCTGGCCGTGATGGGCACGTCCACCTGTCACGTGATGAACGGCGAGGCGCTGGCCGACGTCCCGGGGATGTGCGGCGTCGTCGACGGTGGGATCGTCGCCGGGCTGTACGGCTACGAGGCCGGGCAGAGCGGCGTGGGCGACATCTTCGGCTGGTTCGTCGACACCGCTGTCCCGCCGGCCTACGTGCAGGCCGCCGCCGAGCGCGGGCTGTCGGTGCACCAGCACCTCACCGAGCTGGCGCAGGACCAGCAGGTGGGCGAGCACGGGCTCATCGCGCTGGACTGGCACGGCGGCAACCGCTCCGTGCTGGTCGACGCCGAGCTGTCCGGCGTCGTCGTCGGCCAGACGCTGGCGACCCGGCCCGAGGACACCTACCGCGCGCTGCTGGAGGCCACCGCCTTCGGCACCCGCACGATCATCTCCTCCTTCGAGGCCAGCGGGGTGCCGGTCACCGAGCTGGTCGTGGCGGGTGGGCTGCTGAAGAACGCCTTCCTGATGCAGACCTACGCCGACGTCTGCCGCCGGCCACTGTCGGTCATCGACTCCGAGCAGGGCCCGGCGCTGGGCTCGGCGATCCACGCCGCGGTCGCTGCCGGCGCGCATGCCGACGTCCCGACCGCGGCCGCGGTCATGGGCAAGGTGCGCCGCGCCGTCTACACGCCCGACCCCGACCGGGCCGACCGGTACGACGCCCTGTTCGCCGAGTACACCCTGCTGCACGACCACTTCGGTCGTGGCGGCAACGACGTGCTGCACCGGCTGCGGGACCTCCGCCGACAGGCGGTTGATCAGCGTGGCCGCCGCGCGGCGGTCGCCGGCCCGGCGGCCGGCGTCACCGAGCCCGAGACCCCGGCGATGGAGAGCGACGATGTGCGCAGCGTGTGACGCCCCGGCCACCGACGCCGCACCCACCGACGCCGCACCCGCCGACGGCACCCCCACCCGGTTGACAGTCCGGGCCGCGGCGGCCACCGAGCAGGGCACGCACCGCGCGCAGCGGGAGCACGTGGCCGCGCTGCACGGGCTGCTGGTGACCAACTCCCTGGTCACCTGGACAGCCGGCAACGTCAGCGAGCGGGTGCCCGGCGAGGACCTCTTCCTCATCAAGGGCAGCGGCGTCTCCTACGACGGGATGTCCTGGGAGGGCATCACCGTCTGCGACCTGGACGGCACGGCAGTCGACGGCGTCCGGGCGCCCTCGAGCGACACCGACGCGCACGCCTACGTCTACCGGCACATGCCCGAGGTGGCCGGGCAGGTGCACACCCACAGCACCTACGCGGCAGCCTGGGCCGCCCGTGCCGAGGAGGTGCCCTGCGTGCTGACGGCGATGGCCGACGAGTTCGGCGGGCCGATCCCGATCGGGCCGTTCGCGCTGATCGGCGACGACTCGATCGGCCGGGGCATCGTCGAGACGCTGAGCGGCCACCGGTCGCCGGCGGTCTTCATGCAGAACCACGGCGTGTTCACCGTCGGGCGCAGCGGCAAGGCCGCGGTCAAGGCCGCCGTCATGGCCGAGGACGTCGCCCGCACCGTGCACCTCTCCCGTCAACTCGGTGAGCCGGTCCCGATCCCGCAGGCCGACATCGACGCTCTCTACGAGCGCTACCAGAACGTCTACGGACAGAGATGAGCACCCGCATGCCTGAGATCTGGTTCCTGACCGGCAGTCAGGACCTGTACGGCCCGGAGACCCTGCAGCAGGTCGCCGAGCAGTCCCAGCGCGTCGCCGCGACCCTCGACGGGTCCGACGCGGTCCCGGTGCCGGTCGTCTGGAAGCCGGTGCTCAAGGACTCCGCCGCGATCCGGGCCGCGATGGGCGCGGCGAACGAGGACCCGTCCTGCATCGGCGTCGTGACCTGGATGCACACGTTCTCCCCGGCCAAGATGTGGATCGCCGGACTGGACGCGCTGCGCAAGCCGATGCTGCACCTGCACACCCAGGCCGACGCCGCCCTGCCGTGGGGCACGATCGACATGGACTTCATGAACCTGAACCAGGCCGCCCACGGCGACCGGGAGTTCGGCTTCGCGCTCACCCGGCTCAAGGTCCCGCGCACCACCGTGGCCGGCCACGTGTCCCACCCGGTCGTGCAGACCCGGGTCGGTGGCTGGGCCCGCGCCGCGCTGGGCATCGCCGAGGCACGCACGCTGCGGCTGGCCCGCTTCGGGGACAACATGCGCAACGTCGCCGTCACCGAGGGCGACAAGGTCGAGGCCGAACTGCGGGTCGGCGTCTCGGTGAACACGTACGGGGTCAACGACCTGGTGTCCTGGGTCGAGGCCGTGGGGTCGGGTGAGATCGACGCGCTGGTCGCCGAGTACCTGGACCTCTACGTGGTGGCCGAGGACCTGCGTCCCGGCGGCGACCGGCACGACAGCGTCCGCGAGGCGGCCCGGATCGAGGCCGGTCTGCGTGCCTTCCTGGTCGACGGCGGCTTCCGCGCCTTCACCTCGAACTTCGAGGACCTCGGCGGCCTCCGTCAACTGCCCGGCCTGGCCGTGCAGCGGCTGATGGCCGAAGGGTACGGCTTCGGTGGCGAGGGCGACTGGAAGACCTCCGCCCTGCTGCGGATCCTCAAGGTCGTCGGCGGTGACCGGCCCGGTGGCACCTCCTTCATGGAGGACTACACCTACGACCTGTCCTCGGAGACCCCCAAGATCCTGGGCGCGCACATGCTCGAGGTGTGCCCCTCGATCGCTGGGGGGAAGCCGAGCCTGGAGGTGCACCCGCTGTCCATCGGCGGCCGCGAGGACCCGGCCCGGCTGGTGTTCACCGCGGCGTCCGCGCCCGGTGTCGTCGTCGGCTGGGCGGACCTGGGCGACCGGTTCCGCTGGGTGGCCAACGAGATCGACGTCGTCCAGCCGTCGGCGCCGCTGCCCGCGCTGCCCGTCGCGCACGCAGTCTGGGAACCGCGGCCGGACTTCGCGACGTCGACCGAGGGCTGGCTCACCGCCGGCGCCCCGCACCACACGGTGCTCTCCACGCAGGTGACGACGGACGAGCTGACCGTGCTGGCCGAGGCGTTCAGCACCGAGCTGGTCGTCATCGACGCAGCGACCACCCGGCGTGGCCTTGCGCAGGAGCTGCGTTGGTCGGCGGCCTACCACCGGCTGGCCGGCGGGGTCTAAGCAGACCGCGCACCACAGACGCCACGGGGCGGGCCGGATCACCGGCCCGCCCCGTGTGCTGTGCGCTGTCGGGCCGCTCAGTGGCGCGCGGTCTCCTGCCAGACCCGGCGACGATCGGTCTTGGTGCGCACACGGCTCATCGCCTCGACCCGGCGGATCTGCTCCGGGGTGGCCCGGCGCTCGGTGACGGCGACCTCGGCCTCCCGCATCTCCCGCTCGGCCCGGCGCTCGGCGGGCGACGCCGGGGGCAGCTCCGGCTGCTCCTCGGCGTCCGCCTCGCGGTTGCCCGCCGACCGCAGGTGGTAGGGGTTGTCGGCCGGTAGGTTGCCGCTGACCCGGCCGTACAGGCCCAGGGTGAGCAGCACGATGCCGGTGACGATGGAGAAGATGACGTTGGCCATCGAGAAGGCCAACACGTTCAACGAGGTGTTCAGCACGAAGAGGTGCCAGAACGCCGAGAGCAGGAACGCCACCCCGACGCCGATCATCACCACGGACGCCGTCCGGCCGCCGCGGAGCGCGGAGGCCACCAGCACGACCGCAGTCACCAGCGAGATCGTCGACAGCAGGCCGTTCGACGACAGGCCGGCCACGGTCTCGCCGTCGGTGGAGAAGAAGTCCAGCCCGCCGAGGAAGCCCAGCAGGCCGAAGACCGTGATCACGGCGGCGACGGCGAACGCGCCGATCCGGTGGACCACGACGACGCGGCGGGCGGTCGGGGTGTCCGCGGAGTCCTCGTCGACGTAGCGGGTGGCCCCTGGGTCCACCGCTGGGGCCGAGGTGGGTGGGGCGATGGTCGGCCCGTCGGTACGAGTCGTACCGGGCTGGGTCGTTCCGGGCTGGGGGCGTTCGACGGTCGCTGTCCGGCCCTCGGTCGCGGTGGAGGTCGCCGACCGGGGGCGGTGCGACCGTCCTCCGGGGAGGCGGTGGAGGACGTCCTTGGCACCCATGAGGGGCTCCCTAACGCTCGAGGTCTGCACGACTCCGGCCTCTTACCCCCGACTCGGCTCGCGTAACCGTCGCTTACGCTGGTCGAGCAGGTCAGCGACGGCGGCCGTTGCGCGTGCCCGGCCCTGTCCGCCACCCTCGACCAGAGCCGAGAGCACCGTGCCGTCCAGCAGGGCGACCAGCGGGCCCACCGGCACCCCCGGGTGGCCGCACCGGTCGAGCAGTGCGGCGAGCAGGGCGTCCAACCGCTCCCGGGCGGCCTGCAGGGCCGGGCGGGCGGCCGGGTGCCGGCCCGAGGCCAGCCACCGCTCGTAGTAGGCGTAGAGCTGGGCGTCGGTGGTGCGTTGCGGTGTGAGCACGGTGTCCACGACGAGCCCCGCGGTGGCCGCTGCGGAGCGCCGTCGGTGCGGCAGGTCGGCCAGCCCGGCGGCGGCCGTCTCCTGCTCCCGACGGCAGCCCAGCTCCACCCCGGCCGCGACCAGGTCGTCGAGGTCGCGGAAGTAGTAGGTGGTGGCGGCCAGGGGCACGCCGGCGCCGGCCGCCACGGCGCGATGCGACACCGCGGCCGGCCCGTCGGCGTCCACCAGGTCGGCTGCGGCGGTGACGAGTGCGGCCCGCCGTGCGGCGCCCCTGGCTGTGCGTTCCGGGGCGGGCACCTCAGTGCGCCGCGGACGGGGCCAGGTTCAGGCCCACGACGCCGGCGATGATGAGCAGGATCGACAGGATGCGGATCGTGCCCACCGGGTCGCCGAGCAGCACCATGCCGACGACGGCGGTGCCGGCGGCGCCGATCCCGGTCCACACCGCGTAGGCGGTGCCGACCGGCAGGGTGCGCAGCGCGATGGTCAGCAGGGTGAAGCTGATCCCGGCGCAGACGATGAAGGAGACGGTCCACCACAGTCGACTGAACCCCTCCGAGTTCTTCAGCGAGACGGCGAACGCCGTCTCGAAACCGCCGGCGACGATGACGAGTGCCCAGGCCACGGTGGTCCTCCAGACCGGCGGGCCCACACGGCCCAACCGGTACGACCGTACCACTCGACCCCTACCCCTTCCCGCCCCCTCCGCGGCGATGATCACGGACCTGCATGAGGGGGAGGGCGGCGTGTTGATCACCCAGGTCCGTGATCATCGGGTGAGGGGGGTCAGGGCAGCGGGTCCCGGACGACGGGGCAGCTCATGCAGCGCGGACCGCCACGGCCGCTGCCCAGCTCGGAACCGGCGACCCGGACCACCTCGATGCCGGCCGCCTCGAGGGCGGCGTTGGTGACCGTGTTCCGCTCGTAGGCCACCGCCAGCCGGGGGGCGAGAGCCAGGGTGTTGTTGCCGTCGTCCCACTGCTCGCGCTCGGCGGTGACCGGGTCCAGGCCGGTGTCGATCACCCGCAGCCGGTCGATGCCCATCGCGGCCGCGGCGGCGACCAACAACGGCTGCGGCCCGGTCACCCGCAGCTCGCTGGTGTCGGCGTCATCGGGTGCCTCGTCACCGGCGGTCACCGTCCAGGCCACCAGGTGGTCGGCCAGGTTCGGGTACATCACCACCGCGTCGACGTCGACCATCGTGCAGATCGTGTCCAGGTGCATGGTGGCCCGCTCCTGCGGCACCGGCACGACCAGGACGGTGTGCGCCAGGCCTCGGGCGAACGCGCGCCGGGCCAGCCGCTCCGCACCACCGGGCGTCGTCCGCTCGCCGACGCCGACGGCCAGCACGCCCGGGGCCAGCGCGAGGACGTCGCCGCCCTCCAGGTGCTCCAGCGAGGAGTCGTAGAGCTGCTCGGTACCGGTGAACCGCGGGTGGTGGCTGTAAACGGCCCGGGTGATCGTCGACTCCCGGTGCCGGGCCGGCATCGCCAGCGAGGTGACGGCGACCTGGCCGCCGACCCACACCGAGGAGTCCCGGGTGAAGAGCAGGTTCGGCAGCGGGGGGACGACGAAGTCCCCGCGGGTCATCACCTCGTAGGCCAGCCCCCGCCCGCCCGGCAGCTCGTCGTGGGCCAGCCCGGCGATGAGCACCGCGGCCAGGTCGTCGGGGGCCAGTCCGCCCAGGTGGTCGGCCGTCACGTGTTGCAGGGTCGCGCCCAGTCGAGGGTCGTCGACCGCGGAGGCGATCAGGTCCTCCCGGGCCGCCGGGACGGCCATCACCTCGGCCAGCAGCCGGTCCAGGTGCAGCACCTCGACGCCGCGCCCGCGCAGCGCCTCGGCGAATGCGTCGTGCTCCTCCTGGGCGCGGGCGACCCATGGCACGCCGTCGAAGAGCAGCTGGTCGTTGTTGCGCGGGGTCAGCCGGCGCAGCTCGGCACCCGGGCGGTGCAGCAGCACGGTCCGTAGCCGGCCCACCTCGCTCGCGATCTGGGGCGGGAGGGCTGCGGCGGAGGGTGCTGCGGTCATGGGTCCAGAGCCTGTCTGCTGCGCCCCTCCCGGTCCACCCGGGGGCGCCGTGACCGACCCGTGTGAGCCCCCCCGGCGTCGAGGAGACCGCGAGTGCTGGCTCCCGGTCGCTTCCCGGGGGCCGGAGGCGACGTCCTCCCAGCACTCGACGTCGGCGGTCAGGCCGCTCAGGCCGGGGCCGGGACCGAGCGGAAGACCCGGTTCAGCCCGGTCTGGGCGAGCAGCAGGCGCAGCGAGGTCGGCGGGTCGATCAGCTCGAGCTCGGCGCCGGCGCGCTTCTGCTTGCGGGCCAGGTGGACCATCAGCTCCAGCCCGGCCGAGCTCATGAAGGTCACGCCGCGGGCGTCGACCCGGGCCGGCCACTGGGCGGGGCGGACGGTCACCCGGAAGTGCCGGACGACCTCCTTGTCGATCTCCCCGGTGAAGAGGATCTGCGTGCCGTCCTCGACGAGGGAGATGGAGCCGTGCTCGGGAGCTGTGGTCTCAGCGGTCTCAGCGGGCTCGGTCATGCTGGCCTGTGTACACCGCGGGGCCCGGTGGCAAACCAGCCCGTGGCCCCGTCGGGGCAGGTCACTGCGGGAGCAGCACCCCGGGGTTGCAGATGCCCCGCGGGTCCAGTCGGGTCTTGACCGCGCGCAGCACGTCGACGCCCAGTGCGCCGACCTCCTGCTCCATCCACGGGCGGTGGTCGGCCCCGACGGCGTGGTGGTGGGTCAGCGTGCCACCGGCGGCCAGCAGCGCGTCGGTGGCCGCGCGCTTGGCGCTCAGCCACTGCTGCAGGGGCAGATCGTCATCCCGGTCGGCGAGCACAGTCACGTACAGCGAGGCGCCGGTGGCGTAGCCGTGCGACAGGTGCGTCATCACCAGCGGCCGGGTGGACCGGCTGCCCAGCGACTCGCGCAGCGCCCGGCGGACGGCGTCGTACACGGTGGGCAGCGCCGACCAGGTCGCCGCCGTCTCCAGCGTTTCCACCAGCAGGCCGTGGTCCAGCAGCCGGTCGCGCAGGTAGGGGGCGGAGAACCGACCGTGCCGCCAGGCCTCCCCGACCCGGGTGCCCAGCCGCATCGCGCCGTCCTCGCGCAGCAGTGACGTCGCCGCCCGCTGCCGGGCCCGCACGATCGTGGGCAGGCCCTCCCAGCCCAGCACCAGCAGGCAGCCGCCGCCGTGCCGGCGGGCCCGCAGCGCCCCGCGGACCGCCCGGGCGCCGGTGGAGGCGGACATCAGCAGGTTGGCCCGGGTCTCCTCCGGGTCGGACAGCCGGACGACGTCGGGCAGCAGGTCGTGCCGGGCCAGCCGCTGCAGGGCGGCCAGGCCCGCGGCCCAGCTGCGGGTGGACCAGCCCTCGTAGGCGGTCGTCCGCGGGGTGGGCCGGACCCGCAACCGCAGCTCGGTGATGACGCCCAGGGACCCCTCCGAGCCCAGCGCCAGGCCGAGCAGGTCGGGGCCGGCTGCCGAGGCGGGCGGGCTGCCCAGCTCCAGCACGCCCTCGGGGGTGGCCAGGGTCAGCCCGGCGACCAGGTCGTCGAACCGGCCGACCCCGGTGGAGGACTGGCCGGCCGAGCGGGTGGCCGCGTAGCCGCCGAGGGTGGCGAACTCCCAGCTCTGTGGCAGGTGGCCCAGGGTCAGCCCGTCGGAGGCCAGCGCCGCCTCCAGGGCCGGACCGCGCATCCCGGGGCCCACGGTGACCAGCGAGGAGGGCACGTCGAGAGCCTTCACGCCGGCCATCCGAGCCAGGTCGACGACGACCACCGGGCGGTCGTCGGCGTCCGCGCCGGACAGCCCGCCGACCACGCTCGTCCCGCCGCCGAACGGGACGACGACCACGCGGTGCTCGCTGCACAGCGCCAGCAACGCCGCGGTCTGCTCGGTGTCGGCCGGGGTGAGGACGGCGTCCGGGGCGTCGGAGGCGTCACCCGAGCGGCGGCGCACCAGGTCCAGGTAGCTCTTGCCGCCGGTGTGCCGCAGCCGGGACTCCCGGTCGTCGCGGACGTTCGCAGCACCCAGCAGCCCGACCAGCTCGACCTTCACCTCGGCCGGCAGCCGGGGGGCTGCCAGCTCGATGTCGGCGACCGGGACCGGCGGGGTGTGCCGCGGGGTCCAGCCCAGCTCGCGGGCCAGGTGCTTGCGGGCCGCCTTGGGCAGCGACTGCTTCAGCGAGGCGTCCGGCGTCAGCTCCAGCGTGCCCTGCCCGTCGGGGCCGTCGCCGACCGTGGCGACCCGGGAACCGGGCGCACCCCAGCCCTGGATCGTCAGTTCCGGCTGTGCGCTCACCGGGACAGTCTGCCCGCCCGACCCCCGCGGCAGGGGCACCCCGGCCCACTCCCGCGAGCCCCGGGCGGAGGGGTGGGGTACCCCTGCCGCGGGTGGGGCGGGCAGGCTGCACGGGTGACGGCCACCCACCTGGACGACGCCCGCCGCTCCCGCGACCTGGACCGGCTCGGCACCGCGGTGGACGTGCTGGTGGTCGGGGGCGGCGTCGTCGGCGCCGGGGTGGCCCTGGACGCCGCGGCCCGCGGGCTGTCCGTGTTGCTCTGCGAGCGCACCGACCTCGCCGCCGGCACCAGCCGCTGGTCCTCCAAGCTGGTGCACGGCGGGTTGCGCTACCTGGCCCACGGCGAGGTCGGGCTGGCCCGGGAGTCCGCCCGTGAGCGCGCGGTGCTGATGGGCACCACGGCCCCGCACCTGGTGGCCCCGCTGCCGTTCCTGGTGCCCGACGTCGCCGGCCGGGACGTCAGCGCCGTCGCCGGGCTGGGCGGGGTGCTCGGGGACGCGGTCCGGTCCTCGGTCGCGGGCGGGCGGGGCTCGCTGCCGCTCAGCCGGCGGGTGTCGGCCGAGGAGGTGACCGCCTGGACGCCGGCGGTGCGCCCGGGCCGGGGCGGGGTCGTGTTCTGGGACGGCCAGCTCGTGGACGACGCCCGGCTGGTGGTCGCCCTGGCCCGCACCGCGGCCGGGTACGGCGCCGCGGTGGTCACCGGCGCGACCGTCGTGGCTGTCGACAACGGGGCGGCCGGCCGGCCGGGTGCGGTCGCCACCGTCGAGGTGGCCGGGGTCGCGACGGCGGTCGAGGCGGGCGTCGTCGTCAACGCCGCCGGGGTCTGGTCGGCGGCCCTGGACGACGGGGTCCGGCTGGTGCCCTCGCGCGGCTCGCACCTGGTGCTGCGCGCCGACCGGCTGGGCTCACCCACCGCGGCCCTCACCGTGCCGCTGCCGGGGTCGCGCTCGCGGTACGTGTTCGCGCTGCCGCAGGCCACCGGGCACGTGCACCTGGGGATCACCGACGAGCCGGTCGAGGGCCCGGTGCCCGACGCGGACCCCACGCCGTCCGCGGCCGAGGTCACCCAGCTGTTGGAGACCGTCAACCGGGTGCTGGCCGACCCACTCACCACCGCCGACGTCGTGGGGAGCCACGCCGGGCTACGCCCGCTGGTGTTGCCCGCCTCGGCCGGGACCGGACCGGGCGACGCCACCGCGGACCTCTCCCGCCGACACCTGCTGCACGGCTCGGGCGCGGTGCTGACCGTCGTCGGCGGGAAGCTCACCACCTACCGGGCGATGGCCGAGGAGACCGTGGACGCCGTCGTCGCCCGGCTCGGCCGCGGGGCCCGCCGCTCGCCGACCGCCCGGCTGCCGCTGGTCGGGGCCGCGCCGAGGCGGGCGCTGGACCGGGTCGAGGCGCCCGCCCGGCTGGTCGCCCGGTACGGCACCGAGGCGCCGGCGGTGCACGCCCTCGGGACCGAGCCGCTGGTGCCCGACCGGCCGGAAACGGTGGGGGAGCTGCGGTTCGCCGTCCGGGCGGAGGGGGCACGCTCGGTGGCCGACCTGCTGGACCGCAGGACCCGGCTCGGGCTGGTCCCGGCGGACCGCGCCGCGGCCGGCGCGGTGGCCGAGCGGGTGCTCGCGGGCGACTGAGCGCCTCGGGGTGCGGACGGCCGTCGGGCGTCTTACGGTCGGGGCCAGTCCAGACCAGGCTGCTGTTCCCCGGGCCCCGGTACGACTGCGCGATCCGCAGCGACCGGCGCCCTCCCCAGGGAGGTGTCCGATGACCACCACCGCTGCCACCACCCGGACCAGCGACCGGCCCCTTGCCGTCCAGCTGCACCCCGCCGTCCCCGGCCGACGCCCGACCACCGTCTCGGTGACCGGCCGGGTCGTCCGCGGGCTGCTCGTCCCGCTCGAGGCCTGCCTGGAGCGGGCCCTCGTCGAGGCCGCCGGGAAGGAACCCGCCGAGGTCGCCGTCGACCTGCTGGCCGTCACCGCACTGGACGCCGCGGGCGTCGCCGTCCTCTTCGAGGCCCGTCGCCGCGCCGACACCGCCGGGCTCGACCTGACCGTGCGCGGCGGCCACCGCCCCGTCGTCCGGGACGCCCTTCGTGCCAGCCGGGTGGAGACGTCGTTCCGCACCCCCTCGCGCGCCGCCGGGCCGGGGGGCGCCGCGTCCACGCCCGCGACGGGGCGTCGGCGCGCCGCGCGGGTGGCGGCGGCCGAGCTCGTCCTGCACGAGGGTGGGCCCCGGGCCGGCCAGGTCGCCCAGCTGCCCGAGGGGCAGGGCGACCGGTTCCTGGTCTACGACGGGCCGCGCTGGTTCGGCGTCTACAGCCGGTCGACACCGGTGCGCACGCTGGTCACCGCGGCCGGGCCGGCCGAGGTCTGGACGCACCTGGGCTGAGCTGCCCGGTCGTCCGGGGCACCGGCCGCGGACGCGGTCCACGCCGCTACCGGCACGGCCGATGATCCCACCAGGTGGGAGCCGTGTTTCAGGTAGTGAGACACCACGGTGCAGGCTGTCCCGGTGGACACCTACACCCACGGCCACGCCGACGCCGTCCTGCAGTCCCACCGCTGGCGCACGGTGCAGAACTCCGCCGCGCACCTGCTGCCACACCTGCGGCCGGGGCTCAGCGTGCTCGACGTGGGCTGCGGGCCGGGCACGATCACCGTCGACCTGGCCCGCCGCGTCGCACCGGGCCGGGTCCTGGGTCTGGACGTCGTCGAGGCGCCGCTGGGGGAGGCCCGCGAGCTGGCAGCCCGGGAGGGCACCGGTGCCGGTGTCGTCGTCGAGTTCGCCGTCGGCGACGTGTACGCCCTGGACCTGCCTGACGACGGCGTCGACGTCGTGCACGCCCACCAGGTGCTGCAGCACCTGACCGATCCGGTCGCCGCGCTGCGCGAGATGGCCCGGGTCTGCCGGCCCGGCGGGCTGATCGCCGTCCGTGAGGTCGACTACGCCGCGACCACCTGGTTCCCGGCCGACGAGGGCCTGGACCGCTGGCTGGACCTGTACCGCCGGGTCGCCCGGCACAACGACGCCGAGCCCGATGCGGGCCGCCGGCTGCGCGCCTGGGCGCACGCCGCGGGCCTGCGTGACCTCACCGCGACGGCCTCCACCTACTGCTACGCCACCGACGCCGAGCGCGACTGGTGGGGCACCTCCTGGGCCGGCCGCGCGACCGCGTCGTCCTTCGCCGAGCAGGCGGTGGCCTACGGGCTGGCCACCCCCGCCGAGCTGGACGACGTCGCCGCGGCCTGGCTGCGCTGGGCCGCGGCGGACGACGGCTGGCTGGGCATGCTGCACGGCGAGCTGCTGGCCCGCCTGTGATGGAGTCCCACGGCGCGGTTTCCGCGCCCGTGGGACTCCAACACGAGGTCAGCGGCGGACGGAGGACATGTCCGGGTAACGGTCGCCGACCGAGGCGCCGACCGGGAGCACGGAGTCCAGGGTGGCCAGCTCCGCGGGGGTGAGGACGACGTCCACGGCGGCGGTGTTCTCGGCCAGGTAGGAACGGCGCTTGGTGCCCGGGATCGGGACGACGTCGGGGCCCTGGGCCAGCAGCCAGGCCAGCGCGACCTGCCCGGCGGTCACGTCGCGGGCCGCGGCGAGCTCGCGGACCCGGTCGACCAGCACCAGGTTCTGCTCGAACGCCGCCCCCTGGAAGCGCGGGTTGTGCCGACGGAAGTCGTCGGGTGCGAGGTCGTCGATGCTGCGGATGGCGCCGGACAGGAAGCCGCGGCCCAGCGGGGAGTAGGGCACGAAGCCGATCCCGAGCTCGCGGACGGTGGCCAGCACGCCGTCGGACTCCACGTCCCGGGTCCACAGCGACCACTCGGTCTGCAGCGCGGTGACCGGGTGGGTGGCGTGCGCCTTCCGGATGGTCTCCGGGGCGGCCTCGCTGATGCCCAGGTGGCGCACCTTGCCGGCGGCGACCAGCTCGGCCATCGCGCCCCAGGTGTCCTCGACCGGGACCGTGGTGTCCACCCGATGCTGGTAGTAGAGGTCGATGTGGTCCACGCCCAGGCGCTCCAGGCTGGCGTCGCAGGCCGCGTGCACGTACTCGGGCCGGCCGTTGACGTTGCGGGAACCGTCGGGGTGCCGCTCGTTGCCGAACTTGGTGGCCAGCACGACCTCGTCGCGGCGGCCGGTGATCGCGCGCCCGACGAGCTGCTCGTTGGTGAACGGGCCGTACATGTCGGCGGTGTCCAGGAACGTGACGCCGGAGTCCAGGGCGGCCGCGACGGTGGCCAGGGACTCCTGCTCGTCGCCGGCGCCGTAGAACTCGCTCATGCCCATGCAGCCCAGCCCGAGGGCGGAGACCTGGAGGGCGGCGTCGGCGGAGCCGAGGGTGCGGGTGGGGAAGTCGGTCATGCCCCGATGGTCCCCTGCTCAGGTGGACCGGGGGTGCCGGACGTGGGCTTCCAGGGCCTGCAACGAGCGGCGGACGCCGACGGTGACCGCACCCAGGGCGAAGAAGCCCTCGTCGTCGGGCACCTCGGAGGCGCGCAACAGGGCCGTGAGCCGGTCCAGCGCATCGAGTGCGTTCTCGATCGCGTCGTCCCGACGGTCCCGGTCCTCGCCGCGGTGGTAGGGCGTCCGGACGACGGCGGCGAGGCCCTCGAGGGCGTCCGACAGCACCCAGCCGGTTCCGTCGTCGACCCGGTCCAGGCCCCGCCGGTGCGGCTGGAACTCCACGACCAGCGTGGTGAGGTCGTCGATCAGGACCGCGACCCGGTCCAGCGCGCGGGACTGCTCGCGGATGCTGCTGGCCCGGCCCTGCCAGCGGTGCGCCCGGGGGTTGGCCTTGCGGGCCCGCTCGACCTGCTGCTCCTCCCGGCGCATCCGGTCCAGGGCGGCGTCCAGCACCTCCCCGCGCGCCTCCCACTCCGCGGGCGCCGGGATGGCGCCGTCCCGCAGCGCGACGGCGACGTCCTCGAGGTGGGCGGCGACCAGCGCGCGGGTGGTCTCCAGCTGCTGCACGGCTCGGGTGAGCAGCATCGGCGGGAAGAGCAGCGTGGTGACAGCGACCCCGACGGCCGCCCCCAGCAGGGTCAACCCGCCGTAGCGGAGCACGTAGGCCCCCGGGTCGTCGGTGCCGACGGTGAGCATCAGGACGGCGGCGAAGCTGACCCAGCTGGCCTGCTCGCGCAGCAGCTTCCACTGCTCGACCACGATCGCGATCGCCACGATGAGGGCGATGGTGAACGCGTTGGGCACCCCGCGGGTGAGCTCGTAGACCCCGACCGCCAGCCCGAAGCCCAGGAACATGGCCGCGACGGTCCGCCAGGCCGCGGACGCCGAGTCCGCCACCGTCGGGTGCACGGCGATGACCGCGCCCAGCGGGGCGTAGTAGGCGTAGTCCGACAGCGTCGGCGGTAGCAGCACCGCCAGCTGCCAGGCCAGACCCGCCGCCACCGCTGCCCGGATCCCACGCTGCACCCATGGCCGACGCAGCAGGTCGACCGCCTGCCTCACCGGCCCAGGATGCGGGCCACCGCCCGCGCGTCGACCACCGGGTCCCCGGCCTGTGGACGACGGGCCGGCGGGTCGCCGGGAGCTGCCAGGCTGCCGCGGTGATCACCGAGCTGCTCTCCGCCCGCTTCTCCGGCTCGCTTCCGGGGCCGGTGCCCGGGTGGGCCTGGCTGGTGGTCGTCGTCGGGCTGCTGGTGGTCTGGGCGGCCGCCGTCCGGTGGGAGCGACGGGACCGGGCCCGGGCCTGCGCGCACCGGGAGGCCTGGGCCCGCCGTCAGCGCGAGCGGGCCGGTCCGGACGCCTGAGCGGCCCCGTCGCACCCGATCGCGACCCACCGGCGCAGCACGTCCTCCTCCTCGACGGCCTCGGCGCTCACCCGCACCCAGCCGATCAGCTCGCGGCCCTGCATGACCATCGGGCCCACGCCGTCGACGGCCAGGAGTTCGGCGGTGCGCGCCGGGTCGCAGCGCACCATCAGCCCGCCCGCGCCGCTGACGGCCACCGCCATCGCGCCGTCCACCCGGAACGCCAAGCCGCCGAACATCCGCTTCTCCCGCACGTCGGTCCGCCCGGACAGGGCGGCACGCAGCCGGTCGGCGAGCTCGTCGTCGTACGCCATGCGGTGGAGGGTCGCGGCTGGGAGGGGCCTACGGCAAGGGTTGTGGCTGCTCGTCGGCGTGCGCGACGTGCCGGAGCTGGCGCCAGATCAGCACCACGAACACCGCGGACCCGACGAAGGCGAACCAGAACGGCGCCGCCACGCCCCACTCCCGGGCCAGCAGCCCGCCGATGCCCGAACCGACGACCAGCCCGCCGAAGGTGCCGACCAGGTTCACGCTGCCCACCCGGCCCTGCAGCGGCTGCGGCACGGCCCGCTGCCGGACGGTGACCGAGGTGGCGCCCCAGACGAAGGCGTGCACACCGAAGACGAAGAACACCGGCAGTGCGACGGCGGGGCTGCTGGTCAGGGCCAGCGCGAGGTGGGTCAGTGTCTCGACTACCAGCCCCACCCGGAGCAGGTCACCCAGCCTGACCCGCCGGGTGATCGTGTCGTAGACGAGCACGCCGACCAGCCCGCCGAGCGCACCCACCGCGGTGACCAGGCCGAACCCGATCGCGCCCAGACCCAGCCGCTCGGTGGAGTACAGGACCAGCACCGACCAGGCGGCGCCGAAGGTGACGTTGAAGCTGGTGATGGTCAGCACCAGCGTGCGGACGGCGGCGTTCCCGAGCACCCACCGGGCGCCCTCGGCGATGTCGGCCCGCAGCCGGCCCGGCGGCCCGGTCCGCGCCGGGGCGCCGGGCACCAGCACCCGGGACACCAGCACCGCCCCGAGCGCGACGACGACGGCCTGCACGCCGAACGCCCAGGCCGCGCCCACGGTGAACAGCAGCGCGCCCAGCGGCGGCCCGGCCAGCTGGTTCACCGTGATGAACCCGGTCTGCAGCCGGGCGTTGGCCACCGCCAGGTCGTCCCGCGCGACCAGCATCGGCAGCAGCGTGGCGGAGCTGTTGTCGGCGAACACCTCGGCGGTGCCCAGCAGGAACAGCACGCCCAGCACCGCGGCGATCGGCACGACGCCGGTGGTCAGCGCGAGGGCGAGCACGGTGAGCACCACGGCCCGGGCCAGGTCGACCACCACCACGATCAGCCGGCGGTCCAGCCGGTCGGTCACCGCCCCGGCCACCAGGCCGAGGAGCAGCGGCGGCAACCACTGCACGGTCGCGGCCAGCGCGACCAGGAACGCGTCCTCGGTCAGTGAGGCCACCAGCAGCGGACCGGCGGCCAGCGCGATGCCGTCACCCAGGTTCGAGGACCAGGACGACGCCAGCAGCCACCGGAAGCCGGTGCCCAGCCGTCGCGGGACCAGCAGCTCCCCGACACGGCTCACGGCCCGACCCTGCCAGAGCAACCGTGCCCCACGCGGGAGCGGGCACGGTGTGCCGGGCGCACCGCGGCCGCGCGCGGGCTCAGGAGCCGACGGGCTCCCCGGGGATCTCGAACAGCGGCGCCCAGGCCTCGTCGGGGCCGATCGGGAAGAGCGTGCCCGGCGCCTGGGCCTGGTTGGTCCAACGCGCCTCGTACGGCAGCCCCTCCACCAGCACCCGCTGGCCGCGGGCGTAGAGCACGGTCGGGTCCCACAGCGCGGTGACGTCGTCCACGGTCGGGACCGGCGCGGGCGCGGCCTCGGTGGTGGTGACGGCGCCGATCAGCGCCCACGGGGAGGGGACGCCGGTCGCCGCGGCGACCGTCGGGTCGATCCCGCTGGCGTACCACTGGGCCTGGTAGACGGTGCCGCGCCAGACGACCTTGTAACCGGCCGGATACTGCCGGTCGGCCCGCCAGACCGGGTAGGGGCTGGTGGCCGGGTCGTCGACGACGGGGATGCGGTCGCTGTCCTGGACGACGTCGGTGACCACGGTGGCCGGGCCGTCGCCGCCCAGGTCGCCGAAGACGGTGACGAAGGCCAGCGGCTGCTGGTCCACGCCGCTGCAGGTGTTCGAGTGCACGGCGACGCCGCCGAAGCTGGCGCTGCAGGGCAGGTCGCGGTTGATCGACCACAGCGATACCCGGCCCAGGCCGTTGCTACGGGCGAACCCGGCGAGGGCCTCGGCGTCGTCGAGGGTGAAGACCTCGCCGTCGACGTCGTTCTGGCCGATCATCGGGGTGGCGCCGACCCGGGCCCAGGCCTGGGAGTCGGTCAGCGTCGTGCCGGCCGCGGCGTAGACACCGGCGACCTGCTCGACGGTGACGGTCACGGCCTGCTCGGTGGCCGCCCGCATGCTCGTCCCTGCAGGCCGGGAGGATCCGTAGTCCATGGTCATCACGTTGACGCCGGTGAGTTCCAGGTCGCCCCCGATGGTGGTGGCCACCGTGGCCACGCCGTCCGACGTCAGCCCGGCCGGGGTCACCGGCAGGGTGAGCCAGACGGCCAGCGGGGTGCCGTCCGCGGCGCGCTCGCGCTGCACCGTGGCCAGCGCCTGCGCCCGGCGGGCCGAGGCCGCCTGGTCGGCGACGGCGGTGCCCTCGACGTCCAGGTCGACCGCGGCCAGGTCGTAGCGCTCGACGAGGTCCCGGTAGGCGTCGGTCAGGTCCTCGACGTCGGTGCAGGAGACGGCCAGCTCGGTGTTGGCCTGGCCACCGAGGCTGACCATCACGTCCCCGCCGGCCGAGCGGAGCTGGGCGATCCGACGGTCCAGGTCGAGGTCGAGGCCCGCGGCGTCGAGGGAGTAGTAGCCGCCCCAGCTGGGGGCGCAGTCGTCCTGCGGGTCGGCGACGACGAAGGACAGCGCCACTGTGCGGGCCGGGTTCACCTCGGGGTCCTGGAACTGGAAGGTCGGGGTCAGCGTCACGTCGACGTAGGGCACGCTCCACGACGCCGTCGGGGTCACGGCTGAGTCCGAGGCGCGGGTCACCGACACCACGGTGCCGGCCGACACCGCCCCGACCACCAGGACGAGCAGGCCCACCCGGGACCAGGACAGCCGTCGCTGCGGCTCGTCGTCGGGCCCCGGTGCGGGGACTGCGGCGCGCGCTGCGCCCATGGAGGGGGCTCCGTCTCGTCGGTGTGCGGCCGGCACGGGGTGCCGGCGTCTCGCAGTGACTGTCGCCCGGCGCCGTCCCGACCTTGAGGCGAGACCCGGCTCGTCACGCCCGAGCCACCCTTTCGGGTGACGTGCGCCTGGCTGGACACGACCTGCGGGCTCTGCGTGCCGATGCACGGGCTGAGGACCGACGGCGGACCACGCCTGCCCGCACCACCCCGACCGAAGGCGAGACCCTCGCATGGCACGCACACCCGCAGACCCCCGGCAGCCGGAGGTCCGGCGTCAGTGGGGCAGCGATCGGCGCCGGGAGCCGCTGCCCGTGACGCCGGTGCGGGTCTCCGAGCGCCGGATGGCGATCGGTCGGCTGGCGATCGTGCTCACCGTGTCGGCCTGGGTCGTCTACGTCGCGTTCACGATCGAGCAGCAGTTCATCGAGGGCGAGGCCGACAGCGCCCGGCTGGTCATCGAGGCGATCGTCTACCTGCTGATGGTCACCGGCCTGGCGACGTCGGCGATGGCCTACCTGATCACCCGCATCGGGTTCTTCTACCGCAGCCGGGCACACACCCGCGCCTCCCGCGGTGTGCTGGACGCCTTCTTCGACACCCCGGCCGCGCCCGTCACGGTGCTGGTGCCCTCCTACCAGGAGGACGAGCGGGTCATCCGGACGACGCTGCTGTCCGCGGCGCTGCAGGAGTACCCGGCGCTGCAGGTCGTGCTGCTCATCGACGACCCGCAGCGGCCCACCACGGCCCGCGCGAAGGCCCTGCTCGCCGACGCCCGCGCCCTGCCCGGCCAGATCGAGGCCGAACTGGAGGTCCCGGCGTCCCGGTTCCGGGCGGCCCGCGCACAGGTGGAGAAGCAGCTGGGAGACGGGCCGGAGTTCCGCTTCCCGACCACCCAAGACATCGTCGAGCTGGCCGGGCACTACCGCTATGCGGTGGACTGGCTGACCGATCTCGGAGTGCGCCACGACGTCGTCGACCACACCGACCTGTTCTTCGTCGACCACGTGCTGGGCGCGCTCGCCCGGGACCTGGCCACCGTCGCCGACGCCCTCGCCGGTGCCGCCGAGGAGGGTGTGGTGCTGCCCGCGCCACGGGTGCTCCAGCTGCACCGCCGGCTGGTCGCCACGTTCTCCTGCCGGCTGACCGGCTTCGAGCGCAAGCGCTACCGCTCGCTGTCCCACGAGCCGAACAAGGCGATGAACCTCAACTCCTACATCGGGCTGATGGGCGGCAGCTACTCCGAGGTCGACACCCCGCTGGGCCTGGCGCTGGTGCGCTCCTCGGCCCGCGCGGCCGACCTCACCGTGGACGAGCCCACCTTCGTCCTGACCCTGGACGCCGACAGCATGCTGCTGCCGGAGTACGCGGCCCGGATGGTGCACCTGCTCGCGCAGAGCGCGCACGCCACGGTCGCCGTCGCCCAGACGCCGTACAGCTCGTTCCCGGGCTCGGCGACCCGGCTGGAGCGCATCTCCGGCGCCTCCACCGACCTGCAGCACATCGTCCACCAGGGGATGACCCAGTACGACGCGACCTTCTGGGTCGGCGCGAACGCGGTGCTGCGCAAGAAGGCCCTCGACGCGATCGTCGAGATCGACTACGACGGCGACTTCGAGATCCGCCGTTACATCCAGGACCGCACGGTCATCGAGGACACCGAGTCCACCATCGACCTGGGCGTGCACGGCTGGGGCCTGATGAACTACCCGGAGCGGCTGGCCTACTCGGCCACCCCGCCGGACTTCGGGTCGCTGTGCATCCAGCGCCAGCGCTGGGCCAACGGCGGGCTGCTGATCATCCCCAAGCTGCGCGAGCAGATGCGGGCCCGTAAGGCGCGCGGCGAGCGTAACCGGTTCGGGGAGCTGTTCCTGCGGGTCAACTACATGGCCTCGATCTGCTGGAGTTCGATCTGCCTGCTGACCATGCTGGCGTACCCGTTCAACTCCGAGCTGCTCAACCCGCTGCTGCTGCTGGTCTCGGTGCCCTACTTCCTGATGATGGCCAGCGACCTGCACGCCACCGGCTACCGACGCACCGACGTGCTGCGGATCTACGGGTTCAACCTGATCCTGCTGCCGGTCAACCTGTCCGGCACGCTGGCCTCGGTGCTGCAGCTGATCACCGGGGAGAAGTCGGCATTCAAGCGCACGCCCAAGGTCCGCGACCGGACGACGGCGGCGTGGACGTTCCTGCTGGCCCCGATGGCGCTCATCGGGCTGTCGGCCTACACGATCGTGATCGACGTCCAGCTGCACCGTTGGGAGAACCTGGCCTACGCGACGCTCAACGGCGTGCTCGCCACCTACGCGATGGTCGCCTTCGTCGGGGTCGGCAACACCCTCACCGACCTGTGGGTGCAGCTGCGCGACTGGCTGTACCGGCCGGTGGAGACGGCGAAGCCGCGCGGCCTGGGCGGCGAGCGGCGCCCGGTGCGCGGCCCGGCGTCCGAGCTGCGTCTCGCCCCGGTGTCCGCGCCGGACTGGGCGTCGGTGCTCCAGTACGGCGTCCCGGAGGCGGAGCCCGCCGTCCCCGCGACGGTCGGGCAGCACCGGACCCCGGTCGCGCGCCCGGTGGTCGACGCCGGGGACACCGTGGTGGCCGCGTTCCGCGACTTCATCTTCTTCACCGTCTTCCAGCCGATCGTGGACCTCGCGACCAACGAGCCGGTCGGCTTCGAGGCGTTGTGCCGCTTCGCCGACGGCCGCCCACCGCAGGAGCGGCTGAACGCCGCGTTGGACCGCGGGGTCGGGGTCGACCTGGACAGCGCGATGATGCGGGCCTCGCTGGCTGCTGCCGCCGGGCTGCCCGAGGGTGCCTGGGTGTCGGTGAACGTCTCGGCCGGCATGTGGGACGCCGGCCGCGAGCTCGACTCCATCGTCGGCAACGCGCCGTGCCCGGTGGTGCTGGAGTCCGGTGGCCTGATCGGCGGCCGGGACCTCACCGCCGGCGACGTCCCGCTGGGGGTGCAGGTCGCGCTGGAGGACCCGCTGGTCGGCTACGACAGCTTCAGCCGGGTCGACCGGCACCGGCCGGCGTTCCTCAAGCTCGGGCGGGAGACCACGCTGGGCATCGAGCACGACGCGGCCCGCCGCGCGCTGCTCGGCGCGCTGGTGCCTTTCGCCGAGGAGCGCGGCTGCCTGGTCATCGCCTCCGGCGTGGAGACGGCGGCCGAGCGGGACGCGCTGCGTGAGTGCGGCGTGCACCACGGCCAGGGCTTCTTCCTGGGCCTGCCCGCCCCGGCGGGCCGGCCGCGGGCCGCTGTCGAGGCACCCGCGGCCGTGCCGGCCCCGCTCGTCGGCTGACCGTCGGCGGCGGGGTCGCCGTGTGGGGGGCCGCCGTGTGGAGGGCCGCCGTGTGGAGGGCCGCCGTGTGGAGGGACGAGTCGCGGTGGACTGCGGCTCGTCCCTCCACCGTGCGCTCAGCCGCGGCGCTCGGCGTTGGCGACGACGGCCGTGCTGACGTACAGGGCCAGGCCCGGGGCGATCCGGTCGTAGTAGGACGTGAAGCGCTCGTCCTCCACGTACATCCGGCCCAGGCAGGCGTGCATCTCGGGCGGGCAGTCGTACCAGCGACTGGTGATCTGCTGCCGGTGCTCCTCGGCCAGGTCCCGCGCCCGGTCGCCGTCGGCCGGGGCACCGTCGGCCAGGGCCGCGACGAACCGCGCCTCCAGGTCGTCGGTCTCGCACCTGACGTCCAGCCAGTCCTGCTTGCTCATGGCAGTCTGCCGACGCTGGGACTGGGCCCAGGCGTCGGTGTCACCCCAGCGCTGCTCGGCCTCCTCGGCGTACTGCTCGGGCAGCCAGTCGCCGAACACCTCGAACCGCTCCTGCGGGGTCAACGAGATCCCCATCTGTCGTGCCTCCATCTCCTTCTCGACGGCCGCGACCAGCTGGTGCGTCCGGTCCAGCTGCTCGGTGAGCAGCCGGTGCTGCCGGCGCAGGTGTTCCGCTGCGTCGACGTCCGGGTCGTCCAGCAGGGACGCGACCTCCTCGAGGCTGAATGCGAGCCCGCGGTAGAGCAGCACCTGTTGCAGCCGGTCGACGTCGCACACGTCGTAGACGCGGTACCCCGCCGACGTACGCCCGGACGGCGTCAGCAGCCCGATCTGGTCGTAGTGGTGCAGCGTGCGCACCGTGACCCCGGCCAGCCTGGCCAGCTCTCCCACCGTGTGGCTCACGAGACAACCTCATTCCGATGTGGGGTTCGGCCTACCTGCAGGGTCCCGCGTGGCGTGGGGCAGGTGGGTCCTCCCTCCCTTGACGCCCCTCACGGAACAGCCTGACGTCGCGTGAGAGTCAAGCCCGATGCAGGATCACAGTCATGACCGTGTCACCGGAGGACCGCCTCCCCCGCTCCCGCGTGCGCATCCGAGGCAAGGAGATGGCCTATGTGGACACCGGGTCCGGGGACCCGATCGTCTTCCTGCACGGCAACCCGACCTCGTCCTACCTGTGGCGCAACGTCATCCCGCACCTGGCGTCGATGGGGCGCTGTATCGCGCCGGACCTGATCGGGATGGGCGAGTCGGACAAGCTGGCGGACCCCGAGCGCGGCACGTACTCCTTCGCGACGCACGCCGCCTACCTGGAGGAGCTGCTGGAGGAGGTCCAGCTCGGCGACCGGGTCACCCTGGTGCTGCACGACTGGGGCTCGGCGCTGGGCTTCGACTGGGCCGCCCGGCACCCCGAGCGGGTGCGCGGGATCGCGTTCACCGAAGCGATCGTGACCCCGCTGCTGTGGTCGGACTGGCCGCGGGACGCCAAGGGCGTCTTCCAGGGCATGCGCTCGGACAAGGGCGAGGACCTGGTGCTGGACCGGAACACCTTCGTCGACCGGATCCTGCCGGGCTCGGTGCTGCGCGGGCTGAGCCCGGAGGCACACGAGCGCTACCGGCAGCCCTTCCGGGAGCGGGAGGACCGCTGGCCCACCCTGGAGTGGCCGCGGCAGATCCCGATCGAGCACGTGCCGCCGGACGTGCACGACGTCGTCGACCACTACGGCCAGTGGCTGGCGCACTCCGACGTCCCCAAGCTCTTCGTCAACGCAGACCCGGGCTCGATCCTGGTCGGCCGGCAGCGGGAGACCGCGCGACGGTGGCCGGCGCTGACCGAGGTCACCGTGCCCGGCTCGCACTTCGTGCCCGAGGACTCCCCGGACGAGCTGGGGACGGCGATCGCAGACTGGCTGACCGCGATCCCCTGACGTGCAGACCCTGTCAACGGGGGAGGGGGGTCAGGCGGGGGTGGGCGCCAGGACGGTGTTGCAGACCGTCAGCAGCCGCTCCCGCAGCACCGCGCCTCGCTCTGCGAAGCCCCGCTGGGCAACGGCGTACTCCACCTTGCCGGCGGCGGTCTCGATCGGCACGGGGGAGTAGCCGTGGTCGGCGAGGTCGTAGGGCGAGGCCCGCATGTCCAGCTCGCGGACGTCGGCGGCCAGGGCGAAGCAGTCCGCGAGCAGCTCACCGGGGACGGCGGGGGAGAGCTTGTAGGCCCACTTGTAGAGGTCCATCGTGGCGTGCAGGCAGCCCGGCTGCTCCAGGTCGGCCTGGGTCTCCCGGGTCGGCCGCAGGGTGGTCCGCTCCACCGCCTCGGGGGTGAAGAACCGGAACGCGTCGACGTGCGTGCACTGCAGCCGGTGGGACTCCACCACCGCGTCGGTGCCCGCTGACCCCAGCCGCAGCGGGACGGCGCCGTGCCGGACGTCCTCGCCCGAGCGGTAGACCATCGCCCACTCGTGCAGCCCGAAGCAGCCGAAGTGGCCGACCCGCGAGGAGGTGCGGGACAGCAGGGACGCCGTCCAGCCGGCCGCCGTCCCCCGCTTGGCCCGGAATGCCTCGACGTCCAGGCCGACCGAGCCGTCCTGCAGTCGGGTGTACAGCGGCCAGCCGCGTCGCTCCTCGGCGAGCTCGCCGGTCACCGATGTCCCCGCGCCCGGGTGCCAGCGCAGCAGCCTGCTCGGCGGTTCGGAGTAGTAGGAGAACAGGAAGTCCCACACCGGGTGCGCCTCCCGCCGGCTGCGTCGCTCCTGATGGGGACCGACCCAGGTCAGCAGCCGTTCCCGGTGTGCGGCGGCCCGGGCGGCCGCGACGTCGGGTGGCAGCACGGTCACCCCACGAGGGTAGGCAGCGGGTGGCCACGCCGACCGCAGGATCCGCGACTACCGTTACTGCCTCTCGTCCAGCGCCACCCCCAGGGAGTCCCGAACGTGCCGAGTTCCACCCCTGAGGTCCCGACCACCGATCCCGTGCTGGCTACCGAGCAGGAGCACGTGACCGGCCTGTACGCCCGGCTCGACGCCGCCCGCGAGCTCGCCGTCACGCGCCGTCGGCAGGCCATCTCCGCACCGCTGGTGGACAACGCCCAGGCGATGGGGGAGAAGGAGGCCGCAGTTCGCTTCCACGGCACCCGGATCGTGCAGCTGGACGCCGCCGAGGCGGGGTTGGTGCTCGGCCGGCTGGACCGCGAGGCCACCCCGCAGCCGCTCTACGTCGGGCGCACCGGGTTGCCCGCCGACGATGCCGGCGGTGACCCGGCGCTGGTCGACTGGCGGGCCCCGGCGAGCCGGCCGTTCTACACCGCCACCCCGTTCCGCCCCGAGGGCGTGACCCGGCGCCGGCACATCCGCACGCTGGGCCGCACGGTCACCGACGTCGACGACGAGGTGCTGGTGCTGGGCGAGGGCGAGGAGGCCGACGAGCACGGCCTGACCGGTGAGGCCGCGCTGCTGCGGGCGCTGACCGCCGACCGCACCGGCCGGATGACCGACATCGTGCGGACCATCCAGGCCGAGCAGGACCAGATCATCCGGTCGGACTCCCGCGGCGTGCTCGTCGTCCAGGGCGGGCCGGGCACCGGGAAGACCGCCGTCGCCCTGCACCGTGCCGCCTACCTGCTCTACACCCACCGCGACCGGTTGGCCCGCAGCGGACTGCTCGTGGTCGGGCCCACCCCCACCTTCCTGCGTTACATCGCCGACGTGCTGCCTGCCCTCGGTGAGACCGGTGTCGTGATGGCGGGCCTGGGCCAGCTGCGTCCCGGCCTGGACGCGACCGCGACCGACACCCCCGAGGTGGCCGAGGTGAAGGGCCGTCTGGACATGGCCACCGTCATCGCCGCCGCGGTCAAGGACCGGCAGGCCGTGCTGCGCGGCACCCGCGAGGTGGTCGTCGACCGGGAGCGGATCCGGTTGCGCGCCGGCGACATCAGCCGGGTGCGCACCCAGGCCCGGCGGGCCTCCCGGCTGCACAACCTGGCCCGGCCGGCGTTCTACCGCGGCCTGGTCGACCTCATCGCACAACGCGTCGCCGACCGGCTGGGCTCCGACGTCCGCGGCGGGGAGAACCTGATGGACGCCGAGGACCGGCGCGTGCTGCGCCGGGAGATCGCCGGCGAGCCGGCGGTGATCGATCTGGTCGAGGAGCTGTGGCCGCTGCTGACCCCCGAGGAGCTGCTGCGCGATCTGCTCTCCTCGCCCGACCGCATCCGTTCCGCGACCAGGGACTGGTCCGACGCCGACCGCGCGCTGCTGCTGCGCGACGCCGGTGCGCCCTGGACCGCGGCCGACGTCCCGCTGCTGGAGGAGGCCGACGAGCTGCTCGGCGTGGACGACAGTGCCGAGCGCGCCGCCGCCGGCCGTCGTCGGCAGGCCGGGGTGGACGATGCGCAGCGCACCCTGGACCTGCTGCACGGTTCCCGCTCGCACGACGCCGACGACGACGAGGAGTCCGAGGAGCTCACCGCCGCGGACCTGCTGGACGCCGAGGGGCTGGCCGACCGCGAGGAGGAGGCCGACTACCGGTCCACCGCCGAGCGGGCCGGCAGTGACCGGACCTGGACCTTCGGGCACGTGGTCGTCGACGAGGCGCAGGAGCTGTCCGCGATGGCCTGGCGGGTGCTGGCCCGCAAGTGCCCGACCCTGTCGATGACCGTGGTCGGCGACCTGGCCCAGACCGGCTCGCTCGCCGGCGCCGCCAGCTGGGCCGAGGTGCTGACCCCGCACGCCCGCACCCAGTGGCGGCTGGCCCAGCTGACGGTCAACTACCGCACGCCCACCGAGATCATGGACGTCGCCGCGGACGTGCTCGCGGCCTCGGGTTCGTCGCTGGAGGCGCCCCGGTCGGTGCGCAGCAGTGGGGAGCGCCCCCGCGCCGAGCGGGTCCTCGCCTCCGACCTGCTGGACCGGGTGGCCGCGGTGACCGCGGACCTGGCCGGCAAGGGCGGGACGACGGCGGTGATCGCGCCGGTGAGCCGGTTCGACGCGGTGCTCGCGGCGGTGGCGGCCGAGCTGCCGGCGGTGACCGCCGGCGCCGGCGCGGACTCCTCGACCGGCACCGTGGTGCTGCGTCCCGCCGAGGCCAAGGGGCTGGAGTTCGACTCGGTCGTCCTGGTCGAGCCCGAGCGGGTGCTCGCCGAGGGCGCCCGCGGGGACAGCGACCTCTATGTCGCCCTCACCCGCGCCACGCAGCGGCTGGCCGTGCTGCACACCGAGGACCTGCCGGCGTCGCTGCACCGGCTGGTCGACTGACCGCCGCGGGCTGGACAGTCGTCAGTTCAGCGTGCTGAGCACCTGTCTCGCCTCCTGGCCCGGGGGCGGACTGTCGGGTAGGAGTAGGTGGGCGATCAGGCCGGGACGGATCTCGGTGCCGTCGGGTCGCCGGGTGCGCCAGCGGTGTTCCTCGTCGTCCCAGCTGATGGCGAACCCGTGGTGCATCTTCGTGTGGTGCCGTTCGCAGAGCAGGACGGTGTTCTCGACGCTCGTCGGGCCGTTGTCGGCGATCCACTCGGCGACGTGGTGCGCGTCGCACCACCAGGTGGGCGCCGAGCAGCCGGCGAAGGCGCAGTGCCCGTCCCGGGCCTCGGCCGAGCGGCGGATGTGGGCGGGGACCAGGCGCTGGGTGCGTCCGATGTCCAGCGGCATCCCGCTGGGGCCGAACAGCACCCGGACGACGTCGGAGTCGCAGGCCACCTGGCGGGCGACGGTGTTGGCCACGACCTGCCCGGAACCGAGGCGGGCCGCGTCGGCGATGGTGTCGGGGTCGAGCAGGTCCTCGGCGGACAGCGTGGCGACGACCTGCGGGCGGTGCTTGCGGAGCATCGGCAGTTCGCCGGCGGCCAGCTGCAGGTCGGCCAGTTGCACGAGCGCATCGCCCATCTGCTGGGCGTGGGACCTGTCGTCGTCGGCGACCCGGCCGGCCTGCTGGACCGCGGTGAGCGCGGTGGCCACCTTCTCGTAACCGATGGCGTCGAACCGCCCGTGGATCGAGCCACCGCCCTCGGCGCCGGCGGAGGGGGACAGGTGCAGTTCCCGACCGGCGGTGGGGTCGGGCTCGGGCCCGTCGGGGTCGATCCAGTCCAGCAGCCGTTTGACCACCGCGGGCAGCACCTCGGGGCTGGCGCCGGTGGCCGCGTCGAGCAGGGCGGTGTCGATGGCGGCCAGGTCGGCGCCGAGCTCGGCGGCACGGGCCAACCGCTCCGGGGTGGCGGCGCGGGCTACCACCGCGGTCTGGCCGGGGGTCACCAGACCGGCAGTGGCCGCGCCAGCCCAGGCGGGCAGTCGTTCGAGGGTGCGACCGGCGCGGACCAGCTGGGCCGCCTCGGCCGGGGTGGCCTGCACGTGGCCCCGCAGCCACGCCCGCATGGTCGTGTGCCCGTCGTGCTCAGCGGCCTGCGCGCAGTCCGCGGCCCGCACCGTGCGGGCCAGCTCGGCGGAGGCGGCGTTGACCAGCCGCGTGAGGTCACGGACCCGGGCCAGCAGCTGGGGTGCCGTCGTCAGCGGGGATCCCGCGGGGGAGAGCAGATCGCTGCCCCCGCAGGCGAGTACGGCAGCAAGCAGCTCGGCCACGTCGGAGGGAGGTGTCGCCGTCGAGTGGTCGGTGATCACTCGCGCCTCCCATCACTCGAACGTTTGTTCGAGTGTATGGCAGAGTCGACGGCTGGGCAAGGTGAAAGCGCAGCTCAGGGGGTCGGTGAGACGTTTTCTGCACATCTGGGATACAGGCCTCGCAGAGCCGCGGCGGAGCAGCATGCGGGGAGGTCTTCCCGCTGCCGATGCCCTCCCCCGACGTTGGTGGGCCACCTGGTGAGCGCCGGGCAGCAGGGGCCCGCCGCCGGCCCGGAACCACCCCGACGGGGTGCCTGTCCGCCGGGCAGGGCCAGGGCGCGGGAGACTGACCCCATGGGGTTCACCTCGCTCTACCGGCACGGGTTCGCGCGGGTCGCCGCGTGCACCCAGCGGACCGCGCTGGCCGACCCACCGGCCAACGCCGAGGCCGTGCTGCGCCAGGCCCGGGCCTGCCACGAGGACGGCGTCGCGGTCGCGGTCTTCCCCGAGCTGACGTTGTCCGGCTACTCCCTCGAGGACCTGCTGCTTCAGGACCCGCTGTTGGACGCCGTGGAAGCCGCGCTGCAGACGGTGGTCGAGGGCACCCGCGATCTGCTGACCGTGCTCGTCGTCGGCGCCCCGCTGCGGCACCGGAACCGGGTCTACAACGCAGCGGTCGTCGTCCACCGCGGGCAGGTGCTCGGGGTCGCGCCGAAGTCCTACCTGCCGACCTACCGGGAGTTCTACGAGCGCCGCCAGCTCGCCCCCGGCGACGACCAGAGCGGCACGATCCGGATCGCCGGCGTCGACGTGCCGTTCGGCCCGGACCTGCTCTTCGCCGCCACCGACGTGCCGGGCCTGGTGCTGCACGCCGAGGTCTGCGAGGACGTCTGGGTGCCGATCCCACCGAGCGCGCAGGCCGCGCTGGCCGGGGCGACCGTGCTGGTCAACCTGTCCGGTTCACCGATCACCGTCGGCCGGGCCGAGGACCGCCGACTGCTGGTGCGCAGCGCGTCGAGCAGGTGCCTGGCGGCCTACGTCTACGCCGCCGCCGGGCAAGGGGAGTCGACCACCGACCTGTCCTGGGACGGGCAGACGATGGTCTACGAGAACGGCGTGCTGCTCGCCGAGACCGACCGCTTCCCCGACGGCGACCGGCGCGCGGTCGCCGACGTCGACCTGGACCTGCTCCGTCAGGAGCGTGCCCGGATGGGCACGTTCGACGACAACCGCCGCCACCACGCACCGGTCGTCCGCACCGTCGACTTCACCCTCGACCCGCCGGACGCCGACCTGGGCCTGCGCCGGGAGCTCGAGCGTTTCCCGTTCGTGCCCAGCGACGACGCCCGGCTCGAGCAGGACTGCTACGAGGCCTACAACATCCAGGTCGCCGGGCTCACTCAACGGCTGGGCGCCATCGGCGACCCGAAGGTGGTCATCGGCGTCTCCGGCGGGCTGGACTCCACCCACGCGCTGATCGTCGCCGCGCAGGTGATGGACCGGGTCGGCCGCCCGCGCAGCGACATCCTGGCCTTCACGCTGCCCGGGTTCGCCACCAGCGACCACACCAAGGGCAACGCGCACGCCCTGATGCGCTCCCTCGGGGTCACCGCCGCCGAGCTGGACATCACCCCGACCGCCCGGCTGATGCTCGACGAGATCGACCACCCGAGCGCCCGCGGCGAGCCGGTGTACGACGTCACCTTCGAGAACGTGCAGGCCGGGCTGCGCACCGACTACCTGTTCCGGATCGCCAACCAGCGCGGCGGCATCGTGCTGGGCACCGGCGACCTGTCCGAGCTGGCCCTGGGCTGGTCCACCTACGGGGTGGGGGACCAGATGAGCCACTACAACGTCAACGGCGGGGTCCCGAAGACGTTCATCCAGCACCTGATCCGCTGGGTGATCGCGACCGGGCAGTTCGACGCCGAGGTCGGTGCGATCCTGCAGGCCATCGTGGACACCGAGATCAGCCCGGAGCTGGTGCCGGGGGAGACCGCGCAGTCCACCGAGGCCGCCGTCGGCCCCTACGCGCTGCAGGACTTCACCCTCTTCCACGTGCTGCGCTACGGCTTCCGGCCCTCCAAGATCGCGTTCCTGGCCTGGCACGCCTGGCGGGACGCGGCCACCGGCGACTGGCCACACGGCTTCCCCGAGGCCAAGCGGGTGGCCTACGAGCTGCCCGAGATCCGGCACTGGCTCGAGGTCTTCTGCCAGCGGTTCTTCGGGTTCAGCCAGTTCAAGCGCTCGGCGATGCCCAACGGTCCCAAGGTGTCGGCCGGTGGCTCGCTGTCCCCCCGCGGGGACTGGCGGGCGCCCTCGGACGGCTCGGCCACGCTGTGGCTGGCCGACCTGCGGGCCGGGGTGCCGGAGCAGCTGTGAGTGCGGGGCCGTCCAGAACTGGACGGGCGGCCGTCCGGCCCGGCGCTCAGCCCCTGTCAGGTCGACGACGACGTCCACGCCGGTCACGGGCCCATCGGGACCGGATCGGCCGGCACCGAAGGCATCCGGCCGAGCAGGACCGCGCACCCGGCCAGGGCGGTACCCACCCCGACGAGCGCGAGCACCAGGCCCACCCACGGCAGTACGGTGGCGGCGGTGCCGACCAGGACCGTGCTGGTGTGCACGATGGCCGAAGGCCAGCGGCACTGTCATCGCCGCGACCCCGACCCCGACCCCGACCCCGGCCACGCCCGCGCCGGCGCCGGTCGGGACGAGACCCGGGCCACGCCGACCACGAGCAGCACGCCAACCAGCACCAGCAGCAGCGGACCCAGCGACACGGCTCTCCCCTGTATCAAGTGAGCGATCCACTGACACATCCGGGCGAGGTGCTCAAGGCCGTCCAGAAGGGCGCTTCCCCGCTGACGCCCGCTCCCGGTGCGGGGACATCTGGCTACGAGGAGGATGGCGCCATGGCCACCGTCGAGAGGCACATCGCCGCCGCACCCACCGCCGTCTGGGACGTGCTGTCCGACGGCTGGACGTTCAGCAACTGGGTGGTGGGCGCCTCGCACATGCGGGCCGTCGAGGCCGCCTGGCCGGCGGCCGGGGCGACGCTGCACCACACCCAGGGCAGCTGGCCCCTCAGCCTGGACGACGAGGCCGTCGTCGAGGTGTCCAAGCCCGCCAGCCGGCTGGTGCTGCGGGCCAAGGGCCGGCCGTTCGGTGAGGCCCGGGTGGACCTGCAGCTGCGCGCCGAGGACGGCGGCACCCGGATCGTGATGACCGAGGAGCCGATCAGCGGCCCCGGGAAGTGGGCACACACCCCGGTCTCCGACGCGCTGCTGCGGCGCCGGAACACCGAGGCGCTGTCCCGGCTCGCGGCATTGGTCGAACGCCGGATGACGCCCGGCGACTGATCGTCGGCGGGCTCAGCCCCGGCGGGACCGCCCCCGGCCGGCGTGCTTGACCCGGTACATGGCGCGGTCCGCGGCGGTCAGCATGGCCTCGGGCGTCGAGTCGGGGCCGCTGAGCGCCACGCCCACGCTGACCCCGACCGTGTGCACGGCGTCGGCGGAGTGAATCGGCTTCTGCATCGCGGAGACGACCCGGCGGGCGATCGCGGCCGCAGCCCGGTCGCTGTCCACACCGGCGCACAGCAGCACGAACTCGTCGCCACCGATCCGCGCGACGGTGTCGCCGGGGCGCACCGCAGCGGTCAGCCGCGCCGCGGCCTGGGCGAGCACCTCGTCCCCGGCGGCGTGCCCGTGACCGTCGTTGACGGTCTTGAACCCGTCCAGGTCGCAGTAGAGCACCGCCAGCGGGCCGCCACCCCGGGCGGACGCGTTCAGCGCGTGGGTCAGCCGGTCGACCAGCAGGCTGCGGTTGGGCAGCCCGGTCAGGGCGTCGTGTAGTGCCGCCGTCCGCAGCTGCTGCTCCAGCTCGCGCTGCGCCGTCACGTCGGCCATGGCGACAACGGCACCCAGGAACCGGCCCTCGGTGTCGCGGACCTCCGTGCCGGAGCAGGACACCGTGCGGGGCGGCGCGTCGTGCGGGTGCAGCACGATCTCCGCGCCGGTCACCCGGCCCTCCTCGAACACCCGCAGCAACGGGACCCGGTCGACGGGCAACGGCGTCCTCCCGTCGACCTCGAACAGGTCGTAGGCCTGCGGCAGTTCATCGGGGGTCAGTCCGGCGTCCCCGTCGCTGCCGTGCCAGGCCCGACTCACCCGGTTGAACAAGGTGACCCGGCGCTCGGCGTCGGCCGCCACGACCCCCAGCGGCAACGCCTCCAGCAGCGCGCGGTCGAAGGCCCGGGTACGGACCAGCTCGGCGCGCCGGGCCTCGGCGATCCGGTGCGCCCGTCGGCGCTCCAGCAGCGCGACGACGACCCCGGCGAGGTCGGCGAGCCTCGCCAGTTGGTCCTCGGTGAGCTCACCGGGCTGCTCGTCGAGCACGCACAGGGTGCCGACGGTGGCACCGTCGACGGCGAGCGGGGCGCTGGCGTACCGCCGCACGGCACCCCACCGGCCGTCGACCCAGGGGCTGCCGGCGAACCGCGGGTCGACCGACAGGTCGGGGGAGGAGAAGACCCCGGGGTACCGGGTCGCGCGGTGGCAGAGGGAGTCTGCGCGTGGGGAGTCGCTGCGGGCGGCGCCGAACGCGGACGCCTGGTGCTGCACGTCGGTGTCCAGCAGGTTGACCTGCGCACCCGTGCTCCCGGCCAGGGCCGCCGCGATCCGGGTGACGGCGTCGAGCTCGGCGTCCCGTGGCAGGTCGAGCAGGTCGAAGTCGGCCAGGACCTGGTGCTGGTGCGCGCGGAGGGCCGGGTCGTCGGGTGGGAGGCCCACCACGTGATCCAGCGTCATCTCGAGCCCCATCATCGTCCGTCCCAGCCCGCGCCGGGTACGGGCGGGTCTCCTCCGGCCAACGGCAGGGCGTGTCGGCCCCTTGAGGAGGCGTCGCGGGGTTCCCCCGTGTGGGTGGGCTCAGCCCGCCAGCTGACGCACGGTCTGCAGCACCGCGACGACGGCGAAGACCAGGAACAGCCCCGCGGCGAACCGGCGGATCAGCGGGATCGGCAGCTTGTCGGCCAGCTTGGTGCCCAGCAGGACCGCGAGCCCGGAGACGACGAGCAGCGCGGCCCAGGAGCCGACGAAGACCGACAGCGGCGCGTCGTAGCGCGCGGCCAGCCCGGCGGTGGCCAGCTGGGACAGGTCCCCCCACTCGGCGGCGAAGAGCACGCCGAAGCTGATCGCGGCGGCGCGCAGGAACGGGGTCCGCTCCCGTTGCTCGGCAGCCTCCCCGCCGTCCTCGGGCCCGCTGTCCGCGCTGCGCCACAGCAGCACGGCACCGACCAGGAACAGCAGTGCGACGACGCCGGAGACCAGCGCCGCGGGCAGCAGGGACAGCAGTGATCCGGCGGCGACCGCGATGGCCACCTGGACGGCGAACGCGGTGCCGACGCCGACGAAGACCGGTAGCGGGGCGAAGCGGGTGGCCAGCACGAGGGTGGCGAACAGTGTCTTGTCCGGCAGCTCGACCGGGAGGATCAGGATGAAGGCGGCGGCGATGACCGACAGGACCAACGGGGGCTCTTCTCTGCTCGGCACCACCGGGCAGGGCGCGCACGCCTCCGACCGGCAGCGCCACGGGTAGGTGGACTGCTCCAGTCGAAGGTCTCGCCCATCCGGCCAACACCGGACCCGCTGACCGGGTGCCCGAGGGCACCAGCATGTCGACCAGCGGTCGGGGGGCTACTCCCCTTCTCCGGGCGTCACCCTAGACCACCCCGCCGCCGACCACGCCGCCGCGGTCGCGGCCCGGAGGACCTCCTTCGCCGGCATGCCCGTCGTCTGGGCCAACGCGGCCACGTCCTCCCACTCGACGCTGACGTTCACCGGCGTCCCGTCCTCCGTGCGGGCGGTCTTCGTCCCCACCCGCCCCCCGAGGACGTCGACGGCGGACTCCTCGCGGTCCAGCGCGACCTTGCCGACCGGGGTGACCCGCAGCCCGATGGTGGAGGTCTGGGCGAAGACCGCCCGCTGGACGGCGGCGGTCGCCTCCGGCCGGCACAGCACCGACAGGGTGTGCGCGGGCCGGCCCTTCTTCATCAGGATCGGGGTCAGCCAGGCGTCCGAGGCGCCGGCGGCCAGGAGCTGCTCCAGCACCGTGGGCCACAGCCGGGGGTCCAGGTCGTCGATGTTCGCCTCCAGCAGCACCGGGGTCTGCGGCCCCGCCCCGCCCACCACCGGCTCGCCCAGCACCAGCCGGACGGCGTTCGGCAGCTCGTCGGGGTCCCGGCCGCCGGCCCCGGACCCGGTGCACACCGGACGCATCGCCGGCATCGGCGTCCACGCGTCGACGAGTTCGGCCACCAGCGCGGCCCCGGTCGGCGTGCAGCACTCGTGCGGCACCGGCCCCGCGTGCACCGGCAGCCCGACGAGCAGCTCCAGGACGGCCGGGCCGGGCACCGGGACCACGCCGTGCGCCCCGCGGGCCCGGCCGCTGCCCAGGGCCACCGAGGTGGCCACCAGCCGGTCCAGCCCGAGGGCGGCGAACCCGGCCACCGTGCCGACGACATCGGCCAACGCGTCCAGGGCGCCCACCTCGTGGAAGTGCACCTGCTCGGGCGGCACCCGGTGCACCCGGCCCTCGGCCTGCGCCAGCCGGGCGAACACTGCCAGCGACCTGTCCCGGACTGCAGCGTCCAGGTCGGCGGCGGCCAGTAGTGCCCGGACGTCGTCCCAGGTGCGGTGCACACCGGTCTCCGGCGTCCGCACGTGCACCCGGGTGGCCCCCAGGCCGTGCCGGGTGACCTGCTCAGAGGTCAGCGTGACCGGTTCGACCGGCAGTGCCGCCACCGCGCCCTGCAGGACGCCCAGCGGCACCCCGGCGTCGACCAGGGCGCCCAGCAGCATGTCCCCACTGACCCCGGCCGCGAGGTCCAGCCAGCCGATCACCAGGTGGCGAGGTGCTGGAACGGCCCCCTCGCAGGGCCCCTGACCGCGCGGTGGTGAGGGGCTGGAACGGCCCCCGTGCAGGGGCCCGCTGCGAGCTTGCGAGCGGTGGGGGGCACGGGGGTCCTTCCTCAGTCGAGGTAGTCGCGCAGCGACTGCGAGCGGCTCGGGTGCCGCAGCTTGGACATCGTCTTGGACTCGATCTGGCGGATCCGCTCACGCGTGACGCCGTAGACCTGACCGATCTCGTCCAGCGTGCGCGGCTGGCCGTCGGTGAGGCCGAAGCGCAGCCGGACGACGCCGGCCTCCCGCTCGGACAGCGTGGCCAGCACCGAGGTCATCTGGTCCTGCATCAGGCTGAAGCTGACCGCGTCGACGGCCACGACGGCCTCGGAGTCCTCGATGAAGTCACCGAGCTGGCTGTCGCCCTCGTCGCCGATGGTCTGGTCGAGGCTGATCGGCTCCCGGGCGTACTGCTGGATCTCCAGCACCTTCTCCGGGGTCACGTCCATCTCCACTGCGAGCTCCTCGCGGGTGGGCTCGCGGCCCAGCTCCTGGAGCATCTCGCGCTGGATGCGGCCCATCTTGTTGATGACCTCGACCATGTGCACCGGGATCCGGATGGTGCGGGCCTGGTCGGCCATCGCGCGGGTGATGGCCTGGCGGATCCACCACGTCGCGTAGGTGGAGAACTTGAAGCCCTTGGTGTAGTCGAACTTCTCCACCGCGCGGATGAGCCCGAGGTTGCCCTCCTGGATGAGGTCCAGGAACGCCATGCCGCGGCCGGTGTAGCGCTTGGCCAGGGACACCACGAGGCGCAGGTTGGCCTCCAGCAGGTGGTCCTTGGCGCGCTGCCCGTCCCGCTCGACCATGGACAGGTCGCGGCGGGCCTGGGTGGCCATCTTCTCGCCGGACTGGGTGGCCTCCATCAGCTTGTGCGCCGCGTACAGCCCGGCCTCGATCCGGCGGGCCAGGTGCACCTCCTCCTCGGCGGTGAGCAGCTTGACCCGGCCGATCAGTTTCAGGTAGGCGCGGACGGTGTCGGCCGAGGTGGTGGCCTCGGCGTCCTTGCGGGCCTTGAGCAGCGCCGCGGACTCCGCCTCGTCCTCCCAGTCGGTCTCCGGGGCGTCGGTCGCGCCGCCCGCGGTGGCCGTCTCGGGAGTGGCCTCGTCCTCGGAGTCGTCGTCCGTCGTCGTGGTGTCCAGGGCGTTCTCGCCCTCGACGACGTCGGAGACCGAGATGCCCTGGGCGGTCGCCGGGTCCTGGGCCGGCCCGGTGCGCGGGGCGGCCTTCGTGGCGGTGGGGGCCTTCGGGGCCGCCTTCTTGGCGGCGGCCTTCTTGGCCGGGGCCTTCTTGGCGGGTGCCTTGGCAGCGGCAGCGGTGGGGGCGGCAGTCACGAACGCCTCTCCTGACGTGGTCGTCGGCGCCGCGGGGACGACGGGCGTCCCGGCGGAGAGGCCGGTGGTGGTGCGGCAGCGGCCGCACCCGTCCTGTGGGGTGAGTGCGGTCCGCCGAAGGGGTCAGCCCCACAGGGTAGTCGCCCCTGGGGGCACGGTGTGCCAGAACCGGTCACGGGGCCCTCCCGGCGGGGTGCGCTCAGGTCAGCCGCAGGCCCAGGGCCAGCGCCATCGGCGCTGCCAAGGACATCAGGGTGGCCTGGTCCACGGTGGCCCCGGAGAGCGCCGGAACGCCCTGGACGCCGTCCAGGTCGCAGCGGAGGAACTGGGCCCGCTTCACGGTGGTGCCCACGAAGCGGGCGCCGGTCAGCCGACAGTCCTCGAACAGCACGCCGTCCAGGGTGGCCGCGGTGAGGTCGACCGACGTCAGGTCGCAGCCGGTGAACCGGACCCGGCGCAGCACGCCGAACCTGGCGTCCAGCCCCGCCGCCCGGACGTCGTCCAGGGTCACGTCCTGCCAGCTGCCGCCGGCGACCGAGGTCCCGGCCAGCCGGCTCTCGGTGACCGCGACGCGGTGCCAGCGGGTGTCGGGCACGTCGACGCCGGACAGGTCCGAGCCGGTCACCTCGACGTCGGTCAACGAGCTCCGGGTGAGCCGGCCGCCGATCAGCCGCAGACCGCTCAGCCGGCAGCCGGACAGCTCCACGTCGTCGCGGTGCAGGTCCTCGGCGTGCCCGGAGACCGACCGGGCCTCGACCCGCGCCTCGAGGTCCAGGTCGTCGAGCACCACCGGCGTCAGCTCGGGCAGCGACGGCGGGGCGGTGCGCCGGGCAGCAGCCACCCCGGGAGCGCGGGCGGGCACGCTCAGCGGGGGAGGGAACGGCGGGCGATCCGAGCGGCGAAGACCCCGGCGGCGTACCCGTTGTCGATGTTGGACACCACGACGCCCGGTGCGGCCGAGTTCAGCATCGTCAGCAGCGCGCCGAACCCGCCGAAGGAGTTGGCCTGCCCGGTCGAGGTGGGCACCGCGACGATCGGCACCTCGGTCATCGAGGAGACGACCGTGGCCAGCGCGGCGTCCAGGCCGGCGACGACGACCAGGCAGTCGACCTCGGTGAGCAGCGAGCTGTCGGCCAGCAGCGGGCGCAGCCGGCTGCCCCCGACGTCGTCGACGCGGACGACCTCGGTGCCGGTGACCCGGGCGACGAACGCTGCCTCGGCGGCCACGGGTGTGTCGCCGGAGCTGGCGCAGAGCACGCCGACCCGGCCGCGTGGCTCGGGCAGCGGTCCGACGGCGGCGGCCATCGCCGCGGCGTCCATGGTCGTGTACGCGTCGTGTTCGGTGGCCAGGGCAACCAGCGTGTCGGCGGTGGCGCGGACGACGACGGCAGCCCGGTCCGGGTGCTCGCGGCGGGCCTCGCGGACCAGCGCGAGCACCTGCTCGGTGCTGCGGCCGGTGCCCCAGATGACGTCGGGACCGACCGCCAGCGCGGGCTCCCGGGTCGGCGGGCCGGTGCGCACCGGGGAGGCGCTGGCCGGGCGGGGCTGCTCGGACCCGGGGGCCGGCTGCACGGGCCCGACGGTCCGGCCGGTGCGCTGGGCGCGCGGTCCCCCGGCGCCGGGCAGCGGCTCGACCAGCAGCCGGGCGAAGCCGCCCGCGCCGTCGTCCGGGTCGCCGGCGGTGTCGGGCTCGTCGTCGTCCGTGGGGCCCTCGGCGTCGCCCGTCGTGTCGGCGTCGTCGGCCGCGGGAGTGTCCGCACCGTCCCCGAAGAGCACGTCGGTCGGGCGGGACCGGCGGATCGGGCCGACCTCGGGCTCGCTGTCCTCGGCTCGTTGCGGCTGCACGTCAGTGACACTAACCGCGTCGACCCTTGACACCCGGTCACCGTCGGCGGCCGTGTCGGCGGGCAACAGCTCGCCCTCCAGACCCGTCGGCAGGCCCCGGTGGACCGGCGTCAGGTCCTCGGCACCGCCCTCGGGCGCCCGGGTCTGGGTGACCCCGGACAGCCGGACGACCCGGTCCCGGCCGCTGCGCTTGGCGTCGTAGAGCACGCCGTCGGCAGCGGCGAAGAGCGTGCGCCGGTCGTCCCCGCGGGCGGCCGAGGCGATGCCCACGCTGATCGTCACCGGCACGGCGATGCCGAGGGCGGACCAGTCGTTGCCCGAGATGGACAGCCGGATCCGCTCCATGGCCCGCTCACCCTGCTCGGCGGTCGTGTCCGGCAGCAGGACGACGAACTCGTCGCCGGCCCAGCGGCACACCTCGTCGGTGTCCCGCACGCCGTCCACCAGCAGCTGGGCGACCGCGCGCAGCACGGCGTCGCCGCCGGGGTGCCCAGCGGCGTCGTTGATGGACTTGAAGTGGTCCACGTCGACGACGGCGAGCGCGGGGGCGGCCCCGGCGGCCAGCAGGCCGTCCAGCCGCGCCTCGGCGTAGCGGCGGTTGGGCAGGTGGGTCAGCGGGTCCTCGTAGGCCTGCCGGCGCAGTTGCCCGGCGGCCCGCTCGGTCTCCAGCAGGCTCTTGCGCCGGCCGAACAGCTCGACCCAGCGGGTCCGCCGCTCGTCGACCCGGTCCAGCTCGTCGGCCAGGTAGGACTGCAGGTAGGGCAGCGCACGGGCGGCGTCGTCCAGCTCGGCGTGCAGGGTGCACAGCTCGCGGAGCGCGGAGCGGCGCAGCCGGGGCAGGCCGTGCTCGGTGGCCAGTGCCAGGGACCGGGCGAGCGGGTCGTCGGCCTCGGTGCCCAGGCCCTGGCGGCGCAGCGCGCGGCCCAGGGCCAGCAGCGCGGACGCCAGCAGCCCACGGTCCTCGCCGGCGACGGTGACGTCGACGGCGTGCCGCAGCGGGGCGACCGCGGCCGCGCTCTCGCCCAGCCCCACCAGCGCCCAGCCGTGCACGACCTCGGCGGCGGTTCGGCGGGGGTCACCGGCAGGCAGCTCGGCCAGGGCCCGCTCGGCCAGCGCCTGGGCCTCGACCAGGTGCGGCAGGGCGTCCTGCGGGCTCCCGTCGTCCAGCACGGCCTCGCCGACCTCGGCGCACAGCGAGGCGAGCCGGGAGGCGCTCTCCCCGACCAGGGACGCCGAGCCCGCGCCGGGCACGTCCTCGGCCAGCCGGCGGGCGGTCAGGTGGGCGCGGCGCTGGTAGTCCAGCGCCAGCGGCATCAGCTCCAGGTCGGCCAGCACCGCGGACAGCGCGCCGAGGGTGTGCACCAGCAGCGGGCTGACCGGCAGCGCCGGGTCCAGCAGGCTGGCCGCCTCGACGGCCTCGTCCATGGCGGCGTCCACCCGGCGGGACAGCAGCTCGATCCGGGCGTGCCGGGTGAGGCCCGCGGCCCGCTGCAGGTCGTCGTCGGAGGCGTCGAAGGCCGCGCGGGCCGAGCGGACCAGCGCGATCGCCAGCGCGGCGTGCGTGGCCGACTCCGACCGGGTGCCCAGCGCGAGGCCGGGGTCGGCCGCTGGCTCGGGGGCGCCCAGCAGCTCGCTGACGCCGTCGTGCAGGTCCAGGGGCTCCTCGTGCTCGCGGCCGGCCTGGTCGATCGGGTCGCCCAGCAGCGTGTAGCCGGCGACCCGCAGCCGGCGGACCAGCAGCTCGGCGCGCAGCGTGTCCGCCCAGGCCCGGGCCAGCGAGGTCAGCGGGGCGGTGGTGGGCGGCCCGGCGGGGGTGGCCGTGGGGTCGCCGGCTGTGTCGACGTCGGCGAGCAAGGACTCGGCGAGGTCGAGTTGCCAGTTCGCCAGTGCGGAACTGACCTGCTCGTGCAGGACCCCGGGTGGCACCAGGGCACTGTGCACGCTGCCCGGCCCGCTGTCACGCACCGGGCCGGGGGCACGCCGGGAGGACCCCCCGTGGTGGGACCCCCACGCGGGTCGGTCCGCGGGCGTGCGGCGGTGCCCGGTGGGGGTGGACCGGGGGGTCACGGGCGGCCCTCCTCCTCGCCGTCGAACGCCCACCCCTGCGGGCGGAGGACGCGGGAGTCGAGCAGGTCCGCGACCAGCTGGTCGACCGAGACGTGCGGGGCGTGCGGGTTGCCGGGGGACGCCGAGGAGGGCGCCCCGGCGGGCTGGGCGGGCACTGTCGGTCTCGCGGCGACGTCGTCAGCGGGGACGTCGTCAGCGGGGACGGGGGCCGCGGTGCGGACCCGGTCGCGGCCGGCCCGCTTGGCGGTGAACAGGTGCAGGTCGGCGCTGTCGAAGACCTCGCGCCAGGTCCGGCTCCCCGGGCCGGTGGGCTGGGAGGTGGCGATGCCGATGCTCACGGTGACCGCCTCGGCGATGCCCAGCTCGGTCCAGTCGCACTGCCCGACCGCGCTGCGCAGCCGCTCCATGGCCAGCACGGCCTGCGCCTCGGTGGCGTCGGGCAGCAGCACCAGGAACTCGTCGCCGGCCCACCGGAAGACCTGGTCCCCGGTGCGGCAGTGCTGCCGCAGCAGGTCGGCCAGCCGACGCAGGACGGCGTCCCCGTGCAGGTGGGAGTTGTCGTCGTTGACGGTCTTGAACCGGTCCACGTCGACGACGGCGAGGGACAGCGTGCGGGTGGCCAGGTCCAGCTCGCCCAGCCGGCGCTCGGCCGACCGGCGGTTGCCCAGCCCGGTGAGCGGGTCCTCCAGGGCGTGCCGGCGCATCAGCGCGGCCTGCCGCTCGGCCTCGCGCAGTCGGCTGCGGCGGATGAACATCTCCGCCCACAGCTCGCGGCCGCGCAGGTGCATCCGGCTGGCGTCGGCCCGGTAGGCCTCCAGCCAGTGCAGCGCCTCCGCGGCCCGGCCCAGCCGGGCCGTCGTCTGGCCGAGCTCCAGCAGGCACTGCCGGTGCCGGCGGTGGTCGCCCACCGCGGCGAAGGCCCCGGCCGCGCTGACCAGCAGGTCGGTGGCCTCGTCGGCCGCGGCAGCGGCGGCGGGGTCGTCCGCCAGGCCGTCCAGTGTGGTGCTGCTGGCCCGGACGGCGGTCCGGGTGAGCAGCCGGGCCAGCGCGAGGTCGGCGTAACCCAGCAGCCACAGGCTGCCGGTGGACTCGATCCGGCGGCGCACCCGACGCAGGGCCGGGACCGTGCCGTCGAGGTCCTCGGCGAGGGTGAGCGCCCAGGCGTGCACCACGGCCAGCAGGTCGGCCTCGGCGTCCGGTGGCTCCCACTCCAGCTCGCTGGCAGCGAACGAGCAGCGCAGCGCGACCCTG
>JBBSVA010000018.1:0-46482 GCA_038233915.1 Mycobacteriales bacterium | reverse complement strand
CGGGAAGCTCGCTTCAAGATGAGGTCTCTCACCGGGTTAACCGGGTAAGGCCCCCGCCCAGACCAGCGGGTTGATAGGCCGGAAGTGGAAGCACCGCAAGGTGTGGAGCTGACCGGTACTAATAGGCCGAGGGCTTGACCAACACATACTTTTGCTTCGTGTACTACCTGTCTCGCGTCCACTGTGCGGTTCTGAAAGTGCGGAACCAGCATCGCAACCGCCCCCACGCCCTTTGACCGGTGTGGTGGGTGGAAACTTTCACAGCGTTACGGCGGTCATGGCGAGAGGGAAACGCCCGGTCTCATTCCGAACCCGGAAGCTAAGCCTCTCAGCGCCGATGGTACTGCCCGGGGGACTGGGTGGGAGAGTAGGACGCCGCCGGACATCATTCCGAAAAGGGGGTCAGAGCACACGCTCTGGCCCCCTTTTTCGCTGTGTGTCCCTAGCACGGCCGCCCGGAGACTCCTGGCGGTGCCCCACGATCGAAGAGGTACCCAGCGCCCATGACTACTCCCCGACGCGGCTCCGGCGGCGAAGACCGCGGCCGCAGTACCGGCGGCAACCGAGGCCAGGCCGGCCGACCGCAGGGTCGCGACGGCGGGCGTCCTGCACGACCTGCGGGTCACCGCGGCCAGTCCGCGGGTGCCGGCGGCAGTGGGTACCGCGGAGCAGCGTCACGTGACGATCGCAGCGGCCAGAGCGGTGGTCGTCCCAGCGGCGACCGTCCTCAGTGGCAGGACCGTCGTCCCTCGGGTGCCGGTACCTCCCGTCCCCGCGGTGATGGCCAGGACCGACGTCCCGCAGGTGCAGGTGGCGGTGCTCCCCGTGGTGACTGGCCGGACCGTCGTCCCAGTGGCGGGCAGCGTCCCGCAGCCGGTGGACGCCCGCAGGGTGGCGGTCGACCCGCCGGCGGTCGTCCTTCGGGTGACCGCCCGCAGTGGCAGGACCGTCGTCCCTCAGGTGGTGGCGATCGCCCCCGTGGCGCCGACCAGGGTCGGCCCCCCGCCAGCGGCGGCGAGCAGCGCGCACCGGGGGCTAGGGCACGCGAGCGACTCAGCGGAGATTGGCAGCCGCGGTACGGCGCAAGCCGCCCGCAGCGCAGTGCCGACGACCGAGGTCGGCCGAGCGGCGACCGTCCCGACCGGGCGGGGCGCCCCACGGGGGACCGCCCGCAGTGGCAGGACCGTCGTCCCACGGGTGACCGCCCGGACCGCAGTGGTCGCCCCACCGGTGACCGTCCCGAGCGGGGCGGCCGGACCGGTGGCGACCGTCCGCAGTGGCAAGACCGTCGTCCCTCGGGCGGGCGTCCCGGCGGTGGCGGTCGCCCGACCGGCGACCGGCCCGCGTGGCAGGACCGTGGTGGCCCTGACCGTGGTGGCCCTGACCGTGGTGGCCCAGACGACCGTCCCGACCGGGTGAACCCGGCCTACGGTCCCGGCGGGCCCGGCCCGGCCAGTCGCCCGTCCGGTGACCGCCCTGAGCGCGGTGGGCGTCCCTCGGGCGATCGGCCGGCGTGGCAGGACCGTCGCCCCCCGGGGGACCGGCTTGACCGTGGCGGTCGCTCATCCGGTGACCGTCCGGCGTGGCAGGACCGTCGTCCCTCCGGCGACGGGCCCGCGCGTCCCGCCGGCGATCGCCCCGCGTGGCAGGACCGTCGTCCCTCCGGCGACCGGCCTGCGGGCGGGCGCCCCTCGGGTGACCGCCCGACCTGGCAGGACCGTCGTCCCTCCGGGGACCGGCCCGATCGTCCCGCGGGTGACCGGCCGGCGTGGCAGGACCGCCGCCCGTCCGGCGACCGTCCCGACCGTGGTGGCCGTCCCTCCGGTGACCGCCCGGCCTGGCAGGACCGTCGTCCCTCCGGGGGCGAGCGTGGCGGTGGGTTCGCCGACCGCCGGCCCTCCGGTCCGCCGATCCCGGAGTGGGCCGATCCCCGTCAGCTCGACTCCTCGGTCCGGCAAGCCCTGCGTGGCCTGGACTCGCGCAACGCCGAGGTCGTCGGCCAGCACCTGGTCGCTGCTGGTGGACTCGTTGACGAGGACCCGGAGACCGCCTTGGCGCACGCCCGCGCGGCACGCGAGCGGGCCTCCCGGATCGCTGCCGTCCGGGAGGCGGTCGGGGTCGCCGCCTACCATGCCGGTGACTTCGCCGAGGCCGCCCGGGAGCTCCGCGCCTACCGCCGGATGAGCGGCGACGAGGGCTACCGGGCCGTCCTCGCCGACTGCGAGCGCGCTTTGGGCAAGCCCGAGGTCGCCCTGCGGCTGGTGGCCGAGGCGCTGGCCGCCGGCCCGGACGAGGACGAGGTCGTCGAGCTGCAGCTGGTGGAGTCCGGTGCACGCCAGGACCTCGACGAGCTGCCCGCCGCCACCCTGGTCCTGGAGGCCGCTCTCGGTGGCCGCCCGGACCCGGAGTCCCTGCGTGCCGGCGACCTGGGCCGGCTCCGGCTCGCCACCGCCTACGCCGACCTGCTGGTCGCCCGCGGCGACGCCGAGCTGGCCGATGTCTGGTTCGGCGCGATCATGGCCGCCGACCCCGAGGACGAGACCGGCGTCGCCGAGCGCTTCGCCGGCATCGAGTTCGACGAGGACGAGGACGACGACGACGAGGACGAGCTGAGCGACGACGCCGATGGCGGGTCGGACGCTGACGCGTCCGACGAGGACGCCGTGGCCGGGGCGTCGGAGGACGCCACTTCCCAGGACGACACCGCCCGGGGCGTGGAGGTCACGGCCGCATCCGAGGGCACCAACCAGGGTGTCGAGGCCGCCGCAGAGCCGACGACCGGGGAGCCGACGACCGCCGAGGCCTCCGAGACCGACACGGACCTGGGCGACCTGACCGTGGACGGTCTGGAAGACGGCGAGGACGTCGGCCCGGGCTACGACCCGGACGAGGACGACGTCGAGGCCGAGGTCGCCGAGCTGCTGGGCGAGATCCCGGTGCCCGGCTTCTCCGACGAGCAGGCGCCCAGCACGGCCAGCGTCCCGCGGTCAGGTGCAGCCGGTCACACCGGTCTCTTCCAGTCCGCCGAGATCGCCGACACCGACGGTGACGACGACGGCGAGGAGCACGAACCGACCCGAGGCTGACGCCCGTCGTCCACAACCACCAGGCCCGTCCACAGATCGTGGGCGGGCCTGGTGCGTGTCCGGGGGAGTGACGACGCTCCTCGCATGAGCCTGGCCCTGATCGACCGCAACGACGTCGTCCTGCGTGGACGGCTCTCGGCCCCCGTCGAGCTGCGCCCGCTGCCCAGCGGGGACACGCTGCTCCTGTTCACGTTGGCGGTCCGCCGCGAGGCCCCGGGCCCTCGAGGACCCGAGTCCGACCTGCTCACCTGCGTCAGCACCGTCAAGGGACTACTGACCCGCGCCCAGGCGTGGGAACCCGATGACGTCATCGAAGTCGAGGGTGCCCTGCAACGCCGGTTCTGGCGCACGCCCACGGGCACCGCCGTCGCGTACGAGGTGTCGGTCCGGGCGGCCCGCAAGGCCTCCCGCGCGGGTCACCGCACCCGAGCGACCGCCGACACGGCCTGACCGGTGTCCGTACGCCGTGGAGCACCGTCAGTGCGGCCGCAGCACCAGACCCGTGCGTGGCTTGGGCACGAAGAGGGTCGACTTGCGCGGCATCCGGGAACCGGCTCGAGCGACCGCTGCGACGTCGGCCGGCGTCGGGGAGCGGAGCAGCAGCGCGACGCCGGCCCGCTCCCGCGCCACCTGGAGCGCCTCCCGGACGTCGTGCGCCACCAGGACCGTGGCCGGGTCGTCCGGTCGGTCCCACAGCCCGGCGATCAGACCGTGGTGGGCCAGCACGACGTCCAGCGACCGCCAGCTCGGGGGCGCGTCGGCCGGGACCCGGGCCCGCAGCTCGTCGGTGGGCCACCGGAGCTCCAGGACGTCGGTCCCGTCACTGAGCAGCAGGTGCCCACACTCGGTGCCCTCCACCCAGCCCTGGGCCGCTTCGAGCGCGCCGCCCGGCCCGACCGGGACGGCGGACACAGTGAACCCGTCGGCCGCGAGCCGACCGGCGGTGGCCAGATCCAGGTCGGGCACCACCCGGTGGATAGCCCGGACCCGCAGCCCACCTGGGCCCATCGGTGTCAGCAGCGCCAACACCTCACCCGACCCCGCGGCGCCGGAGGCCGCGTGGGCCCGGGCGGCAGCGAACCGGTGGTGGCCGTCGGCGATCACCGCGCCGGTCCGGGCGAGACCGTCCACCACCCGCTGCACCAGGGACGGGTCGACCACCCGCCACAAGGTGTGCGTGACGCCGTCCGGGTCGGCCACCGTCATCGTGGGCACCCGGTCGGCCACCAGGGCCGCGACAGCTACGACGTCGGCGTCGAGGTCGTGGGCCAGCACGATCGGCTCCAGGTCGGTGTGCGTCGCGGCGAGCAGCAGCCGGCGGCCCTCGACGGCTGGCGCGTAGGTGTCCTCGTGCGGCAGCACCGCGGCGCTCCCCTCCGCGGGGAGCGTGACCGCGGCCAGCCACCCGGTGGTGTCAGTGCCGTCGCGGGAGTGCATCCGGTACAGCCACAGCGCCGAGATGTCGTCCTCCACGAGCACGCCTTCCTGCCGCCAGGCCGTCAGGGTCTCCGCGGCGAGCGCAGCCGTCGCGGCGGGGTCCGTCGCGGAGGGCGCACCGCCGACGCCGGGGAGGATCAACCGGACGACGTTGTGCGGGTCCGCGGCCGCCAGTCGCGCCCGGCCGGCTGCGGTGACCAGGTCGTAGGCCGGCGAGCTGACCCGGGACAGGTGCTCCGGGTCGTGCTGGGCGTAGGTCGACGACCGGAACGGAGCGACCTGCAGGCAGGGCGAGTGCGGGGACGGCGACTCGGCGGACGACGTCGGTGGCATCCCGTGATCGTAAGGAGCACGCCCGCAGCCACGTCGCGGCCGGTCGGCCCGCCGCGGGGAGACGGCCTGTGGTGCGATCGTCCGTCGGACCGTCCCGGTCCCCGCCACCCACCCGGAGGACCCGTGACCGTCCAGCACCCCGCTGTCCCGCTGCTGGCCGCTGGCGCAGCCGAGCCCCCGACCCGCACGCACGACGTCGCGCTGCTGGACCTGGACGGCGTGGTCTACGTGGGCCCCGAGGCGGTCCCCGGCGCCCCCGAAGCGCTGCAGGCCGCCCGCGACGCGGGCATGCGCCTGGGCTTCGTGACCAACAACGCCGCCCGCACCCCCGAGGAGGTCGCCCGGCACCTCACCGAGCTGGGTGTGCCGGCCGAGCCCGGGGACGTCATCACCAGCTCGCAGGCCGGCGCCACCGTCGTCGCCGAGCGGTTCGGTGCCGACGCGGCCGTGCTGCCGGTCGGCGGGCCCGGCGTCGCCGCAGCGCTCCGGGCCGCGGGACTCCGGGTCGTCGACAGCGCGGAGGACGAGCCCGCGGCGGTGCTGCAGGGTTACGGCCGGGACGTCGGGTGGATCCAGCTGTCCGAGGCCGTCGTCGCCGTCCGGCGGGGCGCGGTGCACGTGGCCACCAACACCGACGCGACGATCCCCTCACCGCGAGGCGTGCTGCCCGGCAACGGCGCCCTCGTGGGGGTGGTCAGCACCGTGACCGGTCAGCAGCCGCTGGTCACCGGGAAGCCCGACCCGGCGATGCACGCCGAGTGCGTCCGGCGGACCGGGGCGCGGACGCCGCTGGTGGTGGGGGACCGGCTGGACACCGACATCGAGGGCGCGCAGCGGGCCGGTGCCCCCAGCCTGCTGGTCTTCTCCGGGGTCACGACCCCGGCCGTGCTGCTGGCCGCGGTGCCCGAGCACCGACCCGACCTGATCGCCGACGACGTCGCCGGCCTCGACCGGCCGCACCCGCCGGTCACCCGGGATGGGGAGAGCTGGGTCTGCCGGGGGTGGCGGGCCACCGCCGGGGACGACGGCGCCGTGCAGGTGGACGGGCCCGACCAGTCCGACGACGACGACGGCCTGGACGGGCTGCGGGCGGCGTGTGTCGCGCACTGGGCCGGGCACCCCGACGACGGGGCGCGCGCGCGGGTGACCCCCGGCACCGGGGACCGGGTGCACGAGGCCCTGTCCCGGTGGCAGCTGGTGGGGGACTGAACACCGTGACCCCGACGGGCCGGCGGGTCGGGGCCGCACCGGCCGTCGGCGTGCGCCGACTGATCAGCGCAGGCCGGGTCCGGCGGGGGACCTCAGAGCAGGGAGCGCAGGCGGAGCATGTCGCGCAGGCCGGCCTCGAGCTTGACCCGACCGCTGGCCCAGGCCGACCCGAAGGACAGCTCCCCCGCGGTCACGGCCAGCAGGTCGTCACTGGTCATCGTGATGCGGATGTCGGCCTTGGGCGCGGCCGGGCCGTCGGGCACGGCGACCATGTCGTGCGTGGTTCCGCTGGCCAGCCGGCCCTGGACGAGTTGCTCCAGGTCGGTGAGCCGACACGACACGGTGCGGTCCAGGCCCTTCGCCGCCGGGTTGGCGGCGAGCTTGCCGACGAAGCCGTCCAGGGCGGTCATGCACTGCTCCAGGGTCGCCACGCTGCGGTGCCTCCAGGGTCTTGGGGACACCACGTCTGCGGCGCCCCGGGCACGCTACCCCGGGGCTCCGGCGCCGGGTCCTCGTCGGCGGTGGCCGGTAACCTCCAGGTGGGGCGTCAGGCGCCCTCGGACGTGCCTCCAGCACGCACATCCTGCGTGACCTGCGACGACGAGGAGGCGAGCGTGACCCAGCCAGGACTACCGGACCCCGGTCCGCCGCGCCCCGGGCCCGGCCCGCGTCCGCCCGTCGTCCCGCAGCCCGCTGCCGGCCTGCAGGCGCCGCTGGTCGATGAGCCGGTCCCCCGGTCGTCCGCTGCTGACGAGCCGGGTCTGGTCGAGCGGCTGGGTGGGCTCCCGGTCGCCGAGCACGCGACCGTGTTGGAGGCCGAGCACGACCGTCTGCAGCGCCGACTCGCCACCATCGACCAGCTGTGACCGGGTACCGCTGCACGGCACCCGGGGTCGGTCGCTGATGGCGCGCCGTGCCCGGCTCGACGCCGAGCTGGTCCGTCGCAAGCTGGCCCGCTCCCGGGAGCACGCCCAGGCGCTCATCACCGAGGGTCGGGTCACCGTCTCCGGCCAGCTGGCCACCAAGGCGGCCACCGGCGTGGAGGCCGGCACCCCGGTCGTCGTCCGCATCGACCCGGACGTGCCCAGCTGGGTGTCCCGGGGCGCGCACAAGCTGATCGGCGCCCTGGACGCCTTCGGGGTCGGGGTCGCCGGCCGGCGGGTGCTCGACGCAGGTGCGTCCACGGGCGGGTTCACCGAGGTCTCGCTGTCCCGCGGTGCCCGCGAGGTCGTGGCCGTCGACGTCGGCTACGGCGAACTGGCCTGGTCGCTGCGCACCGACGACCGGGTCGTCGTCCACGAGCGGACCAACGTGCGGACCCTGACCCCGCAGGCCATCGACGGGCCGGTCGACCTGGTGGTCGCCGACCTGTCCTTCATCTCGCTGCGACTCGTGCTGCCGGCCCTGACCGGCTGCACCAGCCCGGACGGGGAGCTGCTGCCGATGGTCAAACCCCAGTTCGAGGTCGGTCGGGAACGGCTGGGCTCGGGCGGGGTGGTCCGCGACCCCGCACACCGCGCCGACGCCGTCCTCACCGTCGCGGCCGCCGCAGCCGAGCTCGGCTGGGGCACCGCCGGGGTGGTGGCCAGCCCGTTGCCAGGCCCCGCAGGCAACGTCGAGTTCTTCCTCCGGTTGCGGCGCGACGCCGCGCCGCCGGATCCCGAAGCCGTCCACCGAGCAGTCCAGGAAGGCCCCCAGTGAGCACCGAGACGCCAGCCACCGCACCGACGAGCTCTGAGGAGTCGTGTGCGCCGGGTCGGGACGGGGTCCGCCGCGTCCTGCTCGCCGCGCACACCGGCCGGGCCGACATCATCGACCTGGCCCGCACCGCGGCGGCCCGGCTGATCGCGGCCGGTATCGTCGTCCGGTTGCTGGACGACGAGGCCGTCGACCTGCAGATCGAGGGTGCAGAGGTCGTCGCGTTCGGCCCGGAGGCGGCCGAGGGCACCGAGATCGTGCTCGTGATGGGCGGCGACGGCACCTTCCTGCGGGCCGCCGAGCTGGCCCGCTCCACCGACGCAGCCCTGGTCGGGGTCAACCTCGGCCGGGTCGGCTTCCTCGCCGAGACCGAGCCGGAGGCCGTCGAGGAGACCCTGACCGCCATCGAGCAGTGCGGGTACTCCGTGGAGGAGCGGCTCACCCTCGAGGCGCGGGTGTTCGACGCCGAGGGCAACCAGGTCGGCAGCACGTGGGCCCTCAACGAGGCCTCGGTGGAGAAGGTCGAGCGGTCCCGGGTGCTGGACGTGGTGCTGGCCATCGACGGCCGCCCGCTCACCAGCTTCGGCTGCGACGGCGTGCTGGCCGCGACCCCCACCGGGTCGACCGCGTACGCGTTCTCCGCCGGCGGGCCGGTCGTGTGGCCCGACGTCGACGCCATCCTGTTGGTGCCCACCAACGCGCACGCGCTCTTCGCCCGGCCCCTGGTCACGTCCCCGGACGCGGTCCTGACGATCGCGCTGCCCCCGGACGGCACCCGGGCCCGGGTCTCCGCCGACGGACGACGGGTGGTCGACATCCCGCAGGGCGGCCGGGTCGACGTCCGGCGCTCGGACCGGCCGGTGCGCATCGCACGGGTGCACCCCACCACCTTCGGCGACCGGCTGGTCGCCAAGTTCGGGCTGCCCGTGCGCGGGTTCCGGGACGCCAAGAAGTCCGCCCCGGCCGGCCTCGGCAAGGAGCTGGAGCCGACGCGGCGCAACGTGCTGCTGCGCGACGACACCTCCGAGCACGCGCACGGCACCGGGCCGACGGCCGACGGGAAGGCAGCCGATGCCGGCTCGTGAGCGCAAGAAGTCCCCGCCGACCGCAGCCTCGGCGCCGCGAGCTTCGCACGGGGTGCTGACCGAGCTGCACATCCGCGGGCTGGGCGCCATCGACGATGTGACCCTCGACCTCAACCCTGGGTTGACGGTCGTCAGCGGGGAGACCGGCGCCGGCAAGACCATGGTGGTCACCGGGCTCACCCTGCTGTTCGGCGGCCGCGCCGACCCGGGCCGGGTCCGCGCCCAGGGTCGAGCCGGGGTCGAGGGTCGCCTGGTGCTGCCCCCGGACTCCCCGGTGTGGGCCCGCGCCGCGGAGGCCGGGGCCGAGGCCGACGAGGACGGCAGCCTCATCCTCGCCCGCACGGTCAGCGCCGAGGGGCGGTCCCGGGCGTACCTGGGCGGGCGCAACGTGCCGGTCGGCGTCGTCGCCGAGATCGCCGAGGACCTGCTGGCCGTGCACGGTCAGACCGACCAGCTGCGGCTGACCCGTCCCGCCGAGCAGCGCCGCGCCCTGGACAGGTACGCCGGCCCGGCGCACCTGGAGCTGGTCGAGGCCCACCGGGCCGCGCACGCCCGCTGGCGGCAGCTGGCCGAGGACCTGGAGCGGCGTCGCACGCAGACCCGCGAGCTCGCGCAGACCGCCGAGGTGTTGCGCCGTGGGCTGGCGGAGATTGCCGGCGTCGCCCCACAGCCTGATGAGGACACCGCGCTGGACGCCCAGGCCACCCGCCTCGGGGACGCCGACGCCCTGCGCGGTGCAGCTGACGAGGCCCGGCTGGCCCTGGTGGGCGACACGACCGGGGACCTCGGCGGCGGTGAGGACCTGCCGCAGGACGCCACGGCCGCACTGGCCGCCGCCCAACGCACGCTCGCCGCGTCCGGGGACCCGGCGCTGGTGACGCTGGCTGAGCGGCTGGGTGACGTCGGTGCCGTGGTCGCCGACGTCGGGGTGGAGCTGGCCGGGTACGTGGCCGACCTGGACGCCGACCCCGCCCGACTGGCCGAGGTGCTGGACCGTCGGGCGGCGATCACCGCGCTGGTCCGGACCTACGCCGACCACGGGACCGGGGTGGGCGGGGTCCTGACCTGGGCCGAGGACGCCGCGGACCGGCTGTCCCAGCTCGACGTGTCCGATGAGGCACTGGAGGCACTGACCGCCGCCCGGGACGCCGCCCGCGGGCAGCTGCGCGCGCTGTCGGAGCAGCTCACCGCCGGCCGGACCTCGGCGGCCGAGGGGTTCGCCGCCGAGGTGGGCCGGGAGCTCGCCGGTCTGGCCATGAAGACGGCCCGGGTGTCGTTCTCCATCACCACCGACCTGGAGGCCCCCGGGCCCGAGGGCGCTGACGAGGTGGCGCTGCTGCTCGCCGCGCATCCCGGGGCACCCGCCCGGCCGGTGCACAAGGGCGCCTCCGGGGGCGAGCTGTCCCGGGTGATGCTGGCGATCGAGGTCGTGTTCGCCGGCGCGGACCCGGTGCCGGTCATGGTCTTCGACGAGGTGGACGCCGGGGTCGGCGGGCAGGCCGCGGGCGAGATCGGCCGCCGGTTGGCCCGGCTGGCGGGTGAGCACCAGGTCGTGGTGGTCACCCACCTGGCCCAGGTCGCCGCATTCGCCGACACCCACCTGGTCGTCGACAAGGCCCCGGACTCCGGCGCCGGGGTCACCGCCACCGACATTCGTGCGGTGGTGGGGGAGGACCGGGTCCGCGAGCTGGCCCGGATGCTGTCCGGACTCAGCGACAGCGACACCGGTCAGGCCCACGCCCGGGAGCTGCTCGCCGTCGCCGGGCAGGCCGGCCGGCCGACGCAGGGCTGAGGCGGGGGTGGTCCGCCCGGCTCAGCGGCGGGTCGCCGGCACCGTCGTCCGCTTGTCGTAGCCGGCCAGCCCGAACTGCAGCAGGGCCAGGCCGCGCTCACCGCGGACGCGCAGCTCGTCCACCAGGTCGTCGGTGGTGTCCGGGCCGAGCACCCGGTCGCGGGCCAGCTCGAGCAGCGCCTGGTACAGCCCCAGCACCGCGTGCGCGGCCAACCACGGTTCCAGCTCGCCGGTCTCGGCCCGGGTCTCCAGGGTGACCTGCTCGGCCAGGGCGGCGGTGAGCTGGCCGAGGATCTCCCGCTCGCGCACCTGCAGGGTCCGGGAGCCCCGGATCACCCGGGCCATCTCGGCCACGGTGTCCGCGGCTCGGGGGTCGCCCAGCCGACTGCAGGCAGTGACGATGAATGTGCCCGCGGCGGCAGCGACCGATTCCCCGGCCGGGCGGTGGCGCACGGCGTCCAGCAGCGCTGCCTGCATCGGCGGGTCGGCCTCGAAGACCAGGCCCTCCTTGACCGGGAAGTGGTTGAAGACGGTCTTCTCGACGACCCCGGCCCGCTGCGCGATCTCCAGCACGCTCACGTGGTCGAAGCCGCGCTCGACGAACAGTGCGGACGCCGCGTCCACGATGGTCTCCCGGGTCTGCTGACGGCGGACCTCGCGCAGGTTCTGACCCCCGCGGCGACGCTTCTTGGGGCCCGGGGCAGCGACCTCTGCCGGTGGCGCGGGCTCGACGGGGGAGGCGGGCTCGACGGGGGCCGACGCTCGGGCGGCTACAGGCACCTCGGCGGACCCCGCCGGCGGGGCGGCGGCCGCCGTCCGCCGCGATGCACGGGGCTTGCGGACCCGCGGTGCCGATGGTGCGTGCACCTCGGCTGCCCCGGGTGGCGCGGACGTCGGGGCCTCGGACCAGGTGGCCGTCGGTGCGTCAGGTGCAGTGCCCGTCGGGTGCTCGGGCTCAGGACCCGCGGGACCACCAGGCACCAGGGACAAGCCGGCGGCCAGCACCTCCTCGACCACGGGTACCGCGGGCTCGGCCACGGCCAGCTCGTCCTCCGCTGGGGAGGTCTCCCGGGCCGTGGTGCGCGCATCGGCCCGGGCCTGCGCGGCGACGACGTCCTCGGCGCGGACCCCGGTCGACGTCCCGGTCACCGGCGTCACCTCGATCCCGGTCGCCTCGGACAGGACAGTCGCTGCAGCTCGCCTCGTCCGGGCCCCACCAGTCACCCGAACCACGCTAGACACCCCGCCGACCGGCGCGGCGCACCACTCCGAGGGCTCGCCGGGCGTGTCCTCCGCCCGTGGTGTCGCTCACGCTACGTGATCGGACGAGTGCGTCTCACTGGGCCCGTGGAGCGCGTCGGGCCGGGACCGGAAGACCCCTCCGTGCGACCATCGCCGCCATGCGCATCGGCACCATGCGGCGGAAGAGCGCCGCTGACACCGCACCCGGGGTCACCGGGACCGTGCGACTGGACCGCCGCACCAAGAACCTGACCAAGCGGCTGCGACCTGGCGACATCGCGGTGATCGACCACGTCGACATCGATCGGGTCAGCGCCGACTCGCTGGTCTCCTGCAAGGTCGCCGGCGTGGTCAATGCCGCGGCGAGCACCTCGGGCCGCTACCCGAACCTGGGCCCCGGCATCCTCGCGGCCGCCGGCATCCCGCTGCTGGACAACGTCGGCAAGGAGGTCTTCGCCGACATCAAGGAGGGCACCACCGTCCGGCTGGACGGCGACACCCTCTACGTCGAGGACACCGCGGTGGCCACCGGCACCGAGCAGACCGACGCCACCATCGCCGCGGCGATGACCGAGGCGCGCGCCGGGCTCTCCACCCAGCTGGAGGCCTTCGCCGCCAACACGATGGAGTACATGAAGACCGAGCGGGCCCTCCTGCTCGACGGTGTCGGCGTGCCGGACGTGTCGACCCAGATCGACGGCCGGCACGTGCTGATCGTCGTCCGCGGGTACGACTACAAGGAGGACCTCGGCGCGCTGCGGTCCTACATCCGCGACTACCGCCCGGTGCTCATCGGCGTCGACGGCGGCGCGGACGCGCTCAAGGAGGCCGGCTACCAGCCGGACATGATCATCGGGGACATGGACTCGGTCTCCGATGACGTCCTGCGCTGCGGCGCCGAGGTGGTCGTGCACGCCTACCCCGACGGCCGCGCGCCCGGCCTGCAGCGCGTGCTGGACCTCGGGGTCGAGGCCATTACCTTCCCGGCCGCGGCCACCAGTGAGGACATCGCGATGTTGCTGGCCGACGAGAAGGGCGCCACGCTCATCGTCGCCGTCGGCACGCACGCCACGCTGGTCGAATTCCTCGACAAGGGCCGCGGCGGCATGGCCTCCACGTTCCTCACCCGCCTGCGGCTGGGCGGCAAGCTGGTCGACGCCAAGGGCGTCTCCCGGCTCTACCGCAGCCGCATCTCGACCCTCGCCCTCGTGCTGCTGGTGCTGGCTGCGTTCGTGTCGATCGCTGCCGCGCTGGCGGTCTCGACCACCGGCCAGATCTACCTCGACCTGGTGGTCGACCAGTGGGACAGCCTCGTGTTCTGGTTGGAGAACCTCTTCTCGTGATCGACTTCCGTTACCACCTCGTCTCGCTGATCGCCGTCTTCCTGGCGATCGCGCTGGGCATCGTCATCGGCACCACGGCGCTCAACGGGCAGCTGACCGACAACCTCCGGACCCAGGTGACCGGGCTGCAGGAGGACAAGCGCGCGCTGGAGGACGAGACCCAGGGCCTCCAGGCCCAGCTCGACGCCACCGGCGGCTTCGCCGGGGACGTCGGCCCGGCGCTGGTCGCCGGCACCCTGACCGGCCGCTCGGTCGTGCTGGTCGTCGGCAGCGAGGAAGTCGACACCGACGTCGTCGACGAGGTCAGCGCGCTGCTCACCGACGCCGGCGCCACCGTCACCGGCATCGTGCGGCTCACCCCGGCGTACAGCGACCCGGCCACCGAGCAGACGCTGCAGACCTACCTCACCGGTGCCGGTGCGCTCCCGGCCGGCATCACCCTGCCCACCGACACCGAGGACACCGGTGAGTTGGTCGCCAGCCTGCTGGCCCAGGTGCTGATGATCGCCCCCAGCACCGAGACCGCGGAGGACGGCAGCGCCCTCCCCGGCACGGCCCCCGACACCACGGCGACGTCGCAGGTGCTGGCCGGGCTGTCCGCGCTGGACGTGCTCAGCCGGGGCAGCTCCTCGGTGAGCGCGGCCGACTACGCGGTGTTCCTCACCGCCGGCGCCCTCACCGGGGACGACGCAGCGGCCCGCACCACCACCCTGCAGCAGCTCGCCGTCGCACTGGACGAGCAGGGCGCCGGCGTCGTGGTCGCCGGCAACGCCGCCGCGGCCGGCGACGGTGGTCTGGTCGGGGCGATCCGGGCCGATCCCCAGGCCTCCGCGGCGGTCTCCACCGTGGACAACGTCAACGCGCCCGAGGGCCGGATCAGCACCGTGCTGGCGCTGTCCAGTGAGGGTCAGGGCACGTCGGGCGAGTACGGCACGGGCCAGGACGCCCAGCCGGTGCCGCCGGTCCCCGCCCGCTGATGGCCTCCCGGCTCGCTCTCGCCGCTCTCGGCGCGGGTGCCGTCCGGGCCGGTCTGGCCGGGGCGCTCGAGGTCGCCGACCGGCCGGTGGCAGCCCGGTGGCAGCGAACCAACTACGCGCGCCGGCCGCTCACCCTGCTCGGTGGTCCGGTGCTCGCCGCCGCGGCCACCGGCTCCGCCGTCCTGGGCGCCCCCGCGGGCACCCAGGCCGCCGCGGCGCTGGTCGGCACCGTCGGCGCTGTCGTCGGCGGGTACGACGACCTGGCCGGCGCCCGACCGGAGCAGGCTCGGGACAAGGGCCTGGCCGGGCACCTCGCCGCGCTGCGCGACGGGCGGGTCTCCGCGGGTGCGGTGAAGGTCGCCGGCCTCGGCGCCGCCGCTGCGGTCGCCGCGCTGTCGACCCGCCGAGGCACCGGAGCCGGTGCGCTGGTCGACGCGGTGCTCACCACCGGCCTGGTCGCCGGCACCGCGAACCTGGTCAACCTGCTGGACCTGCGCCCCGGCCGCGCCGCCAAGGCCGGCACGCTGCTCGCGCTGGGCACCGTCGGCGGACCGGCCGGCGGCCTGGTCGCCGGCCCGCTGGGCGCGGCGCTGGCAGTCCTGCCCGAGGACCTCGGCGAGCGGGTCATGCTCGGTGACTGCGGCGCCAACTCCCTGGGGGCCCTGCTCGGCCTGCGGCTGGCGTCCACCCGCTCCCGCGCCGCTCGGATGGCGGTCCTGGCGCTGGTCACCGGGCTCACCCTGGCCAGCGAGAAGATCAGCTTCACCACCGTCATCGAGTCCACCCCGGGGCTGCGCGAGCTGGACCGTCTCGGCCGGCGCCCCGCCTGAGGTGACCCGCCAGCAGGCCGTGCGCGGCGTCGCCGGGGCCGCCGCGCTCATCGCGGTGCTCACCGTCGTCGCCCGGGTGGCCGGGTTCGGCCGCACGGTGGTCTTCACCAACACCGTCGGCGCGAACAGCACCGGCGACACCTACCTCGCCGCCAACAACGTCCCGAACATCGTCTTCGAAGTCGTCGCCGGCGGAGCGCTGGCCAGCCTGGTCGTGCCGATGCTGGCCGGCGGGATCGCCGCGGGGGACCGTGAGCAGGTCCGCCAGACCGCCTCGGCGCTGCTGGGCTGGGCGCTGCTGGTGCTCACCCCGCTGGCGGTCGCGCTGGCTCTGCTCGCCCGCCCGATCGCCGCCGGTCTGCTGGGTGACGACGCCGCCAACCCGGCCAAGGTCGACCTGGCTGCCCGGTTCCTGGTCGTCTTCGCCCCCCAGGTCGTGCTCTACGGCATCGGGATCGTGTTGACCGGCGTGCTGCAGGCGCACCGACGGTTCGCCGGACCCGCCCTGGCCCCGCTGTTGTCGTCCCTCGTCGTCGCGAGTGCCTACCTGGCCTTCGCCGGCATCGGCGGGTCCCGCTCGGTCGAGGACCTCTCCCGGCCCGCCGAGCTCGTCCTCGGGGTCGGGACGACGCTGGGGGTGGTCGCCCTGGCCGGCTGCCTGCTGCTGCCGCTGCGCGGCCTGCGGCTGGGCCTGCGACCCCGGCTGCGCTTCCCGGTCGGGGCCGCACCCCGGGTCCGCCGGCTCGCCGTGGCCGGGGTGCTCACCCTGGCCGGCCAGCAACTGGTCGCCGTCGTGGCCATCCGGCTGGCCAACGCCGGCGGCGTCCCCGACGGCACCCAGGTCGTCTACTTCGCCGGCATGACGCTCTTCCTGCTGCCCTGGGCGGCGCTCGCGGTGCCGTTGGCCACCTCGGCCTACCCGGGGCTCTCCGAGCGGGCCGCGGCCGGGGACGACGCCGGCTTCCGGCGGGTGCTGGCCCCGGTCGTCGTCCTCACCGTGGTGCTGGCCGCGGTCGCCGCGGCCGGGTTGATCGCCGTGTCCGGGCCGATGGCGCGGGTGTTCCTGGCCTCGCCCGAGGACGCCAGGTCCGCTGCAGCGCTCGCGCCGACGATCGTGGCGTTCGTGCCGGGGCTGGTGGGCTACGGACTGGTCGCGGTGCTCACCCGGGCGCTCTACGCCCGCGGGCTGTGGAAGGCCCCGACCGTCTGCGTGGGCGGGGGCTGGCTGGTCGCCGTCGTCGTCGACCTGGTGCTGGCTGCGGCACTGCCGTTGCAGGACCGAGCCCTGGCGCTGGCACTGGGCCACACGATCGGGGTGACCGTCGCCGGCCTCGGGCTGCTCGTCGTGATCCGCCAGGTGGCCGGGGCGTCGGCGCTGGCCGGGCTGCCGCGCACCGGGTCGGTCGCGCTGCTCGCCGGGCTGCTCGGCGGCGCGGCCGGGCTGGTGGTCTCCCGGGCGCTGGGCTCGGACCCGGTGCCCGAGGGCGGGGTGCTGGCCGCGATCGGCATCGGCGTGCTCGCCGGGGGCACGGTGCTGGTGGTCGCCGCGGCGGTCATGATGGGACTCGCGCGTCGGCCGCTGCTGGCCGCCGTGCACGGGCTCCGGACGTCGGGGTCGGCCGAGCAGACCGAGGCGGGGGTGACCGGTGGCTGAGCAGGAGCGACCAGCGCTGGTCGGACGGCGGATCGCCGAGGTGTTGGCCACCAGCACCGGCGGTGTCGGCACCCACGTCCGGTCCGTGCTGCCCGCGCTGGTCCGGGCCGGTGCGCTGACCCGGGTCTGCGGCCCGGCCGCCACCGACGAACTCTTCGACTTCTCTGCCTGCACCGCCTTCCGGGCCGTCGGGATCTCCGCCGGGCTGGACCCGGTCTCCGACGCCCGGGCCGTGCGGGCCCTCATCCGGGCCACCGCGGACGCCGACCTGGTGCACGCGCACGGCCTGCGGGCCGGGCTGGTCGCCCTCGCCGCGCGTCGGGCCGGCCGCGCCGACCACCCGCTGGTCGTCACGCTGCACAACGAGCTGCCCGCGGGCGGTGGGCTCAAGCGGGCCGTGCTCACCCGGGCCGAGGCCACCACCGTGCGCGCCGCTGACGTGGTGCTGGCCGCGTCGGGGGACCTGGCCGAGAACGCCTCCCGGCTGGGTGCCCGGGACGTCCGGGTCGCCCCGGTCTCCGCCCCGCCGCTGCGCGCGCCCACCCGCTCCCGGGACCAGGTCCGCACCGAGCTGGGGCTGACCGACGACCGCCCGCTGGTGGTCGCCGTCGGCCGGCTGCACCCGCAGAAGGGCTACGACACCCTGCTGGACGCCGCCGCGACCTGGCTCGGTCCCCTCGTGGTCATCGCCGGTGACGGTCCGCTCCAGGCGCAGCTGCAGGCCCGCATCGACGCCGAGCGACTGCCCGTCCGGCTGCTGGGCCGCCGTACCGACATCGCCGACCTGCTGGCCGCTGCCGACGTCTGCGTGTTGCCCTCAGGCTGGGAAGCCCGGTCGCTGACCGCCCAGGAAGCGCTCCGCTCGGGCACCCCGCTGGTCGCCACCCGGGTCGGTGGCATCCCCGAGCTCGTCGGCGACGCCGCCCTGCTGGTCCCGGCCGGCGACGCGGCCGCCCTGGCACAGCAGGTCACCGCCCTCCTGACCGACGAGGCGCTGCACGACCGGCTGGCGCACGCCGGCCCCGCGCAGGCGGCCCGCTGGCCCGACGAGGCCGGCACCGCACGCCAGCTCGTGGCCCTGTACCGCGAGCTGCTCGGACCGGCCGGCTCGTGAGGGCCCGGCGGGCGCTGGTCGTCCTGCTGGCGTCGCTGGCCGTGCTGCTCGGCCTCATTCCGGCCGCCGGCGCCGCGGAGGACACCTCCTACGCGGCCGATCGGGTCGTCGTCCTCGGCGTCCCGGGGCTGGTCTGGTCCGACGTCGACCCGGCCGTCATGCCCAGCACCTGGGCGCTGGCCCAGGAGTCCTCGATCGGCGCGCTCAGCGTCCGGGCCGCCCGCTCCACCACCTGCGTGCTCGACGGCTGGGCGACCCTGGGTGCGGGCAACCGGGCCCGCTGGGCCCAGGCGCCGCAACCGATCCCGCCGGTGCCGCTGCCCGCCGGGCCGACCGGGGAGGCCGGCGGGGGGGTGCCGGCCTCGGTCCCGGACCTGTTCGGCGCCGACACCCCCGAGGACACCTCGCTGTCCTACTGCGGGCTGCAGGAGCAGGTGACCAACGTCGGGCTGGCCAACCCGGCGGCTGCCGTCGCCCGGGTGGCTTCGGACGAGGCGACCGCCCGGTTCGGGGCCGAGCCCGGCGCCCTCGGGGACGCCGTCTCCTGCACCTCGACGGTGGGCCGGGCCGCCGCCGTCGCCGCCGCGGGCGCCGCCGCCACGTTCACGTCCGCCGACGAGCTGCCCACCGACCCCGGCGCGCTGGCCGCGCTGCTGGCCGCCTGCCCGCTGTCCCTGGTCTCGCTGGACGGGCTCACCGACGCCGGTGCCCCCAGCGCGGAGGAGACCGACACCGGCACCCAGCCGCTGCCCCGCGGCGCGGCGCTGGGCCAGATCGACCTGGCCGTCGCTGCCGTCCGCAGCGCGCTGAGCACGCTGCCGGGGGACACCCTGCTGCTGGTGCAGGGCGTGTCCGAGGTCAACGACGGCCGGCCCCAGCTGCACGTGGCCATTGCCCACGGCCCGGGCTACGACGGCGGCTGGCTCACCTCGGCCAGCACCGGGCGGGTGCCGTTCGTGCAGCTCATCGATACCGCCCCCACCGTGCTGCGCGCCCTGGGCCTGGACGAGCCGGCCTCGATGAACGGCCAGCCGGTCAGCGCGACGGGGGAGCGGCCCGAGCTCGCCGAGTCGATCGCGCAGCTGGACGACGCCAACACCCGGGCGATCGTGCACAACCGCACCACCGGGGACTTCTTCTGGATCCTGGTGCTGGTGTCCGCCGTCGTCGTGGGCCTGGGACTGCTGACCCTGGGCGGCTGGCGCGCGCCCCGGCACACCCCGCAGAGACTGCGCGAGTCATGGGCCCGGCGGCAGCCCGGCCCCGCCACGCGCAACCGGCTGCGGCGCCTCGTCCGGCCGGTCTGCCTGGCCGCGGCCGCCCTGCCGGTGGCCACCTACCTGGCCAGCGCCGTCCCCTGGCAGGACGGCGGTGCACCCCGGACCGCACTGGCCGGCTCGATCGCGGCGATCACCGCTGTGCTCATGCTCGTCGCCGCGCTGGGCCCTTGGCGTCGTCGCCGCACGGGACCGGCCGTCGTCGTCCTCGGGGTCACCCTGGTCACCCTGCTGGGCGACGTCGTCACCGGTTCGCACCTGGAGCTGAATGGCCTGCTCGGCTACGACGCGATCGTCGCCGGCCGGTTCACCGGCTACGGCAACCTCACCTTCGGGCTGCTCGTCCCCAGCGCCCTGCTGCTCACCGCCGGCCTGGCCACCGCGGTCGCCCGGCGGGCCGCCGGGGACGGCCGCCGCCGCGCGCTGCTGGTCACGCTGGCCTGCGGGGTCGTGACGGTCGGGCTGATCGGCGCCCCGTCGCTGGGCCGGGACTTCGGCGGGGTGCTCGCCGCGGTGCCGGGCTTCCTGCTGTTGGCGATGCTGTTGGGTGGCATCCGGGTCACCGTCGTCCGGCTGGTGGCCGTGCTCGCGGTCGCCGTCCTGGCCGTGAGCACGGTGGCGGTGCTGGACTGGCGGCAGCCGCCGGCGCAGCGCAGCCACCTGGGCCGGTTCGTCGCCCAGCTGCTGGACGGCCAGGCCTGGACCGTGGTCAGCCGCAAGGCCGAGGCCAACCTGGGCATCCTGGTCGGCAGCCCGCTGTCCTGGACCCTGCTGGTGGCACTCGTCGCCGCGGTGTGGCTGCTGCGCCCGGGTGGCCTGCTGCGCAGCCGGCCGCTCGGGCGCCCCGGAGACCTGCCCGTCGCCGACGTCCGGGTGCTGCGCGCCGGGCTGACCGCGACGGCGCTGAGCCTGGCCCTGGCCGCCGCGGTCAACGACTCCGGGGTCGCTATCCCGGCGACCGCGGCGACGCTGCTGGTTCCGCTGCTGGTGTGGCTGGCGGCCGCGCCGCGGCGGGCGGTCGAGGGTGACGCAGCACCCGGCCCGGACGACGCAGCCGCCGAGCGGGACAGTGTTAGCGTGAGCGCCCGTGGGTCGACTGGCTGAAACGCGGAATCTGCTCCCCAACTCGCAACCGACGAAGTTCGTCTTCGTGACCGGGGGCGTCGTCTCCTCCCTCGGCAAGGGACTGACCGCGAGCTCGCTGGGGGCGCTGCTCTCGGCCCGCGGTCTCCGGGTCACCATGCAGAAGCTGGACCCGTACCTCAACGTGGACCCCGGGACGATGAACCCGTTCCAGCACGGCGAGGTCTTCGTCACCGAGGACGGCGCCGAGACCGACCTGGACATCGGGCACTACGAGCGCTTCCTGGACTCCGACCTGACCGGGCGGGCCAACGTCACGACCGGCCAGGTGTACTCCGACGTGATCGCCAAGGAGCGGCGCGGAGAGTACCTGGGCGACACGGTCCAGGTCATCCCGCACATCACCAACGAGATCAAGGCCCGGATGCTCGCCGGTGCCGACTCGACCGAGCGGGTCGACGTCGTCATCACCGAGGTCGGTGGCACGGTCGGCGACATCGAGTCGCTGCCCTTCCTGGAGGCCGCCCGCCAGGTCCGGCACGAGCTCGGCCGGGACAACTGCTTCTTCCTGCACATCTCGCTGGTGCCCTACATCGCGCCGTCGGGTGAGCTGAAGACCAAGCCCACCCAGCACTCGGTGGCCTCGCTGCGGAGCATCGGCATCCAGCCCGACGCACTGGTCTGCCGCTCCGACCGGGAGATCCCCGAGGGCCTCAAGCGCAAGATCAGCCTGATGTGCGACGTCGAGGCCGAGGGCGTCATCTCCTGCGCCGACGCCCCGTCGATCTACGACATCCCCAAAGTGCTGCACACCGAGGGCCTGGACGCCTACGTCGTGCGCCGGCTCGGACTGCCCTTCCGGGACGTCGACTGGACCGTCTGGGGCGACCTGTTGGACCGGGTGCACAGCCCGAAGCGGACGGTCACCGTCGGTCTGGTCGGCAAGTACATCGACCTGCCGGACGCCTACCTGTCGGTCACCGAGGCGCTGCGCGCCGGCGGGTTCGCCCACCACACCCGGGTGCAGATCCGCTGGGTGCCCTCCGACGACTGCCAGACCCCCGAAGGCGCGGCCACCGCGCTGCACGGCGTGGACGCCGTCTGCGTGCCCGGCGGGTTCGGCGTGCGCGGCATCGAGGGCAAGCTCGGGGCGCTGCGGCACACCCGGGTCAACGGCATCCCGACCCTGGGCCTGTGCCTGGGCCTGCAGTGCATGGTCATCGAGACCGCCCGCAACCTGGCCGGCATCGTCGACGCCAACTCCGCGGAGTTCGATCCGGACACCGAGCACGCCGTCATCTCCACGATGGCCGAGCAGCTCGACGTCGTCTCCGGCGACCGGGACATGGGCGGCACCATGCGGCTGGGCTCCTACCCGGCCGCGCTGGTGAAGGGCTCGGTCGCGGCCGCCGCCTACGGCGCCACCGAGATCACCGAGCGGCACCGGCACCGCTACGAGGTCGCCAACGCCTACCGCGACCAGCTCGCCGCGGCCGGCCTGGTCATCTCCGGCACCTCGCCCGACGGCACCCTGGTCGAGTTCGTCGAACTGCCCGCCGACGTGCACCCCTTCTACGTCGGCACCCAGGCACACCCCGAGCTCAAGAGCCGCCCGACCCGGCCGCACCCGCTGTTCGCGGCCTTCGTCAAGGCCGCTGTCGACTTCCAGGAGTCCGCCCGGCTGCCGGTCCCCGAGACCGTCGAGATGGGCATCTGAGGTGTATAACGTGCTGGCCTCCGCGGAGGTCTACGCCGGCCGGGTGATCTCGCTGCGGCGGGACACGGTCGCGATGCCCGAGGGCGGTCAGAGCGTCCGCGAGGTCGTCACGCACCCGGGTGCGGTGGGCGTCGTCGCGCTGGACGACGACGGTGCCGTGGTGATGCTCAAGCAGTACCGGCACCCGGTCGCCGAGCACCTCTGGGAGCTGCCGGCGGGCCTGCGGGACGCCGAGGGCGAGCCCCCGCTGGAGACGGCGAAGCGGGAGCTGGCCGAGGAGGTCGGGCTGGCCGCCGAGCGCTGGCAGCTGCTGACGACGTCGCTGTCCTCGCCGGGGTTCTGCGACGAGCTGGTCGGGCTCTACCTGGCCGAGGGGCTCTCGACCGTCGACCGGCCGGCGGGCTTCACGGTCGAGCACGAAGAACTGGACATGACGGTCGAGCGGGTGCCGCTCGAGGACGCCGTCCAGATGGTCTTCGACGGCACGGTGCGCAACTCGCTGGCCGTCATCGGGCTGCTGGCCGCGGCCCGCGCCCGGTCGGGCTCACCGCAGCTGCGTCCGGTCGACACCGGCTTCTGACGGCAGTCTCAACCCCAGCCGCCGCAGTTCGAGCTCGGCGAGTGCCTGGGTCGCCGCGTGGTCGCGGTCCCGCCAAGCGGCACCGGTCCCGGCCGGTAGCGCGGCCAGTGCGGGCAGCGGTGCGGTGGCGACGGCCCGGGCGGCCAGCAGCTCCAGGTCCAACCGGGTCGTGGCCGCGGCCTCCCGGGCCCAGCCCAGCCGCCAGGGCAGCCAGCGGACGAGAGCCCAGCCGACCGGGATGACCACCAGCACGACCGCCAGCACCAGCGCGAGGGTGGCGACGGCGTCCTGCAGGCCCTGACCGGCGCCGGCCACTCCGCTGCCGGAGTCCCCGAGGGCCCGGAACGGCACTGCCAGATCGTCGCCGAGCAGCGGCACGTCCGAGGCCACCCCGGCGGCGTCGCCCATGGCGTCGCTGATGGAGCGGCCCAGGTCCTCGATCGCGAGGCCGGGCTCGGCCAGCACCAGCACCGCCCGGTGCACGACCCGGGCCACCTGCACCCAGAGCACCGCCCAGGCCAGCAGACCCAGGTCGGCGGTCAGTTGGCGGGTGCGCAGTGCGGGCCGTTCGGCGTACAGACGCATCGGTGGTCCCCCCGTCGGTGGTGAGCCGCCCATCCTCCAGCCCCTCCTCCCCGATGATCACGGACCTGGATGAGGTGCATCCCGGCGTGTCCCTCATCCAGGCCCGTGATCGTCGGGTGGGGTGGGGGAGTGAGGGGGCAGCGGTGACGGTGGAACGGGTGGTGACCGGGTACCTGGACCACCTGACCGTCGAGCGCGGCCTGGCGAGGAACACGATCAGCTCCTACCGGCGGGACCTGCGGCGCTACACCGCGTTCCTGGACCAGGGCGGGGTCGCCTCGCTCGGCGAGGTCGCCGAGTCCGACGTCACCGCCTTCCTCACCGCCCTGCGCACCGGGGACGACGACCACCCGCCGCTGTCGGCCACCTCCGCTGCTCGGACCGTCGTCGCCGTCCGGGGGCTGCACCGGTTCGCCCTGCTCGACGGGCTGGTCGGGGACGACGTCGCCGCCCAGGTGAAGCCGCCTGCCCCGGCCCGGCGGCTGCCCAAGGCGATCACCGTCGAGCAGGTCGAGGCGCTGCTGGAGGCCGCCGGGCTGGACGAGGGCCCGCGCGGGCTGCGGGACCGGGCGCTGCTGGAGCTGCTCTACGGGACCGGGGCGCGGATCTCCGAGGCGGTCGGGCTCGCCGTCGACGACCTGGACCTGGCGCACGGATCGGCCCGACTGGCCGGCAAGGGCGGCAAACAGCGGGTGGTCCCGGTGGGCAGCTACGCGGTCCGCGCGGTGCAGGCCTACCTGGTCCGCGGCCGGCCGGCGTTGGCCACCGGGTCCGGCGTCCGGGGGGCGCTGTTCCTCAACGCGCGCGGCGGCCGGCTGTCCCGGCAGTCGGCGTGGACCGTGCTGCGGACGGCGGCCGAGCGGGCCGGCCTGGCCGAGCTCGCGGACCTCTCCCCGCACACGCTGCGGCACTCCTTCGCCACCCACCTGCTCGACGGCGGCGCCGACGTCCGGGTGGTGCAGGAGCTGCTCGGGCACGCCTCGGTGACGACGACGCAGGTCTACACGCTGGTGACCGTCGACAGGCTGCGCGAGGTCTACGCGACCAGTCATCCCCGCGCCCTGTCCTGACCCGACTCCCTGCAGTGCGTGGGGCGGCAGTGACGGTGAGTGGTCACACTCCGACCCGAAGCTGCCGATGAAGAGTTCAGAGGGCGACAAGTCGACACGGCGAGCCTCCTCCGGACCGGCTGGTCTCGTACCTAGCGTGGAGCCGGAGCGGGCGGGGAACCCGCCGTGGGACCCGTCCTGGGGACTGCACGCACATGCACCAGGGGAAGAGGCACCGAGGATGGCGACACCCGTCGTGACCGGCTCAGCCGTCGCGCGCCCGCACGTGGGAGCGCCGGAGGTGGAGATGGGGGTGCCGACCGGCCGGGTGGACCCCGCGCGAGCGCGTCAGCGTCCGCTCCCCACCCCGAAGCCGATCGACCGGCACGGACCGGCGCGCATCGTGGCGATGTGCAACCAGAAGGGCGGCGTCGGCAAGACGACGTCGACCATCAACCTGGGTGCCGCCCTCGTCGAGCAGGGCCGCCGCGTGCTGCTCGTCGACCTGGACCCCCAGGGCGCGCTGTCCGTCGGCCTGGGCATCCAGTCCCAGCAGCTCGAGCGCACCGTCTACAACGCGCTCATGGAGCGGCACACCACGCTCCGCGACGTCATCGTCCGCGACGTCGGCAACGTCCGCGGCCTGGACCTGGCGCCCTCGAACATCGACCTGTCCGCCGCCGAGGTGCAGCTGGTCTCCGAGGTCGCCCGCGAGCAGTCGCTGCTGCGGATCCTGGCCGAGGTGCGCCAGGAATACGACTACGTGCTCATCGACTGCCAGCCCAGCCTGGGCCTGCTGACCGTCAACGCGCTCACCGCCGCACAGGGCGTGATCATCCCGCTGGAGTGCGAGTTCTTCTCCCTCCGCGGGGTGGCCCTGCTGGTGGACACGATCGACAAGGTCAAGGAGCGGCTCAACCCCTCCCTGGAGGTCGACGGCATCCTGGCCACGATGTACGACTCGCGGACCGTGCACGCCCGCGAGGTGTTCAGCCGGGTGGTCGAGGCCTTCGGCGACACCGTCTTCCAGACGGTCATCACCCGCACAGTCCGGTTCCCGGAGACCACCGTGGCCGGTCAGCCCATCACCACGTGGGCCTCGACGTCCGTCGGCGCCGAGGCCTACCGGAACCTCGCCAAGGAGGTCCTGGCCCTGTGAGCGAGCTCGCGAGCTCACCGATGAGCACAGCACCCCAGGGCACGATCGTGCCGATCGTCAGCGAGGCCCGACCATGACACGCCGCCCCGTCCTGCCCGGCGCGAGCGAGCTGTTCTTCCGTCGCACCGACACCGCCTCGACCGGCTCCGCGCCGGTCTCCGAGCTGCCCTCGCTGGCGGCTGCCGCGTCCTCCCCGGCGCTGCGCGGGAACACCTCCCGCCGTCCGGACGACGCCACCCCTGTCCCGGGGGACGACGTCACGCCCGGCAGCGCCCCGCTCCAGCTGGTCCGGGCCGAGCCCGACGAGCTGTCCGCCCTGCGCAGCGCCCTCCCCGCCGCTGCCCCGGTGAACCGGTCGCGCGATCGCGCCCGGGACCGCACCAAGCACGAGGAGAAGATCACCGTCTACTGCTCCGCGGAGGAGCTGCTGGCCATCGAGGGCGCCCGGCTGACCCTGCGGGGCCAGCACGGTGTCGTCGCCGACCGTGGCCGGATCGTGCGCGAGGCCGTGGCGGTGCTGCTGGCCGACCTGGAGTCCCACGGCGAGGACTCGGTCCTCGTGCGGCGGCTGCGCCAGGGCTGACGGGCGGGGCGGGGGAGACCTCTCCGCCGTCGTCCTCCCCGGTTCTGTCGGAGGAGCGCCCTAGGCTCGGCGACGTGATCACGCCGTGACCGCGCTCGCCGAGCGTCCCGACGTCGCCCCAGGTGACGCCCGGGGTGCTGCCGTGGCGGACTGTCGCTTCCGGGTGCGGCTCACGAACTTCGAGGGCCCGTTCGACCTGCTGCTGCAGCTGATCGGCAAGCACCAGCTCGACGTCACCCAGATCGCGCTGTCCCGGGTGACCGACGACTTCATCGCGCACCTGCACGCCCTGGGCGACGAGCTGGACCTGGACCAGGCCTCGGAGTTCCTGCTGGTCGCTGCCACCCTGCTGGACCTCAAGGCCGCCCGGCTGCTGCCCGCGGCCGATGTCGAGGACGAGGACGACCTGGCCGCCCTGGAGGCGCGGGACCTGCTGTTCGCCCGACTGCTGCAGTACCAGGCCTACAAGCGGGTCACCGGCTTCCTCCGCGAGCGGGAGGCCGATGCGGCCCGGCGGTTCCCCCGTGACGTCGCGCTGGAGCCCCGGTTCGCCGCGCTGCTGCCCGAGGTGCTGCTCGGGGTCACCCCGGAGCAGTTCGCCGCGCTCGCGGCCCAGACGTTGTCCCCGAAGCCGCCGCCGACGGTGAGCGTCGCGCACCTGCACGCCCCGGCGGTGAGCGTGTCCGCCCAGCTGCTGCTGGTCCGCAGTCGGGTCGCTGACGCCGGCCGGATCGATTTCACCGCGCTCGCCGCGGACTGCGCGCACACCCTGGAGCGGGTCGCCCGCTTCCTGGTGCTGCTGGAGCTCTACCGCCAGCGGCTGGTCGACTTCGAGCAGGAGACCCCGCTCGGCGAGCTGACGGTGCGCTGGACGGGTCCGGCGCTCGTCGGTGGCCGGCTGCCCGGGGTGGATGCCGACGCCGACGCGGGGGACGACGAGGAGCTCCGGTGAGCGAGCCGCCCGGCTTCTCCTGGGACCGGGTCGCCGCCGAGCTGGCCGCCGCCGACGAGGCCGACGAGCAGGCCGAGGCGGCCGGGTGGGACTCCGTCGCGACGGCCCTGGCCGCGTCTCTCGGGGTGCCGGTGGCCGACGAACTGCCGCCGGTCCCCGCTGCCACGCCGTCGCCGACGCGGACACCCCGCGTCGAGCTGGAGGACCTGCCGCTGCGGCCACTGGACGACGCCCCGGTCGAGGAGGTCGACCCCGCCCTGATCCCGGTCGCCGCCGAGGTCGACCCGTCCGAGTTGGTGGGCGGGCTGGAGGCGCTGCTGTTCGTCGTGGACACCCCGATCGACGAGGGCACCCTGGCCGCGACCCTGCGCTGTGGCGTCCCGACGGTGCGTCGCGCGCTGGCCGAGCTGGGGGAGTCCTACCACGCACGGGGGGCCGGGGTGGTCCTCCGGCGGGTCGGTGAGGGCTGGCGGCTCTACACCCGGGAGGTGCACGCCGGCGTCGTCGAGCGGTACCTGCTGGACGGCCAGCGGAGCCGGCTGACCCAGGCCGCGCTGGAGACCCTCGCCGTCATCGCCTACCGACAGCCGGTCACGCGGGCACGGGTCTCGGCCATCCGTGGCGTGGGAGTGGACGCCGTGGTGCGTACCCTGGCCAGTCGGGGTCTGGTCCACGAGTGCGGTACCGACCCCGACAGCGGTGGCGGGCTCTACGCCACGACCCCGCTGTTCCTCGAACGGCTGGGTCTGACCGGCCTCGACGAGCTCCCCGAGCTCGCCCCGCTGCTGCCCGAGGCCCAGACCGTGCTCGACGAACACCCAGGATCTTGAGGAACACCATGAGCGAGAGCACCACCCCCCCAGCCGACCAGGGCTCCGACCAGCATCTCGAGCTGGGCCCCGAGCAGGGCGACGAGCACGGTGTCTGGTCCGAGGACATGGAACTCGCTCCGGTCCACCCCGGCGACCGTGACGAGTCCCCGGAGCCGGAGGAGGCGCACGCCGAGCGGCTGCAGAAGGTGCTGGCCCGCGCCGGCGTCGGCTCCCGCCGGGTCTGCGAGGAGATGATCGACGAGGGCCGGATCGCGGTGAACGGCAAGACGGTGCTGGTCCAGGGCATGCGGGTCGACCCGCGCACGGTCCAGGTCGCCGTGGACGGCGTCCGGATCGAGATCCGCAACGACCGCGTCACCTACGCGATGAACAAGCCCTTCGGCGTGATCACCGCGATGAGCGACGACCGTGGTCGGCCCACCATCGGCGACATGGTCGGCGACCTGCACAAGGGGATCGTGCACGTCGGACGGTTGGACCAGGACACCGAGGGCCTGCTCATCCTCACCACGGACGGCGAGCTCGCGCACCGCCTCGCGCACCCCTCCTACGAGGTGAAGAAGACCTACCTGGCGCAGGTGTCGGGCTCGGTGTCCCGCGACCTGGGCCGCCGGCTCAAGGCCGGGATCGTGCTCGAGGACGGACCGGTCGTCGTCGACGACTTCGACCTCAAGGACACCCACGCCGGCCAGTCCGTGGTGGAGATCGTGCTGCACGAGGGCCGCAAGCACATCGTGCGCCGGCTGCTGGCCGAGGTCGGGCTGCCGGTCTCCCGGCTGACCCGCACCGCCGTGGGCCCGGTCCAGCTGGCCCGGATGCGCACCGGCGTCATCCGCAAGCTCTCGATCGCCGAGGTCGGTTCGTTGCAGGAGCTCGTCGGCCTCTGAGCCGACCGTGCAGGACAGCGGGCGGCGACGAGCCGCTCTCTACGATCGACCGAGGTGCCCGGCGGACCGGGTACCCGCGCAGCGATGTCAGGAGTGTGCAGTGGCCGTCCGAGCCATCCGGGGTGCGACGCAGGTCGACGCCGACGACCGGGTCCAGGTCCTCGAGGCGACCCGCGAGCTGGTCAGCGCGGTCCTGGACCGCAACGGCCTCACCGGTGAGGAGCTGATCAGCATCCTGTTCACCGCCACCCCCGACCTGGTCAGCGAGTTCCCCGCGCTTGCCGCCCGCGAGCTCGGGCTCGGTGACGTGCCGCTGATGTGCGCCACCGAGATCGCCGTGCCGCACGCGCTGCCCCGGGTGCTGCGACTGATGGCGCACGTGGACACGCCCCGGACCCGTGCCGAGGTGCAGCACGTGTACCTGCGCGGTGCCGTGGCCCTGCGCCGGGACATCGCCCAGTGATCGAAGGACCTCGTCCCCCCCTGGACGACGCCGATGAGCGCAGTCGGACCTCCGGCGTTCCGTTTCTCGGCCAGGTCACCCTCGACGGGCCCTCGGGCACCGGCAAGTCCAGCGTCGCGCGCGCCGTGGCCACCCGCCTCGGCGCCGCCTACCTGGACACCGGCGCCATGTACCGCGCGGCGACAGTCGCCGTCCTCGACGCCGGCATCGACGTCGAGGACGCCGAGGCCGTGGAGAAGACGGTCGCTGCCGCGCAGATCCACGTCGGGACGACGGCGCACACCGAGACGGTCACCGTCGACGGTGTCGACGTCGCCACCCGGATCCGCGGGCGGGAGGTCACCCGGGCCGTGTCCCCGGTGTCCGCCGTCCCCGCCGTGCGTCGATTGCTGGTGGACCGGCAGCGGTCCCTGGTGGCCGACGTGCACGCTGTCGTCGTCGAGGGGCGGGACATCGGCACCGTCGTCCGGCCCGACGCGACGGTGAAGGTCTACCTGACCGCCGCCCCGGAGGCCCGGGCGCAGCGGCGGGCCGGACAGCTCGGCGTCACCGACGCCGGCGAGGTGGCGGCCCTGGCTGCCGACCTGCGCCGCCGGGACACCTACGACAGCAGCCGCGCGGACAGTCCGTTGCGGCCGGCCGAGGACGCGATCGTCGTCGACAGCACCGACCTGGACCGCGACGCGGTCGTCGAGGCCGTCGTCGAGCTCGCTCTCCGGGCTGCCCAGCAGCCGGCCGCAGGAGCAGGAGAAGGCACATGAGCAACACCCGCAACCCCGTCGTCGCCGTCGTCGGACGGCCCAACGTCGGCAAGTCCACCCTGGTCAACCGGTTCATCGGCCGCCGCGCCGCGGTCGTGCAGGACATCCCGGGCGTCACCCGCGACCGGATCACCTACGAGGCGCTGTGGAACGGCAAGACGTTCGACGTCGTCGACACCGGTGGCTGGGAGCCCCGCGCGTCGGGCATGGCCGCCTCGATCGCCCGGCAGGCCGAGTACGCGATGACGACCGCCGACGTGATCGTGCTGGTCGTCGACGCCTCCGTCGGTGCCACCGAGACCGACCTGGCCGCAGCCCGCGTGCTGCGCCGGTCGACCACCCCGGTGATCCTGGTCGCCAACAAGGTCGACGACGAGCGCGGTGAGGCCAACGCGGCCGAGCTGTGGTCGCTGGGCCTGGGCGAGCCGTTCTCGGTCAGCGCGCTGCACGGTCGCGGTGCCGGCGACCTGCTGGACCTCGTCCTGGACGCGATGCCTGAGGCGCCGCGGGAGTCCCTCGAGGAGGGCGGACCGCGCCGGGTGGCGCTGGTCGGGCGGCCGAACGTGGGCAAGTCCAGCCTGATCAACCGGCTCTCGAAGTCCGAACGCTCGGTCGTGGACTCCGTCGCCGGCACCACTGTCGACCCGGTCGACTCGATCGTGACCCTGGGCGGGGAGCCCTGGCGGTTCGTCGACACCGCCGGGTTGCGCCGCAAGGTCGGCACGGCGAGCGGCACCGAGTACTACGCCAGCCTGCGCACCGAGGCCGCCATCGAGGCCTCCGAGGTCGCGATCGTGCTGCTGGCGGCCGACGAGGTCATCAGCGAGCAGGACCAGCGGGTCATCACCCAGGTCATCGAGTCCGGCCGCGCGCTGGTCATCGCGATCAACAAGTGGGACACCCTGGACGAGGACCGGCACGCCCAGCTGGAGAAGGAGATCGAGCGCGACCTCTCCCGGGTGAAGTGGGCCCACCGGGTCAACATCTCCGCGCTCAAGGGCCGCGGTGTGAACAAGCTCGCCGACCACCTGCGGGACGCACTCGCGTCCTGGGAGTACCGGGTGCCCACGGCGGAGCTGAACACCTTCATCCGCGCCCTGGTGCAGGAGACGCCCCCGCCGCCGCGCGGTGGCCGCGCCCCGAAGATCAAGTACGTGACGCAGGCCGACATCCGCCCGCCCCGGTTCGTGGTCTTCTCCACCGGGTTCCTGGAGGCCGGCTACCGACGCTTCCTGGAGCGCAAGCTGCGGGAGAAGTGGGGCTTCGAGGGCACGCCGATCGACGTGTCGATCAAGGTGCGCGAGACCAAGGCGCGGGACCGCGGCAAGAGCTGACCCGCCTCCCGGGGGGCACCACGACGTGGGGTAATCTCTTCCACGCAGCTCACCGGCGCCCCGCGCGCCGCGAGCTCGGGCTGTAGCGCAGCTTGGTAGCGCACTTGACTGGGGGTCAAGGGGTCGCAGGTTCAAATCCTGTCAGCCCGACAGGGAAAGTGCAGGTCAGAGGCGGGTCGCCCGATCAGGGCGGCCCGCCTTTGGTGCACCTGCACCGGGCACAAGGGGTCGGGAGTCGGGTCGGCCGTCGGTCGGCCCCTGAATGTCCTGGTCAGGCGGCGTACGAGCGGCGCGACGGTTGACCGCTCGACGACGAGCGTGACAGCAGCCCGCGCCGTGGCGGCTCCGGCAGAGCGAGAGCTCGTGTGGCTCCAGGCGCTCAGGTCGGCATGGCCGGCCGGTGTGCAACAACCGGTACAACAAGGCGCAATCGGCGCGGCCACCAGCGCGCTCACCCGTGCAGGTGGCAGAGCACAGTTGGGCGCCCACGCAGCTGAGAAAACTTTCGCGTACACAGTTGCAATTGCGGGCTAAAATGCATTCATGGACACCATCTCTGGCGAGGTCACCACTCGCGAGCTCCGCGGTCAGCTCGCAGACGTGTTGGGTCGTGCCATGTACGGCGGGGAGCGCATCGGGGTGACCCGCAACGGCAAGCTCGCTGCCGTGGTGGTCGGTGTCGCTGACCTGGAGGCGCTGGAGGATCTGGAGATGGCTCAGGACGTAGCGTCCTACCGCGCCGCGCAGGCCGCGGACGACGGGGAGCGGGTGTCGCTGGTTGAGGTGCGGGGTGAACTCGCCGGGTGACCTTCGCCGTCGAGTTCACCGCTGCTGCTGCCCGGCAGGTGCGCAAGCTCGATCGCCCCGTCCGATTCCGGGTGCTGACGGCCATCGAGGGTCTGGCCGAGGAGCCTCGGCCGGCGGGTGCGATGAAGCTGGTGGGGGAGCAGACCGCGTGGCGGATCCGGGTGGGGGACTACCGGGTCATCTACGACATCTATGACGAGGCGCTGGTCGTCACCGTGGTCCGGGCTGGGCACCGCCGCGAGGTGTACGACCGGTAGTGGCGCCGGGTGCGGCACGGTTGCGCAGCTGCGCCGAGTACAGCAACGCGGTCCGGTCGAGCTCGGCCGCTGAGAGACGCCAGCAGACGGCACAAGGCGCTGACCACGGGAATCTGGACCGACGTGGACGGCGGTGGACCCACCGCAGCTAGCTGGGGGTCAAGGGGTCGCAGGTTCACATCCTGTCGGCCCGACAGGGAACAAGCAGGTCGGAGGCGGGTCGTCCGATCAGGGCGGCCCGCCTCTGGTGCACCTGCCCCGGGCACAGGGGGTCGGAAGTCGGGTCGGCCGTCGGTCGGCCTGAATGTGCTGGTCAGGCGGCGTACGAGCGGCGCGACGGTGGCCCGCTCGACCAGCGTGAGAACAGCCCGCGCCGTGGCGGCTCCGGCAGAGCGAGAGCTCGTGTCGCTCCAGGAGCTCAGGCCGCCCTGGCCGGCCGGTGTGCAGCAACCGGTACAGCAAGGCGCAGTCGGCGCGGCCGCTCCGAGGGTGGGCTGGGTGTCGAAAACCGCCCCCGATTCCGAGACCGCGGCCGGAGACGGAGCCGACAGAGCCGGCGGCCGGCATGAGACCCCGAGGGCACGAACGTGCACCACCAGGGCGTGGCCGACGAAAAGTAGTGATCGGCGCAAAAGTCCGGTGGTTCATGCCCGTCGCGCCGATCGTCGTCGCAGGGGAGAGGACCGACGTCCTCGCTCACGAGGGATGCCATCCTGAGCCACATGCTGCTGTCGGTGATCGACTGCGAGGTCTGCATGGACCGTCTGCAGGCCCCCGCAGGCAGGCTCGCACCGTGAGCCCGCAGGTGCTGGTGGTCGAGGACGACAACACTCTGGGGTCGGGGCTGGTGGCTTCACTCGCCGCGGCGGGCTACCAGGTGCGCTGGGCCCGCAGTCTCGAGCAGGCCCTCATGATGTACCGATCGGCCACCGCCGACCTGGTCCTGCTGGACCTGGGTCTGCCCGACGGTGAAGGTCTCGAGCTGTGCAGGAGCATGCGGGAGGACGACTCGCCGGCGATCATCGTCGTGGTGACGGCGCGGGCGGGTGAGACCGACGCCGTCGCGGCGCTCGACTCCGGCGCCGACGACTACGTGGTGAAACCGTTTCGCACCCAGGAGCTGCTGGCCCGAATACGCGCTCACCTGCGTCGCCGGGAGTCCGACGACGACGAGGTCCGAGTGGGTGACCTGCGGCTGGACCTGGGCGCACGACGGGCATGGTTCGCCGATGTCGAGCTGCTGTTGCGCCCGAAGGAGCTGGACCTGCTGGCCCTCCTGGTCAGCGAAGCGGGAACCGCGGTGCGGCGCGAGCGGTTGATGGACGAGGTCTGGGACCAGCATTGGTCCGGCTCGACGAAGACGCTGGACGTTCACGTGGCGAACCTGCGGCGCAAGCTCGCCGACGCCGGGGACCGGTGGGACCGGGTGTCGACCCTGCGCGGGTTCGGCTACCGGTGGGAGACCGGGGCCTGAGGTAACAGCAGTGCCACCCGCGGCCGGGGGCCGGAGCGTCGAACCAACAGGTCCCCGCCGAACCGCTGCACCAGTGCGGTCGCCAGCCGCAAGCCGGTTCCTGGCCCTGTCCCATCACCGATCCCCGGGCCCTCGTCAGACACCTCGACGACGACGGACCCGCCCAGCGGCTCGACGGTGACCGTGACGACCCCCGCGCCGTGCCGGACAGCGTTGTCGACCAGCACCTCCAGGGCCTGGCGCACCGCGGACTCAGGCACGGAGACCAGCTCGACGTCGACGTGCCGCAGCCTGACCGACCGGGTGGTACGAGGCTGCCAGCCGGCGACGACCTGCTCAGCGGTGGCAACCGGGTCACACGGGAGCGCCACCTGCGCTCCTCCTCGCACGACCAGCAGGTCGGTCAGGGTCGTCTGCAGGTGCCGGGCCCGCTCGAGCGCCTCCACCCCGGCCTCGGGCTGCTGCTCCAGGGCGACGATCAGTCCGGCCAGTGGGGTCCTCAGCTGATGCGAGGCGTGCTTGACGAAGTCGCGCTCGGCCTCGAGCCGGTGGCCGAGCTCGCGCGCGGTTGCGGTCAAGGCGGAGGCAGCCGTGTCCGCCTCCTTGATCCCCCAGTGCGGGAAGGTCAGCGTGAACTCTCCCTCGCCGAGGGTCTGGGCGCCGGTCGTCAGCTGCTCGAAAGGCCCGGAGATGGTGCGGGCGGACCTGCGCGCCAGCACGGCGGCGACCACGAGGGCGGCCAGGGCAAGGGCCAGGAGCGCCGCCCAGCCGGCCACGGTGTCCGCCAGCACGTGCGAGGTCGGACGCGCGGCCCGGACCGAGCCGGTGACGACCGCGTCCGACAGGATCGGGGTGACCACGGCCAGGTCGTCGTTCTCGTGGCCGGAGTGCTCGTTGCCGTCCGCCGCGGCGAGGGCAAGCCCGGAGCGGGCCGGGCCGACACCGGCGATCAGGCTGCCGTCGGGTCCGTAGAGCCCGACGGCGGCGCCGCTGGCCAGGTTCGGCAGCGACGGCGTCCCCGGGCCGGTGAGCACCTCATCGGGCACCGCGGCGATCACGCGGAAGGCATCGGTCTGCAGCCCGGACAAGGCCTCGCTCTCGACGACGCGTTGCACGGCGACCGCGAGCGGCACCCCGAGCAGCAGGACGCTGACACCGGTGATCACCACGATCGTGTTGCGCAGTCGAGTCCTCAGCAGCCGGGTACCAGCCGGTCGGGTGCTCACCCCGTGACTGTAGGAACGCCAAGGTAAACGCGGCGTTGGCCCGATGATGGCCGGACGGTGGGCTGAGGGTTCCTAGCGTCCTCTCCATGAAGCGAACCGTGGCCGTTCGGCCCCTCGTCAGCGCAGCCCTCGTCAGCCTGACCTTGGGCCTGTCGGCCTGCGGCTCCTCCGCCACGACGGCATCGACGGCGGACCCCTCTGCGGCGACCGGTGCCGCGAGCGCCACCCCGTCGTCCGCTGGTTCACCCTCCGCGGGGGTTCCCGCGTCGCAGGCGCCCGTCGCGGCCGAGAGCAACCCCCCGGGTGACATCCCGGACAACCTCGCATTCGTCCGCTACACCAACGACGCCGGCAGGTACTCCTTCACCCATCCCGAGGGCTGGGCCCAGACCGGCAGCGGGACGGCGGTGCTGTTCACCGACAAGCTGAATGGGGTCACGTCCGACGTGGGTGACGCCACGACCGCACCCACCGTCGAGACGGCCAATCAGCAGGACGTGCCCGCGCTGCAGGCGAGCCAGCCGGCGTTCGAGCTGACGGACGTGTCCGCTGTCAGCGGCGCCTACGGGTCCGGGGTGCGCATCGTCTACCGCCGCAACTCCGAGCCCGACCCGGTCACCGGCCGTCAGTACCGCGACGAGGTGGAGCGCTACGAGATCGTCTCCGGTGGCCGCGAGGTCGTAATGGAGCTGTTCGGGCCGGTGGGCGCCGACAACGTGGACGCCTACCGCGAGATGATCACCAGCCTGGTCGTCGCGTGACCCCTCTGGAGGCGACCGGGCTGCACCGCTTCTACCGGCAGGGTGAAACCGAGGTGGCTGCGCTGCTCGACGTCTCCCTCGTGGTCGCGACCGGGGAGACGGTCGCCGTCACGGGCCCGTCCGGCTCGGGGAAGTCGACGTTGTTGGGGCTTCTCGCCGGGCTGGACGACCCCGACGGCGGCGCTGTCCTGGTCGCCGGGGAACGCCTCAGCCACCGAAGCGCGGCGACGGCCGCGTCCATCCGGGCCCGCCGGATCGGCATCCTGACCCAGACCAGTGGCCTGTTCTCCCACCTGACGGTCCGGGCCAACGTGCAATTCGCCACGCACTCCCGCGTCCGCGCCGGAGCCGGCGAGGGGCCAACGGTCGAGGAGTTGCTCGAGGGTCTGGGTCTCACGGCCGTGACCGGGTCCCTCCCCGCCACCCTCTCCGGCGGGGAGGCGGCCCGCGCCGGCCTGGCCGTGGCGCTGGCCGGTGGACCGGCACTGCTGCTGGCCGACGAGCCGACGGCCGAGATCAGCGCCCAGGAGGAGCGGGACGTGCTCGCGCTGCTCGACCGCTGGCGCCCGGCGGACGGGGCCACCGTCATCGTCACCCACTCCGAGACCGTCGCAGCCCACGCGGACCGGGTCGTGCACCTGGTCGACGGACGGGTGGTGGCGTGATGAGCCTGCTGGAGACCCACGACCTCACTGTCGACTACGACGCCCGGCGGGTACTCGACCACGTCAACCTCACTCTGGAGCCGGCCACCCGGACCGCCCTCACCGGCCGTTCCGGCAGCGGCAAGACCAGTCTGCTGCTGGTGCTCGCCGGACTGCTGGACCCCACCAGCGGTCGCTTCGTGCGCCACGTCGCCGACGCCGACGTCGTGTACGTCCCGCAGGCACCGTCGTTGATCCCCGAGTTGACTGCCCTGGAGAACACCGCGCTCGCCCTGAGGCTGCGTGGGGTCACCCCCGCCCAGGCCATCGAGCAGGCCCGCCACGAGCTGATCCTGTTCGGCCTGGGCGACTCGGTCGACGCACTGCCGGCCGAGCTGTCGGGCGGCATGCAGCAACGCGTCGCGCTCGCCCGCGCCACCGTCGTGCAACCACGGTTGCTGCTCGCCGACGAGCCCACTGGGGCCCTCGACCGGGCCACCGGCACCCACGTGCTCACCGTCCTCATGGAGCAGGCCGCGCTCCGCGACTCCGCCCTCCTCATCGCCACCCACGACCTCGAGGTGGCGGCCGCGCTGCCCCTGAGGCTGTCCGTCCGGGAAGGATCGATCGTCGCGTGACCGCGCTGCACTACATCTGGTCCGGCCTGCGTCGCCGACGTGGCGAGACGGTCTCCGCCGTACTGGCGATCGGGCTCACCATTGCCTTCCTGGCCTCGCTGGGCTCCTTCGTCTCGCAGAGCCGCGCCGACCTCACCGTGCGGGCGGCCGCCCGAGTCCCCGTCGACTGGCAGGTCCAGCTCACCCCTGGCGCGGATGCCGCCGCAGTGACAGCCTCCCTGCAGAGCGTGCCGGGGCTGCTGGCCCAGCGCCCGGTGGACTACGCGACCGTGGACGGGCTGCAGGCCACCGGACCGTCCGGGGTCAGGACCACCGGTCGGGCCATCATCGTGTCCCTGCCGGCCGACTACGCGCAGTTCGCCCCTGCCGAGCTGCGCACCCTGGTCGGCGCCGACACCGGGGTACGGCTGCAGCAGCAGACCGCGTCCAACCTCGCAGCCGGGCCCGGCAGCAGCGTCACAGTGCTCGGCAGCGGCGCCACCGTGACCGTGGACGGCGTCGTCGAGCTCCCCGCTGCTGACTCGTTCTTCCAGGTCGTCGGCGCCCCCGCCGGAGCCGGCGCCAGCGCCCCACCGGACAACGTGCTCATCGTGCCGCCGGACCAGTTCAGCCGGCTGGTCGGCAGCGCCACCATCGTCCACCAGCTGCACGCCCGCTTCGACCACTCCACCCTGCCGACCGACCCCTCCGCAGCCTCTGATTTGTCGACCCTGCGCGCCAACTCCTTCGCGGCCAACGTCGCCGGGACCGCCCTGGTGGGCAACGGCCTGGGTGCTGCCCTGCTCGCCGCCCGCCAAGACGCCATCTACGCCCAGCTGCTCGTGCTGCTGCTCGGCGTCCCCGGCGTCGTGCTCGGTGGCGCCGTGACCGCGGCCGTCGTGGCGTTGCGCAACGACCGGCAAAGACGCGACCTGGCCCTTCTGCGGCTGCGCGGCGTCTCCCCGCGCCGCGCACTGACCATCATGGGCGGCACCGCTCTGGCCGACGGCCTGCTCGGCGCCGTCGTCGGTCTCGTCGGCGCTGTCCTCGCCCAGAGGCTCGCCCTCGGCGGCGGCGCGCACCTCGACCCCGTCTGGACGACAGTGGCGGTCGTCGGCGGCATCGCCCTCGCACTGGCCGTGGAACTCGCCCCGGTGCTACGGCTGCTGCGTGCCGGCGCGCCTACCGTGCAGATCGGCGTCACAGGGTCCACCACGTCCCGCGCGCCCCTGCCGCTGCGCCTCTACCTCGACGCGCTCTTGCTCGCCGGCTCCGGTGTCGTCTTCTGGCTGACCGCACGCGGCGGCTACTCCGTCGTTGTGGTCCCCGAGGGTGTCCCGGTGGCGTCGGTGAACTACGCCGCGCTGCTCGCCCCGGCCCTCGCTTGGCCGGGCCTCGCCCTGCTCGTGTGGCGCATCACCGCTCTCGTGCTGTCACGGCGGGCTCAGGCACCTGCCCAGGATCCCCATGGCAGAGTCCGTGACCTGCGCAGCACCGTCGTGCGCAGCCGCCGCAGGGTCGTCGCACGAGGGGCGGCTGGCCTCGCCGTAGCCGTCGCAGTTTCCATCTCCACGGCTGTGTTCACCACCACCTACGACCAGCAGGCCCGCGTCGACGTGGCCCTGACCGTCGGGTCCGACGTCGCCGTCACCCTGCCCCCCGACACCCACGGCGCCACCCTCGACGCAGCCGCCGTGGCCGGGCTGCCCGGGGTCAAGGCAGTTGAGTCCGTCCAGCACCGGCTGGTCTACGTCGGGCCCGACCTGCAGGACCTCTACGGCATCGACGCGTCCACCATCGGCCGGGCGGCCCCGCTGCAGGACACGTTCACCCCCGGCAGCAGCATCTCCACGTCGATGGCCACGCTGGCCCGCACCACCGACGGGGCACTGGTGTCCCAGGAGACCCTGCACGACTACCAGCTGCACCCGGGTGACCTCATCAGGATCCGGCTGCAGAACGTCACCGGCACGTACATCACCGTGCCGTTCCACGTCACCGGAGTCATCACCGAGTTCGCCACCGCCCCTCGGGACAGCTTCATCCTTGCCAACTCCGACTACATCGCCCAGGCCACCGGCGCCGCGCAGGTGCAGACGCTGCTGGTCCGCACCGACGATCCCACGCAGGTCGCAGCCCAGATCCCCCCGCTCGTGCCGGCCGCAGCGACGACTTCGGACATCAACTCCTCCCGCAGCTCGGTCACCACCGCGACCGGTTTGGCGGCCAGCAACCTGTCCGGCCTAGCCCGCCTGACCCTCGGGTTCGGGGTCCTGCTGGCCGCCGCGAGCAGCCTGCTCGCCCTCGTGGTCGGAGCCGCGCAACGCCGCCGCAGCCTCGTCGTGCTCGGCATGCTCGGCGCCACCGCCCGACAGCGCGCCGGATTCGTCTGGTCCGAGGCCACCGCACTCGTCGTCGCCGGAGTGACCGGCGGCCTCGTCGCGGGGGCTGTCATCGGGCTCGAATTGGTGAAGGTACTGACCGGGATCTTCGACCCGCCGCCGGAGAACCCCGCGATCCCGGTCCTGTTCCTCGCCCTGTTCATCGGACTCCTGCTCGCCGGGTCCGCAGCCGCCACTGCGGTCGCCGGGCGACGACTGGGTCGGATCGAGGCCAGCCGCCTGCGGGAGCTGTGACCTGCTCCTAGGCATCCCACTGACAGCCAAGCAATCCAGCTCAATGAACCGCCCCGGCATCTCCGGAGACTCCGTTCCCTTGGGAAGGAAGGAGTCATGGCAGGAACGTCGACCACGAGGTCCTCCGCCGAGTTTCGTGAGCGGGCGGTGCGGATGGTCGCCGAGGTCCGGGCCGATCACGGCTCGGAGTGGTCGGCGATGACCCGGATAGCCGAGTTGTGGGGGGCCGGCACGGCCGAGACAGTGCGCACGTGGTGCCGGCAGGCCGAGGTCGAGGCCGAGGACCGGTCAGAGTCGACCAGCGAGGAGTCGGCAGAGATCAAGCGGTTGAAGCACGAGAACGCCGAGCTCACGGGAAAAACGGCATCTTGACGGCGGCCTCGGCTTCCTTGGCGGCCGAGTTCGACCGGGCCAACTCGCTGATTGTGGAGTTCTTCGACGCACACGTCGGTGAACGCCCCGAGGTCTGCGCTGGGGTGGCAAGACGATCTGCGCCCAGCTCACCGAGCTGGGCGCCAAGATCGTCCCCGCGACCTACTGCGCCCCCGCGTGGAGCGGCGGTTCGCTCCGCTGGCACCGGACCGGCTTTGCGTAGCCGATTTCACCACACTCGTGGCGGCGATCGGGGCGACCCTGCCGGGTGCAGCCTGGCAGCGGTGCAGAACCCACGAAGCCGCGAACCTGATGGCCGCCACCCCGAGGGCGTCCTGGCCCCTGGGTGCGGGCGCTGCTGCGCCCGGTCTACGACCAGCCCCGACGCCGCCAGCGTGCACGCCCAGTTCGACCGCGTCCTGAACGCACTGGCCGACAGGCTCCCGCGAGTGGCTGAGCACCTCGAGGCCGCCCGCGCCGACGTGCCGGCGTTCACCAGCTTCCCGCAGGAGATCTGGCACCAGATCTGGTCCAACAACCCCTCCGAGCGGCGCAACCGGGAGATCCCCCGACGCACCGACGTCGTTCCCTGACCGCGACTCCCTGATCCGCCTGGTCGGTGCGGTGCTCGCCGAACAACACGACGAATGGACCGAAGGCCGCCGCTACCTCGGCCTCGACGTCCTGGCCCGCTGCCCATCCGACCCTTTCCCGGCACCGACACCGAGTCCGCCAACACCCAGGAGGTGACCATCCCGGCACTCAGCGCCTAACCAGAACCGAAGATCACGCGGCAGCCCGCGCACACCACCCCCGGGGACTTGAACCAGCCGCCCTGTCAATCCGGGGCACGAAGGGCAGCACGACGTCGGGCGATCAACGCTCGCCTCAGCGCGCGCCCGACTGTCACGGACGGTATGCGTCTCGGCGATGTGCCACGTCGACCACGGTCACCGTTCGGCTGTGGTCGTCGATCCGGTAGATGACGCGGTAGGTGCCACGGCGTGCGCTGTGACGATCGTCCAGCGGGGGGCGGAGCTGCTTCCCGACCCGATAGGGGTTGTCGAGAAGTGGTCCGGCGATGAACTCGTAGGCCGCTGCCGCGACCGCTTCCGGGAGATGTTCGGTGAGCTGACGGCGCGTGGTGGGGGTGACGGCCAGGACGTGGCGCGCCTGGTGCTCGGTCACATGGTGGCGTGTCGGCGCCGCATGGCTGCGTCGAGGTCTTCCTGCGTCTCCGCTTCACCGCGGGCGATTTCGATGTCTGAGGCGTGCAGACGTCGCATGGCATCCGCGTCGGCGAGGATCTCGATGGTCTCTTCGAGGGACTCGAGGTCCTCCGTCGCCAGGAGAACAGCGGAAGGTTTGCCGTGCACGGTCACGTACACGCGTTCGTGCTGCCCACTGACCTGTGCGACCAACTTCGACAGGTGCGCCTTGGCGTCGGCCAGTGAGAACGTCGTCATGGTCATAAGTATGACCAGACTCGGCTGCATCGTCCAGCGCTGCCCGCACAAAAGTGAGGCCGCGCCGCTGGCGCATCGATCGTCGAGACGCGCCTGAACCGGATCGTGTCCCGTGGGGTGGTGTGGCTCGTCGCGTGTTGCTCTGCGGTGGTGCTGATCATGCCGTCTGCGTGGTCGGGTCGTCGATTGTCTTGCCGGGATCGGTGGTGCCGGCCGGGAGGGCGGTGGGTGCTGGCGGGTGAGCAGGGCCATGGAGGCCTCGGAGAGGCGCTCGACGCGGTGGCCGGAGCGCTCAGCACCTCGCTCACCCGGTGGTCGGGATCGGGTCGCTCAGCCCAGGAGGCCGAGGCCGACCTGTGCGAGCACCAGAGCGGCCACGGCGAACACCAGCCAGGCGAACCACCGCTTGAGGTGTTCGGTGTCCAGTCGGGTCCCGAGCCTGCCGGCGAGGAGGGCCGCGACGACGGCGGCCGCGGTGAAGCCGATCGTGATCGGCACGTCGATCGGTGCGTCCCCGGCGTGCGCGGCGAACCCGGCGGCGCTGTTGACCGCGACAATGACCAGGGACGTGCCGATGGCGGTGGCCATCGGCAACCCGAGCACGGTCACCAGTACGGGGATGATCAGGAAACCGCCACCGACGCCGAGCAGGCCGGTGAGGAACCCGACGACGAGCCCGCCGGCGAGGGTGCGGGGCAGGCAACGGCGCCAGTTCACGGTCCCGCGGTCGGTGGCGCAAGCGGCTCCGGTCGTGGGTTTGTCCTGCAACATCCGCACCCCGGCGGCGACCATCAGAGCTGCGAAGATCGCGAGGACGACGTCGTCGGGGAGCAGCCGGTTGACTGCCGCCCCGGCGAACGCGGTCGCGGCTCCGGCGGCCCCGAAGACCAGCGCGATCCGCCAGGCGATCTGACCTGTCCGCAGTCGCGGGAGAACGGCGACGACGGCAGTGATGCCGACGACCAGCAGCGACGTGGCCACGGCCTGGGGCAGCGGTTGGCCGACGACGTAGACCAGGGCGGGCACGGCCAGGATCGACCCGCCGCCGCCGAGGAGTCCGACGAGGGCGCCGATGAGCAGGCCGAGGCCGATCGCTGCGGCGATCACCGGGTGGTGGCGCTGCCGAGCACCGGGAGGACGTCGTCCAGCCGGCCGGGTGAGCCCCCGTACTTATACGGCAGCGCGGGCAGGGCCGCCCCCATGGCGCAGGTGTCGGTGACCGCAGCGCCGGCCAGTCCGGCACCGATGCCGCCGGCCAGGAAGCGCATCCGCGGGAAGCGGATCGAGACCAGCACGCTGCCGGCGGCGATGCCGCCCGCGACGAGGCGGACCTGGCGCCCCAGGGCCCACCGCTGCCGGCCGCGCCGGACCGCCTGGCCGTCGGCGGTGTGCGCGTTCATCCCGCCGTCCAGGACCGCCAGCTGGTCGGCACCGGCCGCGGTGAGCACGTCGTGGGCGGTGCGGGCGCGGGAGCCGGCCTGGCGGACCAGCACCACCGGGCCCCCGAGGGCGGTGGCCAGCGTGCCGGGGTGTTCCTGCACCAGCGGCAGCAGCACGTTGACCGCGCCGGGGATGTGCGCGGTCTCGTACTCCGCGGGGGTGCAGACGTCGACCAGCACCGCGTCGGTGCCGGCGGCTTCCGCGGGGGTGACGAGGACGGGGCTGGCGAGGACGGGGGTGGCGGGCGACGGGGCCGTCAGGGTGGCGGAGCTCACGGGGCGCCGTCCTCTCGATGTGGGGGTGCGACGTCGTCGGCGCGGGTGGGGTGGGTCAGGACCGGGTGAGTAGGCGGCGCCAGCGGCGCGACTGTCGCGGCGCGGCGGGGTGACCGGGGCAGCGCTGGGCGGTGGGGACGCCGCGCATGACCTGGTCGACGTGCTGGCCGCAGCCGGCCCAGGTGGTCTTCCCGCAGGTGCGGCAGGCGGTGGGTCGACACACGGTGTCCGCCCTCAGACCGCGACGTGCTCGGTGTGCAGCCCGGCGGCCGCCGAACCGGTGTCCGGGTCGCCGTACCCGCCGTCCACCAGCACCGGGCGCCGTCCGGCCCGGGCCATCAGGGACGCTGCGATCGAGGCGCGGTAGCCCGAGCCGCAGTAGACCCAGACCTCACCATCGGGCACCTCGTCCAGGCGTGCGGTCAGCTCGTGGATCGGCACGTGCAGCGATCCGCGTACGCCGCCGCTGGCCCGCTCGTCGCCCCGGCGGGCGTCGAGCACGACGGTGGCGGGGTCGTCGCTCAGCCGAGCCGCGAGGCCGGCGAAGTCGGTCACCGGGTAGGAGGCCAGCGGCTGGTCCGTGCCGAGTTCCTCGAGGGTGCCGACGGCGGCACCGGCGAGCCGGTCCACTCCGATCCGGACCAGTTCTCGGCGAGCCTGGGCGACCTGGTCCTGCGACTCCCCGATCAGGGTCAGCGGGGCATCCCAGTCGTACAGCCAGCCCAGGTAGGTGAGGAAGTTGGTGCTGAGCTCGAAGTTGAGCGCCCCGGGCAGGTGCCCGGCGGCGAAGGCGGTCCGGTTGCGCAGGTCGACCACCCACTCACCGGCGGCCAGCCGGGTGGCGAGCTCGGCGGCGTCGACCGCCCGGGGAGCGGAGAGGTCGACCGGGGCCGGGCCGGCGGCGTTGATCGGGCTCATGTGCGCGTAGTAGGCCGGGTAGGCCCCTAGGCCGGCGATCAGCTCGTCGACGAAGGTCTGCTCGTCCTGGGTCAGCGCCGGGTTCACCGCCCGCTGCTCGGCGATCGTGGAGGAGGTGCCGCTGGTGGGGGTGGCGGCGCAGAAACTGCCGAACCCGTGGCTGGGGAACACCGCGGTGCCGGCGGGGAGCTCCTCGGCGAGGCGGCGGACGGAGTGGAACTGGGCGTGGGTGAGCGCGTCGGTGTGCTGCGCGCCGAGCAGGTCGGTGCGCCCGGCCGAGCCGTAGAGCATCGACCCGCCGGTGAAGACGGCCTGGACCTGAGCCTCGGTGTCGGCGAGGGAGTAGGACACGTGGTGGTGGGTGTGCCCGGGGGTGTGGAGCACGGTGATCCGCATCGACCCGGCCACGTGCACATCGCCGTCGGCGGCCGGGACACGCTCGTAGGCGACGTCGTCCCCGGCCGGGACGAGGTAGGCCGCCCCGGTCGTGCGGGCCAGTTCCAGGCCGCCGGTCACGTAGTCGTTGTGCACGTGGGTCTCCAGCACGTGCGTGAGGACGACGCCGCGCTCGGCAACCAGGTCCTGCACCCGGTCGATGTCGCGCTGGGGGTCGATGACGATGCCGGTGCCGGCCTCGCTGACCAGGTAGCTGCGGTCTCCCAGGCTGGTGGTCTCGATGACGTCGATCTGCACGGCGATCTCCTTTGTACGGTACGGGGTAGGGGTATCTGCGAGAGCCTCTGCAGGGGGCCCGCGTCGGTGCTCAGGCGGTGGGGAGCTGGGCCTCGCGCCAGGCGTTCATGCCGCCGGTGGTGTTGCTGGCGGTGAACCCGGCCGCGGCGAGGAGCTCGGCGGCCTGCTGGCTGCGCCGGCCGCTCTGGCAGACGGTGATGACCGGCGTGGCCGGGTCGAGCTCCTGAGTGCGGGCGGCCAGATGGCTCAGGGGGATGGCGACGCTGCCGGGGATGGCGCCGGTGGCGACCTCGTCGGGCTCGCGGACGTCCACGACGCGGGCGCCGGTGGTGTCGGCGGCGACCTGGGCCGGGGTGAGCTGGGGGATGGTGCTCATGGGTCCTCCTCGGGTGTGTGTGCGGGTCAGGCCAGGGAGAGCAGCAGCTTCTCCAGCTCGCGCAGGTCGACGTCGCGGGTCTCGGCCTCGGAGTTGAGCGAGCAGTACCGCATGCCGGTGCTGACGACGGCGAAACTGGCCTTGTTCAGTGCCTTGGACGCAGCGGCCAACTGGGTGACGACGGCGGCGCAGTCGCGACCGCCCTCGATCATGCGGACGATCCCGCCGATCTGGCCCTGGATCCGGTTGAGGCGCTTCACGACGTCGGCGAGCTCGCCCTGGGGGATGTCCACGGCACCGACTGTAGACATACCCCTGGGGGTATGCCTAGCCGAAGAGTGTGATGCGCACCGCATTCGGTTGCACGCGTGCGGGGAGGACTGCGGGGACCGATGAACGACTCCAGCCCAAGGTCGCGGGCGCCGTCCGGCAACGTGCAGCGGCATCACCGGACGGGTCGACAGATCCCATGCAAGGACAGCCGAAGGCGCCAATCGATACTCGAGTCAGACCCGCCCGGCGATGCCGGGACCATCCTCACTGTCGACACTGCTCGGAGCGGTCATCGCGTCCTACTCCTGAAGGACTGTGAGAGGTCATCCAGAAGATCACGCGGTGGCCGCCTTCACGTCCTCGGCCCGTTGGTCACCGCGGTCGTCGCACACCACCTTGGTGGACACCACTGCAGCCACCACCGCCGCCGCGCTGTCCGCGGCACAAGCCTCGACGATGGGCGCAGAAGCCGACATCGCTGCCATCGCCCGGGAAGCCTTCATGGGCAGTGGTGATCTTGCCAGCGCGACCATCTTGCTGGCCGCCGAAGGCCCCGGCGACCTCATTCAGCGAGCCGCGACCCTGGATGTCCTCGGACAAGACCGTGCCCAACGCCTGGATGAAGCCACCGCCGCACAGGACCTGCAGGAGGACGCCGACCAGGCCGCCCGCGCAGCAGTCCTCACCCGAGACCACACGCTGGCCGCAGCGGCGCAGGCCGAATCCGACGCCGCGGTGCAACTCGGGCGGGCCCAACTGGCTTACGACAACGCAGCTGCCGAACGCGCCGCCCTGGACCAGCAACTGCAGGCAGCCCGTGTTGCACTGCTCACCGAGCAGGGAGTCGATGACCCCGAGTCGACCAACGCCGCCCAGCAGCAGGCATCAGACACCCAGGCCACGTCGGGCAGCGCTCAACTCGTCACCGGCCGGGTCACCTCTTGCTACGGCAACCGAGGAGGCACCCTGCACAACGGCATCGACATCGCTGCACCCATCGGAACGCCGATCTATGCCCCCGAAGACGGTGTCGTCATCAATTAGAGTGTTCCCGGTAAAGCGGACACGGGGTCAAGCTGCCGGTTGATAAGTCTTCCGATATCCTAGTTCGTATTCCGCTGGCGTCAAGTAGTCGAGTGTAGAATGGCGGCGGACCGTGTTGTAGTAGTTGATGATCCAGTCGT
>JBBSVA010000017.1:0-48171 GCA_038233915.1 Mycobacteriales bacterium | reverse complement strand
GCGCTCGAGCGTCGTTTCCAGCCGATCCAGGTGAGCGAGCCGACGCTCGCGCACACGATCGAGATCCACAAGGGCCTGCGGGACCCGTACGAGGCGCACCACCGGATCAGCATCACCGACAGCGCGCTCGTCGCTGCCGCCACGCTGGCCGATCGGTACATCTCCGACCGCTTCCTGCCCGACAAGGCGATCGACCTGATCGACGAGGCCGGCGCCCGCATGCGCATCAAGCGGATGACCGCCCCGCCGGACCTGCGCGAGTTCGACGACCGGATCTCCGGCATCCGCCGGGAGAAGGAGTCCGCGATCGACGCGCAGGACTTCGAGAAGGCAGCCAACCTCCGCGACAAGGAGAAGCAGCTGCTGGGCGAGAAGGCCGAGCGGGAGAAGCAGTGGAAGGCCGGCGACATGGACGTCGTCGCCGAGGTCGACGACGAGCAGATCGCCGAGGTCCTCGCCAACTGGACCGGGATCCCCGTCTTCAAGCTGACCGAGGAGGAGACGACTCGGCTGCTCAAGATGGAGGACGAGCTCCACAAGCGGATCATCGGCCAGGAAGAGGCAATCAAGGCGGTCAGCCAGGCCATCCGGCGCACGCGTGCGGGTCTCAAGGACCCGCGCCGTCCGGGCGGTTCCTTCATCTTCGCCGGCCCCTCGGGTGTCGGTAAGACGGAGCTGGCCAAGTCGCTGGCGAACTTCCTCTTCGGCGACGACGACTCGCTCATCCAGATCGACATGAGCGAGTACCACGACCGCTTCACGGTCTCCCGTCTCGTCGGTGCCCCTCCCGGCTACGTCGGATACGACGAGGGTGGCCAGCTGACCGAGAAGGTGCGGCGCAAGCCGTTCTCGGTGGTCCTCTTCGACGAGATCGAGAAGGCCCACGCCGATGTCTTCAACACGTTGCTGCAGGTGCTGGAGGATGGTCGACTGACCGACGGTCAGGGCCGGGTCGTGGACTTCAAGAACACGATTCTGATCCTCACCACGAACCTCGGCACCCGGGACATCTCGAAGGCCGTGGGTCTGGGCTTCCAGGTCGGCAACGACGACCAGAGCAACTACGAGCGGATGAAGCTCAAGGTCAACGAGGAGCTCAAGCAGCACTTCCGGCCGGAGTTCCTCAACCGCATCGACGACATCGTCGTGTTCCACCAGCTGACGGAGGCCGAGATCGTCCAGATCGTCGACCTGATGCTGGCGCGGGTCGAGGGCCAGCTCGGCAACAAGGACATGGCTCTCGAGGTCACCCCGGCGGCGAAGCGGCTGCTCGGTGCCCGCGGCTTCGACCCCGTGCTCGGTGCGCGCCCGCTGCGGCGCACCATCCAGCGCGAGATCGAGGACGCCCTGTCGGAGAAGATCCTCTACGGCGAGCTGGCCCCCGGCCAGATCATCGTGGTGGACGTCGACGAGGACACCGACCCCACGAAGGCAAAGTTCACCTTCCGCGGCGAGGCCAAGCCGATCGACCTGCCCGACACCCCGCCGGTGGCCCTCGCGGGTCCCGACAGCACCGAGGACGGTTCGGCCGCAGTCCAGGCCGACTGAACTCCCGCACCCTGACGGAGGCCGTCACCCGCACCGCGGGTGGCGGCCTCCGCCATGTCCGGACCCCGGCGCGCCCGTCAGCCCCCACCAGCGGTGGCGCGCTGATCGACCCGGGGGAGAGGTCAGCTGGGGAGGGCGAAGAGGTCACCCTCGGTCTGGACGACGAGGCCGTCCACCAGCAGGGAGTCCAGGCAGCGGGAACGCTGCACGGCGTCGGTCCAGACGGCGTCCAGCTCGGCGGCCTCGACCGGGTGCTCGGCGGCCCGCAGCACGTCCAGCAGCCGGCCGCGCACCTGCCGGTCGGTACCGGCGAAGCCCTGGACCCGCCGTGGGGGACCGCCGTGGGATGGTGAGCCGGCGAGCCGCCAGGCGCACCGGCTGCGGACCGGGCAGACCGCGCAGCGCGGTGTGCGGGCGACGCACACCAGGGCACCCAGCTCCATGACGGCCACCGAGAAGCGCACGGCCCGCTCGTGGTCCTCCGGCGCGAGGGCAGTGATGTCGACCAGGTCCGAGGCGCGCGCCGGCAGTGCCTCGGCCCGACCGTGCACCAGCCGGGCCACCACCCGGCGCACATTGGTGTCCACCACCGGCTGCCGTTGTCCGTACCCGAAGCAGGCCACGGCGCGAGCGGTGTAGCTGCCGATCCCGGGCAACGACTCCAGGACGGCGACCTCGTGGGGCACCTCGTTCCCGTGGTCGGCGGCGATGGCGGCGGCCGCGGCCTGCAGACGCAGCGCCCGACGCGGGTAGCCGAGCTTGCCCCAGGCCCGGATGACATCGCCGGGGGAGGCCGCGGCCAGGTCGGCCGGGGTGGGCCAGCGCGCGAGCCAGGCCCGCCAGGCCGGCTCGACCCGCACCACCGGCGTCTGCTGCAGCATCACCTCGCTGACCAGCACCGCCCAGGCGTCGACACCGGGCTGCCGCCAGGGCAGGTCCCGGGCGGCGGTGGCGTACCAGTCGAGGACCATCTCTCCGGTTGCGGCGACCCCGGTCGTCTCGGCCGCGGGCCCGTCGTCCTCGGGTGCGGCGGCCGCGGGCACGGCGGCCTCAGGGACGGCGCCCCGTGCGCGGGACCCAGGCACGGCGACCCCGGGAGTGGTGTCGGTCGGGACGGGCACAGTGCGGGAGGAGCTCACGGGCAGCCAGTCTCCCCGCTGCCCGGAGCCTCGGGTCTCAGCTCCCGTACGGCGCCGAGGAGGACACCTCGTGCACGGTGATGGTCGGGTCGCCGGTCAGCAGCGCCGGCAGGGCACCGAGCAGCTGCGCGAGCTCCGGGGTGGCCATGTGCCGGTCCAGGTCCTCGCGGGAGTCCCAGGTCTCGACGGAGACAAAGGTGTTGGGATCCTCCAGGTCGGCGTGGAACGCATAGCTGGTGTTGCCCTGCTCCTGGCGGGAGGCGCGGGCCGCGGCAACGAGGTGGCCGACGAGGGTGTCGCGCTGGTCAGGTCGGGACTGGGCGCGGGCGATGACGAGAATCATGGCCGCACACTCGCACGGTGACCCGCACCACCACCAGGTCGGCGGCCCGGCGGCTGCCGCCCGGCGAGCCGCCCGGGTCAGCCGCGGCCTGCGGGATACCGTCACGGACGTGTTGCATCCGGTCGGCGAGCTCCCCGCCGTCGTCTACTGGAGACGACGCGCGTTGGCGCTCGGACTGCTGGTCGCGGTCGTGGTGGGTGGCGGCTGGACCGCCGTGTCGGCCGTGTCGGGGGGCGGGACGACCCCGGTCGCCGCCTCGACCACAACCGCCGCGGCCTCCCTGGGGGCGCCGTCGTTGGAGCAGGTCGTGCCCTCGTTGGCCGCGGTCCAGACACCCGCGGCGCCGGCCGCGACGAGCGAGCCCCCGCCCGAGCCGGCCGCGGAACCCGTGGTCGAGACCCCGGCCGGGCCGGTCTACACCGAGGGCCAGGCCTGTGTGGACGACATGCTCGCCGTCAGTGTGGTGCCCGACCCGGCGCAGGCCGCGGTGGGCAGCAAGCCGACGTTCACCCTCGTCGTCGTGAACACCTCGCCGGTGTCCTGCACCCGGACCTTTGACGCCGGCCTCCGCGAGGTCGTCCTGATCGACGGGGCGGGCACCCGGGTCTGGGGGAGCAACGACTGCTTCCCGGAGACCAGCAGCGACGCCCGCACGTTGGCCGCCGGCGAGTCCGCCTACTTCCCGGTGCTCTGGGGCGGGCTGACCAGCGTCCCCGGCTGCACCACGGCCCGGGTCAACCCGCCGGCCGGGCAGTACCAGCTGCAGGGCCGGCTCGACACCGCCGTCGGTGCGGGCACGCCCTTCGCCCTCGTCTGAAGAAGGACCTCGTCCCTCCCCACGACACGCTCCGCGCGCCGCGGTCCCCTGGGACGAGGCCGTTCCATCGGGCTGCGACTAGCTGTAGCGGTCCAGGATCGAGGTCTCGGCCAGCCGGGACAGGCCCTCGCGGATGCCCCGGGCCCGGGCTTCGCCGACGCCCTCGACGGACAGCAGGTCCTCGATGGTGGCGGCCAACAGCTTCTGCAGACCACCGAAGTGGGTGACCAGCCGGTCGATGATCCCGGCAGGCAGCCGCGGCACCCGGGCCAGCAGCCGGTACCCGCGGGGGCTGACCGGTGAGTCCAGGGCATCGGGTGAGGTGGGTAGCCCGTAGCAGCGGGCGACGGCCGACAGGTCGAGCAGCTCGGTGGCGGTGAGCGCGCGCAGGTCGATGAGGACCTCCCCGCCCGCGGGGGTGCGGCGGCCGTCGGTGGGCAGGTAGTCGCGGACCAGCAGCCCGCGGTCCTCCTCGACGCCGGCCAGCATCTCGTCCAGCTGTAGGGCGAGCAGGCGACCGTCGGTGCCGAGCTCGATGACGAAGCCCTCGATCTCGTCGGCGATCCGACGGACCATCTCCAGCCGCTGGCTGACGCTCATCGCGTCGCGCACGGTGACCAGGTCCTCGATCTCCAGCGCGGACAGCGTGCTGGCCACCTCGTCCAGACGCAGCTTGTAGCGCTCCAGCGCGGCGAGGGCCTGGTTGGCGCGGGCCAGGATCGTGGTCGGGTGCTCGAGGGTGTACCGCCGGCCGGCCACGTAGACCGAGATGATGTGCATCGACTGGCTGACCGACAGGACCGGGAATCCGGTCTGCAGGGCGACCCGCTCGGCGGTGCGGTGCCGGGTGCCCGACTCCTCGGTGGGGATCGTCGGGTCGGGCATCAGGTGCACGCCGGCCCGGACGATCCGGTTGCCGTCGTAGGAGACGATCACCGCGCCGTCCATCTTGGCCAGCTCGCGGAGCCGGGTGGCCGACAGCGCCACGTCCAGGGCGAACCCGCCCGTGCACAGCGACTCGACGACCCGGTCGGAACCGAGCACGACGAGGGCCCCGGTGCGGCCGGCCAGGATCCGCTCCAGGCCGTCGCGGAGCGCGGTGCCGGGGGCGATGCGCCCCAGCAGCTCACGCAGGGCGACGTCCGGGTCCACAGCGGCGGGCACGGTCGCTCCTTGCTCTCGGTGGTACGTCGGTTGAGTCTAGGTGACGCCCTGGGGAGCGGCGTGCGGACGAGTCACCGCAGGCCGCCCGGGGTCAGAACAGCCGGCTGAACAGCGCCCCCAGGTCGGGCACCTCGACCAGCCGCATGCCCGGGGGTGCCTGTCCGGCGTCGGGCGGGACGAGGGCGACGGTGTAGCCCTGCCGGGCGGCCTCGGCCAGTCGCCGGCCGGTGCCGCCGACCCGGCGGATCTCCCCGGACAGCCCGACCTCGCCGAGGGCCACGATGCCGTTGGGCAGCGGCTGGTCTTTGGCTGCCGACGCGATGGCCAGCGCGAGTGCCATGTCGGCGGCGGGCTCGGTGATCTTCACGCCACCCACCGAGGCGGCGAACACGTCGGCGTCGGCCAGCCGCACCCCGCCGCGCCGCTCGACGACGGCGTTGATCATCGCCACCCGCTGCGGGTCCAGGCCGCTCACCGCCCGGCGGGGGGAGCCACCACCGGAGGGGGCGACCAACGACTGCACCTCGGCGAGCAGCGGGCGGCTGCCCTCCATGGTCACGGTGACGCTGCTGCCCGCCACCGGGGCCGAGCGCTTGGACACGAACAGGTGCGAGGGGTCGGGCACGCCGACCACCCCGGCGTCACCGATCTCGAAGCAGCCGATCTCGTCGGCGGGGCCGAACCGGTTCTTGGTGGCCCGCACCATCCGCAGCGTGGAGTGCCGCTCGCCATCGAAGCTGATCACCACGTCGACCAGGTGCTCCAGTGCGCGGGGGCCGGCGATGGCGCCGTCCTTGGTCACGTGGCCGACCAGGATCACCGTCATCCCGCGGGCCTTGGCGATGCCGGTCAGCGCGGAGGCGACAGCGCGCACCTGGGTGGCGCCACCGTCGGTGCCGTCGACGGCGGGGGAGCGGACGGTCTGCACCGAGTCCAGCACCAGCAGGGTCGGGGCGACGTCCTCGACGTGGGAGAGCACGGCGGACAGCTCGGTCTCCGCGGCCAGGTACAGGTCGTCGTGCAGGGCGCCGATCCGCTCGGCCCGCAGCCGAACCTGGGCGGCGGACTCCTCGCCGGAGACGACGAGCGCGGGGCCGTTGGCCGCGGCGACCCGGTGGGCCACCTCGAGCAGCAGGGTGGACTTGCCCACCCCTGGCTCCCCGGCGACCAACAGCACGGCGCCGGGGACGAGGCCACCGCCGAGCACCCGGTCGAACTCGTCGATGCCGGTGGGCACGGCGCGGGCCCCGGCCAACTCGACCTGCGCGATGGGCCGGGCCCGGCTGGTGACCGGCCCGGCCCTCACGGCGCGCAGGCCGCTGGTGGCGACCCCGCCCACCTCGGAGAGGGTGCCCCAGGCCTGGCACTCGGGACACCGCCCGACCCACTTGGCCGAGGCGAAACCGCACTCGGTGCACCGGTGGGCGGGGCGGGACTTCACGGTCGTCGGCGGCACGGGGTCATCGTGCCCCGGGGGTACGACAGAACAGCGGAGCGAGCGGGGAGGACTACGCCTCGCCGCCGTGGAAGTCGAAGCCCTCGCCGCGGGGCAGGTCCCGCGACGGCGTACCGACCAGCACCGGCAGGGTCACCTCGCCGGCGTCCCGGAAGGTCATGGTGACCTCGAGGGACTGCGCGGGCGTGAGGCCCTCGGTGAGGCCGACCAGGGTGACCGACGGGCCGCCCTCCCCGACGTAGACGTTCTCGCCGGCCGGGATCGTGATCTGGGTGGGCTCTTCCTCCTCGGAGGTGGGGTCGACGATCGAGATCGACTCGAACCCGTCGCCGGTGATCCCGGTCAGCACGTCATCCGTAGGGCCGGAGTTACCGATCGAGACGATCAGGCGGGCGTCGTCGCCGGCCTCGTAGGAGCCCGACTGCGGGTAGGCGGTGGTCGCCGTCCGGAGGTGGATCGAGCCCAGGTCGGCCTGGCCACCGCGGATGTCGCGGTCCTGGGTGGCGGTCTGGGCGATCTGGCCGGCGCTGCACGCCGAGAGGACCGCGGGGGACAGCACCAGCACACCGATCGTGGCGGCGCGCAGAACGCGGTTCACGGCGGACGACCTCCAGGAGCTCACGGCCACCGGACGTCGGCAGCTCGAGTCGCGAGCAGCCTAACGGTCTGCCCACGATGCGCGCGGGGAGGTGAGGCGTGTGGCCGAGCACGTGCAGGGCGACAGGACCGACGACCGGCAGGACCCGGCGACGGCGGACTTCCCGGCGCGGGCGCCAGACACCCGGCGGTGGTGCTTCGCCGACCAGCTGGGACCGCACTTCCTGGACGAACCGCACCAGGAGGTCCTGCTGGTGGAGTCCCGGGCGGTGTTTCGCCGACGGCGCTACCACCGGCAGAAGGCCCACCTGGTGCTGTCAGCACTGCGGCACCGGGCCGCCGAGCTCGGCGCCCAGGCCGTCCTCCTGCAGACCGACACCTACGGCGAGGCCCTGGCGCGGGTGCCCGGGCCACTGTCGGTCTGCGCGCCGACGACCTGGGGTGCGCGGGACTTCGCCCTCGCCCAGGACGACGTCCAGGTGCTCGCGGCCCGGGGGTTCGTCACCAGCCAGGCCGACTTCGCCCGCTGGGCAGGGGGCAGCTCGAACGGCCGTCGCGGCCGGTCGCTGCTGATGGAGGACTTCTACCGGGACTCACGTCGCCGGCACGGGGTGCTGGTGGACGGTGCCGAGCCGGTCGGCGGTCGGTGGAACCTCGACGCGGACAACCGGGAGCCCCCGCCCGCGGACGGCCGGTCGCCGGCGCCCGCGCCGTGGATGCCGGTGGAGGACGAGATCGACGAGCAGGTCCGGGCAGACCTGGACCGCTGGGCGGCCGACGGCGACGTCTCCTTCGTCGGCGACGACGGCCCGCGGCTGTTCCCGGTGACCCGTCGGGAGACGCTGCACCGGCTGCGTGACTTCCTGGACCACCGGCTGGCCGCGTTCGGCCCGCACGAGGACGCGATGCTCGCGGGGGAGCCCTGGCTGGCCCACTCGCTGCTGTCCGCGCCGATGAACCTGGGTCTGGTCGACCCGCTGGAGGTCGTGCAGCAGGCCGAGGCCGCCTACCGGGAGCCCGGGTCGACGCTGCCGCTGAACTCCGTCGAGGGCTTCGTTCGCCAGGTGATGGGCTGGCGCGACTACGTCTGGCACCTCTACTGGTTCCTGGGCCGGGACTACCGGCACGGCAACGCCCTCGACGCCCGCGAGCCGGTGCCCGAGTGGCTGGCCGAGCTGGACACCACCCACGTGGACGCCGCCTGCCTGTCCGGGGTGCTGGGGGACCTGCGCGAGCGCGGCTGGGTGCACCACATCCCGCGGCTGATGGTGCTGGGCAACTACGCCCTGCAGCGTGGGATCGACCCGCTCGCGATGACCGACTGGTTCCACCGGCTGTTCGTCGACGGCTACGACTGGGTGATGGTGCCCAACGTGGTGGGCATGAGCCAGCACGCCGACGGCGGGGTGCTGGCCACTAAGCCCTACGCCTCGGGCGGGGCCTACATCAACCGGATGAGCGACTACTGCGGGGGCTGCCGGTACGACCCGAAGAAGCGGCTGGGTGAGGACGCCTGCCCGTTCACCGCGGGCTACTGGGGCTTCCTGGACCGGGTGCGCCCGGCGCTGGCCGGCAACCACCGGATGGCCCGGCCGCTCGCCGGGCTGGCACGCCTCCAGGGCCGCGAGGAAGTCGTGGACCAGGAGCGGCGGCGCGGCACCGACCCGTTCTGAGCGGGGTCAGGTGAGCGTGCCGCCGCCGATCAGCAGCAGAGCGACGTCGACGACGGTCAGCAGCATGACCGCAGGGAAGGCCAGCCGGCGGAACCGCTCGGTCCCGGCCAGCCCGGCCACCACCAACGCGGGAACGGCGACGACGAGGGCGAGGGCGCCCACCGGGGTCGGCGGGCCGTCGGGGCCCAGCACCAGGACCAGCGAGGCCGCCCCCAGCAGAGCGGCGGCGATCAGCGCGGAGACGGTGGCGCCGAGCCGGTGGGGGAGGCCCCGCACACCGGTAGCCGCGTCGTCCTCCAGGTCGGGGGCGACGTTGGCCAGGTGTGCGGCCCCGCCCAGCGCGGCGCCGGCGGCGATCAACCACCAGGGCGCGGCCGGGGTGCCCGGCGCCGCGGCGACCACGCCGGCCGGCAGCAGCCCGAAGGCCACCAGGTAGGGCACCAGCGAGGCCGCCGTCCGCTTGAGGCGGGCGTTGTAGGCCCAGCCGCCGGCCACGACACCCAGCAGCAACACCCCGGGCGCCGGCCCGAGCAGCAGCGAGAGCACCACGGCCAGCACGATGGAGACCAGCGCGGCGACCCGCAGCCGGGCCGGGGTCACCAGGCCCTGCACGGTCGGCTTGTCGGTGCGCGCGACGGCGGCGTCCCGGTCGGCGTCCAGCCAGTCGTTGCTCCACCCGATCGACGCCTGACCGGCCAGCACGGCCGCCGCGACCAGCACTGCGCGACCAGGACCGACGCCGGCCGTGACGGCCAGCAGCGCGGCCACCGTTGTCACCGCCACGGTAGGCCCAAGGTGGGTCGCCAAGGCCATCGCGACCACCACCCGCCCAGCTCCTGGACGGGTCCCCTCACCCTGCGCCTGCACACCCACCACCCCCTGTCAACCCCGGTCTGACCTGGGCCGAGCCTCTGACCTGCACGTTTGGCAGGGTCTACCAGTCCGCCCCTACCCGTCCCGTGGTATTCTGGGGTCAGCGAAAGGGGTCACACACACATGGGCTTCACTGTCGGCGAGACCGTTGTCTACCCGCACCACGGCGCTGCGCTCATCGAGGCGATCGAGCAGCGCACCGTGAAGGGGGTCGAGCGGGCCTACCTCGTGCTCAAGGTCGCCCAGGGCGACCTCACCGTACGAGTACCAGCGGACAACGCAGAGATCGTGGGCGTCCGCGACGTCGTCGGACAAGAGGGCCTGGACAAGGTCTTCGAGGTCCTGCGCGCGCCCCACACCGAGGAACCGACCAACTGGTCGCGTCGCTACAAGGCCAACCTCGAGAAGCTGGCCTCCGGTGACGTGAACAAGGTCGCCGAGGTCGTCCGCGACCTCTGGCGTCGCGACAAGGACCGCGGTCTGTCCGCCGGGGAGAAGCGGATGCTCTCCAAGGCCCGCCAGATCCTGGTCAGCGAGCTCGCGCTCGCCGAGGGCACCAACGAGGACAAGGCCGAGATCCTGCTCGACGAGGTCCTCGCCAGCTGAGTCACCCGCACCACACGCCACGAGCCCCCGACCACGCGGTCGGGGGCTCGTGGCGTCTGGCGGGCCCGGCGGACCGGGCTGACAGACTCGGGCCGTGCAGCTGCCGCTGGTAGGGATCGGTGTCGACGTCCACGCCCTCGAGGTCGGGCGGCCGCTGTGGGTCGCCGGCCTGCACTGGCCCGAGGCCGTCGCCGGCCTGGCCGGGCACTCCGACGGCGACGTCGTGGCGCACGCTGCCTGCGACGCACTGCTGTCCGCCTCCGGGGTCGGTGACCTGGGCGGGGTGTTCGGCACCTCGCGCCCGGAGTACTCCGGCGCCTCCGGGGTCACCCTGCTGGGCGAGACGGCCCGGCTGGTCCGTGCCGCCGGCTTCGAGATCGGCAACGTCGCGGTCCAGCTGGTCGGGAACACCCCGCGGATGAGCGGCCGCCGGGACGAGGCGGTCCAGACCCTGTCCGCGGCGCTCGGCGCTGTCGTCCGGCTGACCGCGACGACGACCGACGGGCTCGGGCTGACCGGGCGGGGTGAGGGCGTCGCCGCCGTGGCGTCCGCGCTCGTGGTGCCGACCGGCGACTGACAGTCGGGTCAGGCAACGCCCCGGGTCGAGCCGTCGGACCGGTCCCGGGTGAGCAGGGACCGGGCGAGGGTCTCGTCGCAGACCAGCACATCGAGCAGCCGGCCGCGCAGTGCGCCCAGGACGGCGTCTGTCTTGACCCGCCCGCAGGCCACCCCGACGACGGTGGGGATGGCCGCCAGCTCCTCCAACGTCACCCCCAGGACCCGGTCCTGGAGGGCGCCGAGCACCGGGTCGCCGGCCGCGTCGAAGGAGCGCGAGGCGATGTCCCCCACGGGCTGGGACGCGCGCAGCCGCGCGGCGTCGTCCTCGCCGAGGGCGAGGGAGTGCAGGACGGCGGCCGACGAGCCGTGGGTGGGGGAGCCGATGCCGACGACGGCGATGTCGGCGCGGCGGGCCCGGGTGAGCGCCTCGGCCACCGAGGCCTCCTGGGCGAGGGAGTCCCGGGCGAGCGCCGTGGTGAGCGTGGCGGGGGCGTGCAGGTAGTGGTAGCCGGCGCCCAGCCGGGAGGCGAGCTCGCGGGCGAGTTCGTGGCCGGACACCTCGTTCTCCACCGCGGACTGCCCGCCGACGAGCTGGACCAGCTCGACGGCGTAGTCGCGTTCGGTGGTGGTCTGCCAGACCATCGCCTGCAGCGCGCTGCCCCACGAGAGCGCGACTGTCATGCCGTCGTGCAGCTCTCCGAGGAGGTAGCGGGCTGCCTGGGTCCCGACCTCCACCTGGGGGTTGCCGAGCGTGGTGCGCTGGGTGACCCGGGTCGACCTGAGGTCGAACCGCTGGCGCAGGGTCTCCTCGAGGTCGCGATCGCGGCCGGCGGGGTCGTTGATCCGGATCTCGACGATGCCCTGCTCGACGGCCGAGGCCAGCATTCGGGAGACGTTGCTCCGGCTGGTGCCCAGCCGGGTCGCGACCTCGGCCTGGGAGAGGGCGTCCACGTAGTACATGCGGGCCGCGGCGACGAGGGTCTCGGCATCGCGGGGCACCTGAGGTGACGGCCGTGCGGGGCCGGGGAGCCGCACGCCCGTCACGACGGCTCAGGCGGCGTCGGCCGGACGGAGCGCCCGCACCAGGTCGGCCGGTCCGGCGACCGAGGCCAGTCGGTCGGCCAGCGCCGGGTCCTGGAGCACCGCGAGGACCTCGCCGATGGCCGTGACCTGCTGGTCGGGGTCCTTGACCAGCAGCATCACGACCAGGCGGGCAGCGATCGAGCGGTCGCTGGAGCCCATCTCGACGAAGTCGACGGGACCCTCGAGCAGGGCCACCACGATCCCCGACTCGACCACGTGGCCGGCGTCGGTGTGCGGGATGGCGGAAGGGACCGCGGTGGGCAGCCCGGTGGGGAACCTGCCCTCCCGCTCGACCACGGCGTCGGCGAACGAGTCGTGCACGCGCCCCGCCCGGTGGGCCTGCTCCGCCATGAGGCGGAGCAGGGCCGTGGAGTCGGAAGCGTCGGGGTTGACCAGTGCCAGGTCCTCGGTGAGGGTGCCGATCACGCGGTGGCCTGCGGGGCCGGGGTGGCGACGGCCTCGTCGGCCAGCTCGACGGCGTCCCGACGTCGGACGACGCGGGCGATGACGACCGCCAGCACGATCGAGGCGACGCCGCCGGCGAGCACGCCCCAGGCGCCCATGCTGCCCAGCCAGGTCAGCAGCCCGGTGAGCGGGTTGGCGCCGTCGACCAGGGAGGAGATGCGCGGGGCGCCCTGGTCGTTGACGAAGCCGGATTCGGTGGCGACCTGGGTGAAGGTGCCCGAGATGGCGGTGGCGATGAAGAGGCCGCCGCCGATGACGAGGGCGCCGCCGATGACCGAGCGGATGATGTTGCCCTTGAAGATCGGCACCATGATCGCGACGATGAAGGGGATCGTCGCGAGGTCGACGAGGGGCAGGACCTGGTTGCCGACCGGGGCCAGCGCGATCGCCAGGACGATCGTGATGGGCACCAGGAGCAGCGCGGTCGCCAGGACGGCGGGCTGACCGACGGCCAGGGCGGCGTCCAGGCCGATGTAGAACTTCTTGCCGGGGAACTTGCGGGCGAGGAAGTCGCGGGCGGCCTCCGAGACCGGGATCAGGCCCTCCATGAGGATCGAGACCATCCGGGGCAACAGCAGCATGATCGCAGCGACGTTGATCCCCAGGGTGAGGATCGAGATCGAGTCGGCGCGCGGGTCGTCGAAGCCGTAGCCGGCCAGTCCGAGCACCAGGCCGATGACCAGGCCCAGGAACATCGACTCACCGAAGATGCCGAAGCGCTTCTGGATGGTGGCCGGGTCCGCGCTCACCGAGCGGAGCCCGGGGATGCGGTCGAAGACCCAGTTCAGCGGGATGGCGAAGACCGCGTAGGGAGCCGCGGTGGCGTGCGGGAAGGAGATGTCTGGGAAGGAGAAGTACCTCTGCACCAGGGGGGCCGACCAGTCGGCCAGGGACAGCGTGACGACCATGGCGATGCCGGCCGTGGCCAGGCCCAGCCAGAGGTTGTCGCTGACGGCGGCGACCAGGGCACCCGATAGGGCGAAGTGCCAGTAGTTCCAGAGGTCGATGTTGAACGTCCTGGTCAGACCGACGACCAGCAGGACGACGTTCAGTGCCAGGCAGAACGGGATGATCAGTGCGCCGACGGTGGAGCCGAAGGCGATCGCGGCACTCGAGGGCCAGCCGACGTCCACGATCCCCAGGTCGACGTTGAACCGCTGAGCCAGGGCCTGCGCCGCCGGGCTGACCTGGGCGAAGAGCAGCCCGATGACCAGGTTGACGCCGATGAAACCGACGCCGATGAGGATTCCGGAGTGCATGGCGCGGCTGAACTTCTGACCCAGGACGAGCGCCAGGATCGTGATCAGGATCGGGAGGACCACGGCCGCGCCGACGTCGTTGAAGTACGCCGTCACCGCCTGGAGTGCGTCTTGCATGAGAGTGCTCCTGTGCTGGGAGGGAGGGGGTGGTGAGGCGGGGTGGTTCAGGCGGAGAGGCGGGCGGCGATGTCGTCGAGCGTCGCGGGCAGGCCCATGCCGGTCAGGAACGGCAGTCCGGCGACGACCGGGATGGTCACCGAGTCCGGGATCTGGGTGGTGGCGACGATCAGGTCGGCGTCGGCGGTCCCGGAGAGGAGGTCCATGACCTTCCCCTGGCGCACGTCGACATCCAGGCCGCGCTGGGCCATGGAGTCACGGATCTTCGTCGCTACGACGGTCGACGTCGCGACGCCTGTCCCGCAGATGACCAGCACTTTCTTCTTCACGCTGAACCCTTCGTCGACGCCCATCCGCACATATGTGCAGGCCGGGGGTTGGGTGTGCGGATAGAGAGTGAGGCTTGACGACTGTGGCGTCAAGCACATCCCTTGTGTCCGGTGGTGCGGGGAGGACGGCGACGTGGCAGGGGCGCCGCGGGCGACGCTTTGGGTCGGGGAGGGCTTGCATCACATTTCGGCAGCCCCTAGATTGCCCGAGCAGACGTGCAGACCGTTGTCACAAACGTGCAGATCAGGGAGTTCGTCATCACCGCCATCGCGCACCAGCCGCCCGTCCAGGACGGCGTCCCCGCCGCGCCGTCCTCCGATCCGGCCACCGCCCGCGCCGCGCTGGGCACCATGTGGAGGATCCGGCGCTTCGAGGAGGCCGTGGACGACCTCTTCGCCCGCGGGCTCATGCACGGCACCATGCACCTGTCGATCGGCCAGGAGGCCAGCGCGACCGGCGTCTGCCTGGCCCTGCGCGAGCGGGACGCGATCACCAGCACGCACCGCGGGCACGGGCACTGCATCGCCCAGGGCGCCGACCTCACCCGGATGATGGCCGAGCTGCTGGCCAAGGAGACCGGGTACTGCCGCGGGCGCGGCGGCTCGATGCACATCGCCGACGTCGCCACCGGGAACCTCGGCGCCAACGGCATCGTGGGCGGCGGCATCCCGATCGCCGCCGGCGCCGCGCTGGCCTACAAGATGCGCGGGGAGGACCGCGTGGTGGCCAGCTTCTTCGGCGACGGCGCCACCAACGAGGGCGCCTTCCACGAGGGTCTGAACCTGGCCGCGATCTGGGACCTGCCGGTGGTCTTCGTCTGCGAGAACAACAAGTACGGCATGAGCTTCTCCACCGAGTTCTCGATGGCCGTTCCGCACGTCGCCGACCGGGCCGCGGCCTACGGCATGCCCGGGGTCACCGTCGACGGCAACGACCTGGACGCCGTGCACGCCGTCGCCGCCGAGGCCGTCGACCGGGCGCGCTCCGGGGGAGGACCCACCCTGATCGAGGCCGAGACCTACCGCTGGAAGGGCCACAGCAAGAGCGACAAGAACCTGTACCGCACCCGCGAGGAGATCGCGGAGTGGCGTGGGCGGGACCCGATCGTCGCGCTGGAGCAGAAGGTCACCGCGTCGGGCGTGCTGACCGCCGCCGACGTGGCCGCCGTCCGCGACGAGGCCACCGACGCCATCAAGGCCGCCGTCCGCGAGGCCAACTCCGGTCCCGATGCCGACCCCGGTGACCTGCTCGACGCCGTCTTCGCCCCCGTCGACGCCACCCCCGTCCAGGACGTGACCCGCTGATGACCGCCACCCTGCCCCAGACGACCCCGTCCACCGAGGACGTCCGTGAGCTGACCTACTCCGAGGCCATCCGCGAGGCACTCGCCGAGGCGATGACCGCCGACGACCGGGTCTTCATGCTCGGGGAGGACATCGGCGTCTACGGCGGTGCCTTCGGCGTCAGCGGCGACCTGGTGCACCGCTTCGGCAAGGAGCGGATCCGGGACACCCCGATCTCCGAGCTCGGCATCGTGGGTGCCGCCGTCGGCGCCGCGCTGGCCGGCATGCGGCCGATCGTGGAGATCCAGTTCTCCGACTTCACCTGCCAGGCGATGGACCAGATCGTCAACCAGGCCGCCAAGATCCACTTCATGCTCGGCGGTGAGGTGTCGGTGCCGATGGTGCTGCGCACCCCGCTGGGCTCGGGCACCGGCGCCGCGGCCCAGCACTCGCAGAGCCTGGAGGCGTGGTTCGCCCACGTGCCCGGACTCAAGGTCGTCATGCCCAGCACGGTGTCCGAGGTCAAGGGCTTGCTGCTGGCCGCGATCGACGACCCCAACCCGGTCGTGTTCCTGGAGCACAAGCTGCTCTACCGGACCAAGGGCCACGTCCCCGAGGGCAGCGCCCGCGTGCCGCTGGGCCGCAGCGTCGTCCGCCGGGAGGGCGCCGATCTGACCATCGTGGCCACCGGGATCATGGTCAGCCGGAGCCTGGAGGCCGCCGCGCGGCTGGCCGAGGAGGGCATCGAGGCCACGGTCGTCGACCCGGTCACCCTGACGCCGCTGGACGAGGCCCCCATCCTGGACGCCGTCCGCCGCACCGGTCGGGTCATGCTTGTGCAGGAGGCCCCCGGGCACGTCGGATTCATGGCCGAGATCGCCGCCCGGATCGCCGGGTCCTCGGCGTTGTACAGCCTGGAGGCGCCGATCCGCCGGCTCTGCGGCCTGGACGCACCGATGCCCTACGCCCCGGCGCTGGAGTCCGCGATGGTCCCGCAGCTCGACGACATCGTGGTCGCCGGGCGTGCCCTGGCCACCCAGGAGGCTTGACCCGTGGCGAGGGTCCCGGTCCGGATGCCGAAGATGTCGATGACGATGACCGAGGGGGAGCTCAGCCACTGGGCCATCGCCGTCGGCGACGAGATCGCCTCGGGTGACGTCATCTGCGAGGTGCTCACCGACAAGGTGGACATGGAGGTGGAGAGCCCGGCGACCGGCACGCTGGTCGAGATCGTCGTGGACTCCGGGATGGTCCCGGTCGGTCAGCCGATCGGCTGGATCGAGGCCGACGGCGACTCCTTCACCGACCTGCTGGACTTCGGCGACCCGGCCGAGCCCGCGGCCGCCGGTGACGACCTGGGCGAGGAGGCCCCGGCGCCCGCACCGGATCGCACGCCCGCACCGGTCGTGGCCGCGAGCTCCGGTCCGGTCCCGGCCGTGCCGCGGGCCCGGGCGCTGGCCGCCGAGGCCGGTCTGGACCTGCGCACTGTCGCCCCGACCGGGCCCGGGGGAGTGGTGTCGATCGCCGACGTCCGCTCCGCCGCCGAGGCGTCGGCGGCCCCCGCTGTCGTCCCCACCGCGGCGCCCGAGCCGCCGGCCCGGCCGCTCACCCCGCCGCAGCGCAAGCGCGCCGCCGTCCAGGCGCAGGTGCAGGTGGCGACGCCGGGCCCGGCAGCCGCCGCGGTCGGTACAGCTGCCCCGGTCGCAGCACCTGCCCCGGTCGCGGCACCTGCCCCGGTCGCAGCACCTGCCCCGGTGGCCGGCCCCGCGGTCAGCGCCAAGGTCGCCGCGGTCCGTCGGGCGGTCGCCCGCAAGATGACCGAGAGCGCGGCGATCCCGCAGTTCACGGTCTGGCGGGACCTGTGCCTGGACACCGCCGACGCGCACCGCGACGGGCTGTCCTGGACCACGGTGCTGCTGCAGTCCTACGCCCGGGCGCTGCTGCAGGTGCCCCGGCTGCTGGACCGGTGGGAGGGCGACGCCGCCGTGCCCACCGGCGGCCCGGTGGTCGCGCTGGCCGTGGACACCGAGGACGGCCTGATGGTCCCCGCGTTCAGCGGGCCGGAGAGCGCCAACCCCCGCAGGCTCGACGAGGAGCTGCGCACGGTGGTGCGGGCCGCCCGGGCCGGCAAGGTCGACCCGGCCCACCAGGTCCCGGCCAACGCCAGCCTGTCCAACCTGGGCGGACTGGGCGTCGACCGGTTCCAGGCGCTGATCACCCCGCCACAGGGGAGCGTGCTGGCCCTGGGCTCGATCACCCGTCGTCCGGTCGCGGTGCCCGGCGGGATCGGCACCGCCCTCGTGGTGACCGCCGGCCTCACCGTGGACCACCGGGTCGGTGACGGGGCCGACGGCGCCCGGCTGCTCGCCCTGATGGCCGACGACCTGGCCTGACCTGCGCCTGCGCAGCGGCCCCCCCCCGGCCCCGCCGTCGGCCGGTGCCCTCCGCCCGGCCGATGGCGGCCCCCACGATCACCCTTCCGGACCAGCGTCGTTCCGGGAGGGGCACGTCCCACCCCGCGGGTCGTGCCCTTGCCGCCGCTGTCGGCACCCCGCAGGATGGCCCTCCCGAGGTCTTGAGGTGACGGTTGTCCGCAGCAGCAGTGCCACGTCGTCCGCACGCGCGCCCCGAGTCTCCGGGCGGGCCCGGGTGACCGGGCTGACGGAGGTGCCCCCCGTCCCGGTCTTCTTCCTGTCCGACTCGACCGGGATCAGCGCCGAGATCATGGGCAACGCGCTGCTCATCCAGTTCCCCGAGCTGGTCTTCGAGCGGACCGTGATCCCGTTCATCGCGACCGTGGAGCAGGCCCGCGAGGTGGTCGCCCAGCTCGACCGCGCGATGGACGACGCCGGTGCCGGCCCGGCCCAGCCGCTGGTCTTCTCCACCGCGGTCGTGGACGAGGTGCGCGCCGAGCTGCTGACCACCCGGGCCCCGGTCATCGACCTGTTCGGTTTGCACATGGCCCGGGTGGAGGACCTGCTCGGCGTCCGCGGGCTGCGGGAGGCCCGACGGTTGCACGGCGTCGGTGACGTCCGGCGCTACAACGACCGGATGGCCGCCGTCGAGTTCGCGATCGAGCACGACGACGGCCAGACCTTCCGGGCGATCGAGCGTGCCGATGTGATCCTGCTGGCGCCCTCGCGCTGCGGGAAGACACCGACCGCCATGTACCTGGCCCTGCAGCACGGGCTCTTCGTGGCCAACTACCCGCTGGTCGACGAGGACCTGGAGACCACCGACCTGCCCCGGCCGGTCGAGGACCACGCGATGAAGTGCTTCGGGCTGACCACGACGGTCACCCGGTTGTCCCGGGTCCGTCAGGAACGCCGACCGAACTCCCGCTACGCCTCGGAGGCCCAGTGCCGCGGGGAGCTGCGGCAGGCCACGGCCATGTACGACCGGCACCGCATGCCGACCATCGACACCTCGAGCTCCTCGGTCGAGGAGATCGCCGCTGTCGTCCTGCAGACCCTGAAACGACGTCGCCCCGGCCAGTCCCCGGCCCGGCGCACCACCACCCCTGGAGGCACCCCGTGAGCACCGTGCGTGCGAGCACCGAGAACATCCGCTGGTTCGCCGAGCTGGGCATGGGCGACCTGGAGGAGGTCGGCGGCAAGAACTCCTCGCTCGGAGAGATGATCTCCCACCTCGCCGACGCCGGGGTCCGGGTGCCCGACGGGTTCGCCACCACGGCCGCGGCCTACCGGCACTTCCTGGGCGACACCGGACTGGCCGAGCGGATCAGCGGGCTGCTGGCCTCCCTCGATGTCGACGACGTGCGTGCGCTCTCGGCCGCCGGGCGGGAGATCCGCGGCTGGATGGTCTCCCAGCCCTTCCCGGAGGACCTGGAGGCCGACATCCGGGCCGGTTACGAGCAGCTGGCCGGTGACGACGCCGAGCTGTCCTTCGCCGTCCGCTCCAGCGCGACCGCCGAGGACCTGCCCGACGCCTCGTTCGCCGGGCAGCAGGAGACCTTCCTCAACGTGCGCGGCATCGACGCCGTCCTCACCGCGATCCGCGAGGTCTACGCCTCGCTCTACAACGACCGGGCGATCGCCTACCGGGTGCACCACGGCTTCGAGCACGACGCGGTCGCGCTGTCGGCCGGGGTGCAGCGGATGGTCCGCTCGGACATCGGCTCCTCGGGCGTCATGTTCACCATGGACACCGAGTCCGGCTTCCCCGACGCCGTCTTCATCACCTCGGCCTACGGGCTGGGCGAAGGGGTCGTGCAGGGCGCGGTCAACCCCGACGAGTTCTACGTCTACAAGCCCTCGCTGCGGGCCGGGAAGGCCGCCGTCCTCAAGCGTGGGGTGGGGGACAAGGCCACCAAGATGGTCTACACCGACTCCACCGAGGTGGGCCGCACCACCGAGTTCGTCGAGGTCGACCCGGCCGAACGACGCCGGCTGTCCCTCACCGACGCCGAGGTGCTGCAGCTGGCCCGCTACGCGCTCACCATCGAGGAGCACTACGGCCGCCCGATGGACATCGAGTGGGGCAAGGACGGCCGGGACGGCGAGCTCTACGTGCTGCAGGCCCGGCCCGAGACCGTCGTCTCCCGCTCGGGCAACGCGATGCAGCGGTACAAGCTGACCGGCTCCGGGAGCGTCGTCGTGGAGGGTCGGGCGATCGGGCAGAAGATCGGCGCCGGTGCGGTCACGGTGCTCTCCGACATCGACCAGATGGCCGACTTCAGGCGCGGCGACGTGCTGGTCGCGGACATGACCGATCCCGACTGGGAACCGATCATGAAGCGCGCCTCGGCCATCGTGACCAACCGGGGCGGCCGCACCTGCCACGCCGCGATCATCGCCCGCGAGCTGGGCATCCCCGCCGTCGTCGGCACCGGGAACGCCACCAGCACGCTCAGCGACGGCCAGGAGGTCACCGTCTCCTGTGCCGAGGGCGACATCGGCAACGTCTACGAGGGGCTGGTCGACTTCGAGGTCGAGGAAACCCGGCTGGACGCGATGCCGGACATCCCCACCAAGATCATGATGAACGTCGGGACGCCGGAGCAGGCCTTCGCGTTCTCCCGGCTGCCCCACGCCGGCGTGGGGCTCGCCCGGCTGGAGTTCGTGATCAACCGGCAGATCGGCATCCACCCGCGGGCGCTGCTGGACCACGAGCAGCTCGACGGTCGGCTGCGGGAGGAGATCTCCGAGACCATCGCGGCCTACGACTCGCCACGGGAGTTCTTCGTGCAGCGGGTGGCCGAGGGCGTCTCGATGATCGCTGCGGCGTTCGCCCCGGAGCCGGTCATCGTGCGGATGAGCGACTTCAAGTCCAACGAGTACGCCAACCTCGTCGGCGGGGAGCTGTACGAGCCGCACGAGGAAAACCCGATGCTGGGCTACCGGGGGGCCTCCCGATACCTGTCGGCGGACTTCGCGGAGTGCTTCGCGATGGAGTGCGAGGCGCTGCGGTACGTCCGGGACGAGATGGGCCTGACCAACGTCAAGATCATGATTCCGTTCGTCCGGACGGTCGCCGAGATCGAGGGCGTGGTGGCGTTGCTGGCCTCGCACGGGCTGGTCCGCGGGGAGAACGACCTGTCGGTCGTGATGATGTGCGAGCTGCCGTCCAACGCGCTGCTGGCCGACGCCTTCCTGGACCACGTGGACGGTTTCTCGATCGGCTCCAACGACATGACCCAGCTGGTGCTCGGCCTGGACCGGGACTCCAGCCTCGTGGCCGCCTCCTTCGACGAGCGGGACCCGGCGGTGCTCGCCGTGCTGGAGATGGCGATCAAGGCCTGCCTGGCCCGGGGCAAGTACGTCGGCATCTGCGGTCAGGGCCCCAGTGACCATCCCGACCTCGCCGAATGGCTGGTCGAGCAGGGGATCGAGTCCATCTCGCTGAACCCGGACACCGTCGTCGACACCTGGCTGCACCTGGCGAAGACGGGGCGTCCGACCGGCTGAGCCGTCGTCAGGCCGCCGACGGGGCGGGGCGGCACCCGCCGAGGTGCCGACCCGCCCCGACGTGTGTCCAGGGGGCCGGGAGGTCGATCCGGTTGGGCCCGTGCGCACTGATGTGCAAGAAAAGTGGGAAAACGTGCGTCACACACTTGTGGGTGACTGCGCTCACATGCCACTGTGCCTCGCGCACAACGGTGCGTCGAACATGAACGGAGGTGACGATGCCCGCTCCCCGAGAAGTCGAATCGCTGGTCGCAGCAGCCCGGCTGTACTACCTGGAGAGCCTGTCCCAGGCCGAGGTCGCCACCCGGTTGGGCACCAGTCGGAGCAACGTCTCCCGGATGCTCGCCTCCGCCGTCGAGCAGGGGGTCGTCGAGATCCGGGTCAACGACCCGGCCGGTCGGGACCGCGAGCTGGAGACCGCCCTGCAGGAGCGCTTCGGCCTCCGCACGGTCCGGGTCGCGCAGCGCACCGCCGTGGGCAACGCCGACCAGCAGGTCGGCGCCCAGGCCGGCCGCTTCCTGCTCAGCGAGCTGCGGGACGGGATGACGGTCGGGCTGTCCTGGGGCCGCGCGCTGCAGGCCATGGTCTGGCAGACCACCGCCGACCACGACTACGCCGTGCAGCTCGTGCAGCTCGTCGGTGGGCTGTCCGCCGTGGACAACGAGGTCTCCGGCCACGAGCTGGTCCGTGAGCTCGCCTCCCGGCTGGGCGCCAGCTACCGCTACCTGCACGCCCCGGCCACGCTGACCACCGCCAGCGCCCGGAACGCCCTCGCCGAGGAGGCGTCCGTCGCCCAGGCGCTGGCCCAGGCCAGCCGGGCCGACATCGCCTTCGTGGGCATCGGCACCCCGACCCACGGCTCGTCGGCCTCGGTGCTCACCGCGCTGGCACTGGACGCCGAGGAGTCGGCCCAGCTGCGCAAGGCCGCCCCGGTCGGCGACATCGCGGCGCGCTACTTCGACGCCGAGGGCCAGCCGGTGCTCGGCGCCGTCCACGAGCGGGTGCTGGCCGTGACCCTGGCGGACCTGGCCACCATCCCGACAGTCGTGGGCGTCGCCTGCGGACGCGTCAAGGCCGCCGGCGTGCTCGGCGCGCTGCGCGGCCGGCTGATCGACGTGCTGGTCTGCGACGAGAGCCTGGCCCGCGCCGTCCTGGCGCTGGGCCGCAGCGAGGACGACGACACCGACGAGAGCGAGGCCCGGCGATGAGCCTCTGGCTGCTGCTGATCCCGGTCGTGCTGGGCTGGATGCTCCAGCTCTGGCTGACCGCCAAGCAGACCTCCGCGTGGACGACCCAACTGCGGGCGCTGCGCCCGCTCGGCGCCACCGCCGTCGGCAAGGGCGGACGCCGCTACCGCGGCGGCATCGCCTACGTGGCCCTCGCCGTCGACGACAAGCGGGTCACCGGGGCCTTCTCCCTGCGCGGTTTCACCACCGCCGCCCGCCCCGCCCCGCTGCCGGCCCTGGTCGGGCTGCGGCTGTCGGTGGTGGCGGGCGACCGGCCCCTGGAGGGCCTCACCACGCCCGAGCGCCTCGCCGCTCGTGAAGCGGCCGCGATGCTCCGCGCCGCTCTGGCCCGCGGACCCGGTGCCACGAGCACCGCCGGGCCGCAGCTCGCACCCAGCACCGCCGGGGCCGCCCGTCCGGCGTGACCCGCCGGCGCGCGAGCCGCGTCCCCGCACCACCCCGCACCACCCGAACGACCGACCCACCGCCCCCACGGGAACGGTCCCCCCGCCGTGCCCGCGCACCGCCCCCCACACCCCTGCCACGCTCCCCAGGAGGGATGCACCCCATGTACGTACTGGCAGCAGAAACCCCGAACGCCGAGGATCCCACCGGCTTCTTCGGTGTCCTCGCGCACGCCGCCGAGTGGTTCATCGGCCTCTTCCAGGCCGGGGCCGACAACTTCGTCGGCCTGCTCGTCGGCATCATCCCGCTGCTGATCGTCCTGCTCACCGCGGTCAACGCGCTGGTCCGGGCGATCGGCATCGAGCGGATCGAGCGGTTCGGCGAGATGGCCGCCCGCCCGGGCATCCAGTGGTACCCGGTCCGGTACCTGCTCCTGCCGGTGCTCTCGGTCTTCTTCCTGACCAACCCGATGTGCTACACGATGGGCCGCTTCCTGCCGGAGAAGTACAAGCCGGCGTTCTACGACTCCGCGGTGAGCTTCGTGCACCCGATCCTCGGGCTCTTCCCGCACGCCAACCCCGGTGAGCTCTTCGTCTACTACGGCATCGCCGCAGGCATCACCACGCTCGGCCTGGGTCTGGGTGACCTCGCCGTCCGCTTCCTGCTCGTCGGCATGGTCGTGATCCTCATCCGCGGCATCGTCACCGAGCTCATCACCGCCCGCCTGCTGGCCCGCAACACGCGCACCGAAGGAGCCCTGGCATGAGCACCAGCGTCGAGGAGAAGAGCACCGGCAACGCCGGCTCGTCCGGCAGTTCGGTGTTGGGCAAGGCCAGCAGTGTGCTGGTCCGGGTCGGCAAGGCCGTCGGCGGTGTGGTCGGCGTCCTCTACCAGGCCGGCCGCGACACCATCGACACCGTCATCCGCAACATCATCCCGTTCATGGCCTTCGTCTCGGTCATCGTCGGGATCGTCAACTACACCGGCCTGGGCAACGTACTGGCCAACTTCGTGGCCCCGCTGGCGTCCAGCCTCATCGGCCTGCTCGCGATCTGCATCTTCTGCGCCATCCCGATCCTGTCGCCCGTCCTGGGCCCCGGCGCCGTCATCGCCCAGGTCGTCGGCGTGCTGCTCGGCACCCGCATCGGGGCCGGGGACATCCCCCCGCAGTACGCCCTCCCGGCGCTGTTCGCGATCAACCCGCAGGTCGGCTGCGACTTCATCCCGGTCGGTCTCGCCCTCGGTGAGGCCGAGCCCGAGACGGTCGAGGCCGGTGTCCCGGCGGTGCTCTTCAGCCGCCTGATCACCGGACCCCTCGCCGTCGTGCTGGCCTACTTCGCCAGCTTCGGGCTGTACTCGTCCACCTGACCCACCCGCACCCGCACCTGACCCACCCGCACCTGACCCACCCGGCGCACACCGCGTCCGAGCACGAGGAGCACCGCATGTCCGAGTACACGTCCGTCACCATCTCCAAGGGCCGCGGTGGTTGGGGAGGCCCCCTGACCATCACCCCGACCGCCGAGCGGCCGCTGATCTACAGCGTCACCGGTGGTGGCATCCACCCCGTGGCCGCCCGGATCGCGGAGCTGACCGGCGGCCAGGCCTTCGACGGCTTCAAGAGCTCCGCCCCGTTCGACAAGATCGCCGTGGCCGTCATCGACTGCGGCGGGACCGCCCGCATCGGGGTCTACCCGATGAAGAAGGTCCCCACCGTGGACATCCACGCGACCTCGCCGGCCGGGCCGCTCGCCTCCTTCATCAAGGAGGAGATCTTCGTGTCCGGGGTCGGGACCGCGGACGTGGTCGCGCAGTGACCTCCGCACTCTCCGTGACGGTGGAGGAGCAGGTCCTCTACTCCTCCACCGTCACCGCGGTCGGCGAGCAGGTCGCCACGTTCGTCGAGGGCCACGGGATCCTGGTCTTCTTCGGTGTCGACTCACCCGCCGAGCTGCACGACTTCTCCGCCCTGCACGAGGCCTCCGTGGCCACCGCCGGCCCCCGCGCCGGTGACGTCGTCGAGCTCGGGGGCACCCGGATCCCGGTGCTCGCGGTCGGCTCGGTGGTCGAGGCGAACCTGCTGAACCTGGGCCACATCGACCTCAAGGCCAACGGTGCGGCCGAGGCCGACATGCCCGGCGACGTCAACCTGCCCAGCGACACCCTCGTGGTCCCCGCCCCCGGGTCCACGTTCCGCATCCTGCGACCGGCCGGGCCGGTCGCCTCCCCCGAGGACCCCGCATGAGCTACAGCACCAGGCTCGAGGCGCTGGCCGCCGACCGCGGCCGCCCGGTCCGGATCGCCCTGGTCGGGGCCGGCCAGATGGGCCGGGGCTTCGCCGCCCAGGCACACCGGATGACCGGTGTGCACGTGTCCGCGGTGGTCGACGTGCTCGCCGAGCGTGCCGTCGAGGCCGTGCAGGGCACCGGCCAGACACCGGTCGTCACCCGGGACGTCGACGAGGTCGTCCGGGTGGTCGAGAGCGGGGGTGCCGTGGCCCTCGACGACCTGTCGCTGCTCACCGAGCTGCCGGTCGACGTCGTCGTCGAGGCCACCGGTGTCCCGGAGATCGGTGCCCAGGTCGCTGTCCGCTGCCTGCTCGCCGGGATGGACATCGCCACGCTCAACGTCGAGTCCGACGTGACGATCGGCCGGCTGCTGCACGACCTGGCCCGGAAGACCGGGGCCGTCTACTCGGTGTGCCGCGGCGACGAGCCGGTCGAGTGCAAGATCCTCGTCGACTACGCCCGCGACCTGTCGATGGAGGTCGTCTGCGCCGGCAAGGGCAAGAACAACCCGCTGAACCCGCAGGCCACCCCGGCCTCGCTCACCGAGGAGGCGCTGGCCAAGGGCATGAACCCGAAGATGTTGTGCAGCTTCGTCGACGGCTCCAAGGCCATGATCGAGATGGCCGCGCTGGCCAACACGACCGGTCTGGGCGTCTCCACCCGGGGCATGCACGGCCCGCCCTCGACGGTGCCGACGCTGCAGGACACCTTCGCCCTCGTCGAGGACGGCGGGGTGCTGGAGAAGAGCGGTGTCGTGGACTACTGCACCGGCCCGGTGGCGCCCGGCGTCTTCGTCGTCGTCCGCACGGACGACCCGTACGTCAACCACGAGCTCAGCTACCTGAAGATGGGTGCGGGTCCCTACTTCGCGCTCTACCGGCCCTACCACCTGGCCAGTGTCGAGGCGCCGCTCACGGTGGCCGAGATCGTGCTGGACCGGCGGGCCAGCCTGACTGCGGAGCACTGGACCGCCGAGGTCGGTGCGGTCACCAAGTCCGACCTGACCGCGGGCACCGTGCTCGAGGGCGTGGGTGGCTCGCACGTGCACGGGATGGTCGAGGACGCCGGGGACTTCGCCCGCGACCAGCGGGTGCCGCTGGGCGTCGTCGCCAACGCCCGGCTGGTCCGGGACGTGCCGGCCGGCACGTACCTGACCTACGCCGACGTGGAGCTGGCCGAGGGCTCGGCCATCGTGGCGCTGCGCCGGCTACAGGACTCGACCGAGGCCGGGACCGCCCCGACCGAGGCCGACCTGGTGGCGGCGCTGGGCGGCGTCCCGGCCTGAACCGGCCGGCCCGTCCTACGCTGGCCCGGTGATCGGCCAGCCGACCCCGCCGCGGGCAGCCCTCGTGCTGCTCGCGGCGGGCTCGGGCTCCCGCACCGGGCACTCGACGAACAAGGTCTTCCTGTCCTTGGCCGGGCGGCGGGTGTTCGTCTGGACGCTGGACGCGACGGCGGCCGACCCGGGCATCGGCCCGGTGGTCCTGGTGGTCCGGGCCGACGAGGTCGACGCCGCGCACGCGGTGCTCGTCCGGGAGGCCCCCGGCCGGGACGTGCGGGTCGTCGTCGGCGGGGCCAGCCGGCACGCCTCGGAGTGGAGCGCCGTGCAGGCGCTGTTGCCGATGATCGAGCAGGGGGAGGTGGACGTGGTGGTGGTGCACGACGCGGCTCGTCCGCTGAGCGGTCCTGCCCTGTTCCGCGATGTCGTCGAGGCTGCGCGCACCCACGGTGGGGCGGTGCCCGGACGACGCCAGCCGGCGCTGCTGGACCGGGCCGGGCTGTCGGTCCGCGTCGGGGAGGCCATCGGCGTGCAGACCCCGCAGGCCTTCCTGGCCCCCGAGCTGGTGGCCGCCTACCGGGCCGCCTCGCAGGCCGGCTTCGAGGGCTCGGACACCGCCGCGTCGGTCGAGCGGTTCGCCCCCGACGTGACCATCGCGAACGTGCCGGGCGCGTCCACCAACATCAAGATCACTTACGCCGAGGATCTGTTCCTCGCCGAGGCGCTGCTGGCCCGCTCGTCCTTCGACCTGCGCCGGTTGAGCCGCGGGGGAGGGGGCTGACGTGGAGGAGGAGTACGCCGACCTGACCTGCGCGGCGTGCGGTCGCACGGTGGAGCACGAGCTGCGCCACGTCGGGCGCCTGCTGTCCACCACCACCTGCACGGCCTGCGGTCACGTCGTGGAGGTCGCGCCACGGTCGATGCTGCCGGCCTACCTGCACGACCTGGAGCACCGGGTGACCAGCAAGCCGGTGCGGATGGTCCGCCGGGCCCGGCGGGACCCGGCCCGGTTCGTTCGGGAGCTGCCCGGCGCGCTGCTCCGCCAGCCGGCGAAGCTCACCGCTGAGCTCTGGTCGATCGTCCGCGGCCGCTGAGGCCCCCCGGGCGTTCAGCGCTCGCGCAGGGTGCGGCGCAGGCCGTGCAGGCACTCCATCAGCACGACGTCGTCGGCGTCGATGAGCCGTCGTCCGGCCGAGGGCACCTCGTGCGGCAGCAGCCGTGCGGAGTCCGGCAGCGCTTCGAGAACCACCGTCAGGTCGGCCAGCCGGCCCGCGGTCGGCAGCTGCTCGGCCAGCTGGTCCAGCAGGTCCGCCCCGATCACCAGCGGCGAGGCCAGTGCACTGAGCGCATCCCGGTCGACGGTGCCCACGACGGCGCCGTCGACGACCTCCTTGATGGTGTCGGTGACCGGCCGGACGCCGACCAGCACCGCCGACGGCCCTGCCGCGGACAGCAGCTGGACCGCCTCCCGGACCGCCGAACCAGGCAGCAGCGGGCAGTGCCCGTCGTGCAGCACCAGCCCGCCGGGGGCCAGGTGCCGCCAGGGCCCGTCGGGGTCCAGACCCCGGGCGTCACCGGTGCCGCGGCCCAGCACCCGGACGTCCAGCCCGCGGACGGCGGTCAGCGCGTCGACGGCGTGCTCGAGCAGCGGTCGGCCCTGCAGCCGGAGCCCGCGGTCGCCCGTCCCGGCCTGCACGACCAGGCCCAGCAGACCGGGGGACCGGTCGGGGCCGGTGGAGGGCGCGGGCGCGCCGGGTGCGGGCATCCCGCTCACGTTACCCAGCGCGCAGCGACGACCGGACGGACCACCCTCCGGCGGTCCGTACACTCCGCCCGGTGAGCCTCCGCCTGTACGACACGGCTGCCCGTGCCGTGCGTGACTTCACGCCCCTGCGTGCAGGACGGGTCGGCATGTACGTCTGCGGTCTCACCGTGCAGGGTCCACCGCACATCGGGCACGTCCGCGCAGCCCTGGCCTTCGACGTGCTGCGCCGCTGGTTCACCCACGGCGGGCTCGACGTCACCTTCGTCCGCAACGTCACCGACATCGACGACAAGATCCTGGCCAAGGCCGCGGCGGCCGGCGTCCAGTGGTGGGACTGGGCCTACCGCAACGAGCTGGCCTGCACCCGGGCCTACGAGGTGCTCGGCACGCTGCCGCCGACCTACGAGCCGCGGGCCACCGGCCACGTGCCCGAGATGGTCGCGCTGATCGAGCGGCTGATCGAGCGCGGGCACGCCTACGCCGCCGGTGGCGACGTGTATTTCGACGTCCGCTCGTGGCCCGCCTACGGCGAGCTCACCGGGCAGCAGCTCGACGACCTGCAGCCCGCGGCCGACTCCGACGCCGAGGACCTGAAGAAGGACCCGCGCGACTTCGCGCTGTGGAAGGCGCACAAGCCCACCGACCCGGCGACGGCGTCCTGGGCGACCCCGTGGGGGCGCGGCCGGCCCGGCTGGCACCTGGAGTGCTCGGCGATGGCCGAGAAGTACCTGGGCGCGGAGTTCGACGTGCACGGCGGCGGGCTGGACCTGCGCTTCCCGCACCACGAGAACGAGCAGGCTCAGTCGAAGGCCGCCGGCGACGGCTTCACCCGGTACTGGCTGCACAACGGCTGGGTGACCCTGGGCGGGGAGAAGATGAGCAAGTCGATGGGCAACACCGCTCTCGTCGACGACGTCGTCACCCGCGTCCGCCCCGTCGAGCTGCGCTACTACCTCGTCGCCCCGCACTACCGGTCGACGATCGAGTTCACCGACGCGGCGCTGGCCGAGGCCGGGCAGGCCTACCGCCGGCTGGAGTCCTTCGTCCGCCGCGCGTCCGAGCGGGTCGGCGCCGACGCCGGGGAGCCGCTGCTCAGCCCCGAGTTCACCGCCGCGCTGGACGACGACCTGGCTACCCCGGCAGCGATCGCCGCCGTGCACGAGGCCGTCACCGCGGGCAACAGCGCGCTGGCCGACGGCGACGACACGGGGGTCACCGCCGCCCTCGGCGCGGTCCGGGCCATGCTGGGGGTCCTCGGGCTCGACCCGCTGGACCCGCAGTGGGGCGGGGCCGGTGGCGACGAGAAGCTCGCCGAGGTGACCGACGGCCTGGTCCGGCTCGCCCTGGACCAGCGCGCGGCCGCCCGGGCCCGCAAGGACTACGCGGCCGCCGACGCCATCCGCGACCAGTTGACCACCCTCGGCGTGAGCGTCGAGGACACCCCGTCCGGTCCCCGCTGGGAACTCACCCGGTGAGCCGGACGGACACCGCAGCACGGAGAGAGGTGACCCGCTGATGGCGGGCAACAGCCAACGACGCGGCCGCTCGGCCGGCGCCGGCAAGAAGACGGCGACCGGCGGGACCGGCGGCAAGAACCGGCGGTCCCTGGCCGGCCGGGGCGCCACCCCCAAGGCCGAGGACCGCCCGTACCACCCGGCGCACAAGCGGGCCAAGCAGGTCGCCGTCCGTCGGGACAGCCGGCAGCGGGTGCAGCGGCGCAACGAGGAGCAGCCCGAGCTGCTGCTCGGCCGCAACCCCGTGGTCGAGGCGCTGCGCGCCCGCATCCCGGCCACGGCGCTCTACGTCGTCACCGGTGACACCAGCCGCGGCGGCACCGATGAGCGGATCGCCGAGGCCGTGCAGCTGTCGGCCGACCGCGGTCTGCCGCTGCTCGAGGTCGGCCGGGCCGAGTTCGACCGGATGAGCGACGGCGCCCTGCACCAGGGCATCGGGCTGATGGTCCCGCCGTATGACTACGCGCACCCCGACGACCTGCTGGACATCGCCCGCAGCAGCATGCGGCCGCCGCTCGTCGTCGCCCTGGACGGGGTGACCGACCCCCGCAACCTGGGTGCCGTCGTCCGGTCCGCGGCGGCCTTCGACGCGCACGGTGTCGTCGTCCCGCAGCGGCGCGCGGTCGGGATGACCGCCTCGGCCTGGCGCACCAGCGCCGGTGCCGCCGCCCGGATCCGGGTGGCCCGCGCGGTCAACCTGGCCCGCGCGATGGCCTCCTACTCCGACGCCGGGCTGCAGACCGTGGGCCTGGCCGCCGACGGGGACATGGGCCTGCACGACTTCGACGGGTTCACCGACCCGCTGGCCCTCGTCGTCGGCGCCGAGGGCACCGGGCTGTCCCGGCTGGTCCGGGAGCGCTGCGACGTGGTGCTGTCCATCCCGATCACCAAGGACACCGAGTCGCTGAACGTCAGCGTCGCCGCCGGCATCGCGCTGTTCGCGGCGGCGTCCGCCCGTCGCTGAGGTGACCCGCCGCCCGGCGACCGCCGAGCGGCTGGACCTGGCCTCGCACCCCGAGGGCGGCTGGTACCGGCGCACCTGGACCGGGCCGGCCGCCGACGAGCTGCTGGTGCTGGGCCCCGACGTCGTCCAGGGCCTGGTCCCGGCCGGTCGGCGTCAGCGCGCCCGGCCGGTGCAGGCGGAGGTGCTGGTCAGCTGTGTGGTCTCGCCCGGCTTCGAGTGGTCGGGTTTCGCGCTGGGCTGAGCCGCCGCCTCAACCGAGCAGCTGAGCGACGCTGTAGATGACCAGGCCGGCCAGCCCGCCGACGACTGTGCCGTTGACCCGGATCCACTGCAGGTCGCGGCCGACCTGCAGCTCGATCCGCCGGCTGGTCTCCTCGGTGTCCCAGCGGGCGACCGTGCTGCTGACCAGCTCGGCCAGGTCCCCGGAGAACCGGTCCACGACGTAGCCGGCCACCCGGCGGGTCTGTCGCTGGACCTTCTCACGCACGGTCGGGTCGGTCTGCAGCAGCACCGCGGCCTGCCGGATCAGCCCCGCGACCCGGGCGCGCAGCTCGGAGTCGGGGTCTGCGGCGGCGGTGACGACGGCGTTCTTGGCATTGGTCCACAGCGACCCCGACCAGGTCCGCACGGCGGGGTGGTCCAGCAGCTCGTCCTTGAGCGCCTCCACCTTCGCCGCGGTCGCCGGGTCGGTGCGCAGATCGTGCACGTAGGCGCGCAGCCGCTGGTCGTAGGAGACCCGCAGCTGGTGCCGGGGGTCCTCACCGACCTCGGTGAAGAAGCCCTGCAGCAACGCGAAGATCCGGTCGAACACCCGGTCGTCGACCCAGATCGGCACCCAGGACGGCGAGGCGTCGCCCAGTTGCTCGCGGAAGACGGCCTGGTTCTCCTCCAGGAACGCGGCCAGCGCCTTGAGCCCGGCGCTGAGCACCTCCTGGTGCCGGTCGCCCTGGACGACCAGCTCGATCGCCCGGGCCAGCGCGGGCGCCGCCGGCGTGTCCCGCAGCCTGCGGTCCACGAGCGCGGCGACGGCGGGCTGCACGTCCTCGTCCTTCAGCAGGTCGCCGAGTGCGCCCAGCGCCACCCCGGCGTCCCCGGCCAGCCGCTCGGCGCGGCCGGGGGAGGCGAGGAAGTCCCCGATCCTGCCGGGCACGTCGACGGCGGACACCCGCTCGTCCACGACGGCCCGGGTCAGGAAGTTCTCCTGCACGAAGGCGCCGAGGCTCTCGCCGATCTGGTCCTTCTTGCGCGGGATGATCGCGGTGTGCGGGATCGGCAGCCGCAACGGGTGCCGGAAGAGCGCGGTGACGGCGAACCAGTCGGCCAGCGCCCCGACCATCGACGCCTCGGCGGTGGCGCGGACGTACCCGACCCAGGTGCGGTCCCCGCCGAGGAGCACGCAGGCCAGGAACACCAGCGCGGCGACCACGAACAGGCCGGTGGCCAGCCGCTTCATCTTCGCCAGGTCGCGGGCCCGGGCGGGGTCGTCGAGGGCGCCGGTCAGCGGGAGGGAGGCCGTCACGGGCCCAGGGTAGGCAGGCCCGGACAGCACGACGGCCCGGCACCGTGGGGTGCCGGGCCGTCGTATGAGGGTCCTCCGTCAGCTGGACGCGGTCCCCAGGGTGACGTCCACGGTGCTGGTGGCGTCCCCGCGGCGGACGGTCAGGGTGACCTGGTCCCCGGGCGAGGCGCTGCGCACCGCGGCGGTGAGCTCGGTGGAGCTGGTGATGGCGCGGTCGCCGACGGCGGTGATCACATCACCGACCCGGATGCCGGCCTCGGCGGCGGGGCCGCCCGACGCCAGCTGGGCGACCTGGGCACCTGTGCCGACCTCGGAGTTCGCCGAGGCGGTCTGGGCGCTGACACCGAGCAGCGCGTGGCTGGCCGACCCGGTCTCGATGATCTCCTGGGCGACCCGCTGGGCGGTGTTGGAGGGGATCGCGAAGCCGACGCCGATGTTGCCGCCCTGTGCGGACTGCTGTCCGGGGACGCCGGCCGTGGCGACCGAGGCGATCGCGGTGTTGATCCCGACGACCTCGCCGGCCGCATCGACCAGCGCGCCGCCGGAGTTGCCAGGGTTGATCGCCGCGTCGGTCTGGATCGCGTCGATGACCGTCCTGTCGGTGTCCGACCCGGTGGCCACGGCCCGGCCGGTGGCGCTGATGATCCCGTCGGTCACGGTGTTGGACAGGCCCAGCGGGGCGCCGATGGCGACGGCCAGGTCACCGACCTGGACCTGGTCGGAGTCGGCGAACGTGGCCGGGGTCAGCCCGGACGCGTCGGTCAGCTTCACCACCGCCAGGTCCGAGGAGGGGTCGGTGCCCACGACGGTGGCGTCGTAGAGCGCCCCGTCGCTGGTGCGCACCTGGACCGTGGCGTTGGTGGTCGAGCTGTCCAGGGTGACGACGTGGTTGTTGGTCAGCACGTAGCCGTCCGCGGACAGGACGACGCCCGAGCCCGAGCCCGCCCCGGAGGAGTCGGTGACGTAGATCGTCACCACGCTCGGGGCGGCCTTGGCTGCGGCCGCGGTGGCCGAGGTCGCCGTCTGCGGGTCGGTGATCACCACGTTCTGCGCGGAGGTGGCCGTGGTCGCCAAACCCGATCCGTGGTCGACGAGGGAGACGACGCCGGCCCCGGCGCCACCGCCGATCAGCGCACCGGCGGCCAGCCCGACGACGCCGAGCTTCCACCGGCCGGCCCGCCTGGCCGGGGCCGCGGGCTGGAAGACCGGCGGCAGCTGGCCGCCGACGGGCGCGCCGACCGAGGCGAAGACGGGCTGCTGGGGCGCGTGCTGCGGGGCCGGGTGCTGCTGGCCCCAGGCCTGGCCCTGCTGGGGAGCGGCCTGCTGACCGGTCCAACCGCGGTACGGCGGGGCCTGCTGCGGGTCGGTCGTGGGAAACTGCAGCTGCGGCTGGGGCGTGGGAGCCGGCGTCGTCGGGACCTGGGGCGGCAGGCCCTGCGTCGGGTACCGGTCCCCGTTCTGCCCGGTCTCGTCCGCCGGGCGGTTCTGCTCGCTCACGTGGGTCCTCCGTGTCCTGGCGGGGACCGGTGTCCCCGCTGAGGACCACGGTGCGTCGCGGGCGTGAGCCGGGGCTGCACGTGAGCTGTGAGGTGTCTGGACGCGCCTCAGCCCTCGGCGCGCACCAGCCCACGGGCCACGAGCTCGGTGACCACCCACACGGCCACCACCTCCGCGGCCAACAACCCGACGAGCACCAGCAGCTGCGCAGCACCGGCCTGCGCGGCGCTGCCCCCGCCCAGCAGCACCCCGACGAACGCGCCCGGCAGGGTGACCAGGCCGACGGTGCGGGTCTGGTCCAGGGCCGGGACGAGCGCGGTCGAGGCGACGGGCCGGGCGACCTCCAGCACGGCGTCCCGGTGCAGCAGACCCAGAGCGAGCGCCGCCTCGACCTCCCCGGCGCGCTGCCGCAGCTCGTCGAGCAGCCGCCGTCCGGCCAGCGAGGTGGCGGTCATCGTGCCGCCGATGACGATCCCGGCGATCGGCACGACCGCCTCCCCGCGCAGCGGCACCGCCCCGCTGGCGAGCACCAGGATCAGCACCGGCAGCACGCCGGCGACGATCGGCAGGCCCAGCACCACGGTCCGCCGTCCCAGGCCCGGCGCACGGGGGCCGCGGCCGGTGACCCGGCCCGCGGACGTCGCCGCCGCGACGACCAGCATCAGCAGCGCGAAGGCGGCCGAGGACCACAGCGACCGGACGACGGCCACGACGAGCACCGAGACCACTGCCAGCTGCGCGGCAGCCCGCAGCGAGGCCACCAGCACCGGGCGTTCCTGGCCCAGACCGGACAGCCGACCGACCACGGCGGCCAGCGCCACCAGCACGACCAGGGCGACGGCCAGCCCCGGCCCGAGCTGCACCCCCGACGACCCCACGGACGGCGATCCTGCCGGTCGGTCCGCCGGCGCGCGGGACCGGGTCGCGGACCGCACCCTGGGTGCTGCACTGCGAGGCATCCGACTCACCCGCCCAGCGCGAACGTCGGTCGTCCCCGCGGTGCCCGTGCCGCCCGATCGTCGGAGGAGGTCCCGTGCCCGCCCGGAGCCTCCCTGTGCGCGCGGCCTGGCTCGTGCTGCTGGTCCCGGCCGCCGCGGTCGCCGTCGTCGGCGGGCTCACCCTGCGGGACCACCAGCTGGCCGCGGTCGCCCTGGCCGCCACGGTGGCCGCCTGCGTGGGGGCCAGCGTCGCGGGGGAGTCCCGGGCGCCGGACGCCCGGCGACGCGCCGGGGACGCCGCGTGGCGTTCCGCCCTCTGGACCGTCGGGGTGTTGCTCGGTCTCGCCGGGCTGGCCGCGATCGGCGGCGGCTGGCTGGCTGCGGTGGGGGGTCTCGCCGGGCTGGGCGCCGGGGCCGGCACGCTGCTGGTCCGGACCCGGCGCGATCCCGGGGCGGCTGCCGGGCAGCCCGGGCTGCCGCTGACCCCGGCCACCGAGGACGACCCACCAGCTCTGCTGCCGGTCGCCGCGCTGTCCACCGAGGCACTGGGCCGGGAGTGGCAGCGCACCGCAGCCGCCCTGTCGGCGGCGTTGGAGACGACCACGCGCCAGCACGTCGTCCGGCGACGGCAGGACACCCTGGACGAGCTCGAGCGCCGGGACCCCGAGGGGTTCGCCCGCTGGCTGACCGCCGGCGCGCGCACCGACAGCGACCCGGCCGAGCACATCCAGGGCGACGCGGCGGCCGGCCCCGCCTGACCGGTCAGGTCAGGCCGCGCACCATCCCGCCCATGTCCACCGCGGACGGGTCGTCGGGGAGTCCGGTGCCGAGGTCGTCACCGGTCGATCCTGCGCGGCCACCGACGGCTCGGCCAGCGCGGGCGGGCCCTGGGCTGCCGGTAACCTCGACGCTGCACCCGCCCCGTTAGCTCAGTGGTAGAGCACCCGCCTTGTAAGCGGAAGGTCGTCCGTTCAATCCGGACACGGGGCTCCGTCGGTCCCCGGCCCCGCGCGCCCCGGGACCCCCGCCGTCGCCGAGCGGACGCCGTCGTCCCGTGTCAGGGTCGGGGCACCGCCACCGGGCCCGACCGGTGGCCCTGCGGTGGGAGACCCGTTGAGCGACCACGTGTACCGGTTGAGCGAGATCGTCGGCAGCAGCCCGACGAGCGTCGACGACGCGATCAGGACCGCGGTCCGCAAGGCCTCGGAGACCGTCCGCAACATCGAGTGGTTCCAGACCCAGGAGATCCGCGGTCAGGTCGTCGACGGCGACGTGCAGTACTTCCAGGTCACCATGAAGATCGGCTTCCGGGTCGACGAGGATTGACCCTCAGGTCAGCACGACGTCGGCGCCGCTGACCGACACCGGCAGCGCCGTCAGGCCGGTGGTGGCCGGACCCTCGAGCACCTCGCCGCTCGTGGCGTCGAACTCCGAGCCGTGACAGGGGCAGCCCAGACCGCCGCCCTCGAGTGCCCGCACCGTGCAGCCCTGGTGTGGGCACTCGGCGTCCCAGGCCACGACCGTGTCGTCGGCGGCGCGGACGACGAGGACCCGACGGCCGTCGACCTCCAGCTCCAGAGCGCCGACCGCGGGCACGTCGGCCAGCGCGGCGATCGGGTCACCAGGACCCGCCCCGTCCACCGTGGGGACGCCGCTGCCGCCGCACGCGGCCAGGCCGAGCGTGGCTCCGGCGCCGAGCAGGGCAGCGCGGCGGGACAGGCAGGGACCGTGCGGCACGGGACCTCCGGGGTCGTGGGGAGCGGGCGGTGGACCGGGCTCAGTCATAGCTGCCGGAGCCGTCGCGCCGGTAGCGGGCGTGCTTCTCGATCGACTCGAGCTCGGCCCGCTCCGCACGGATCCGTGCCGCCGTCCCGGGTGGCCAGCCGGCCTTGACCGCCCGGTGCTCGGTCGTCTCGACCATGTAGGCGGCGGAGAACAGCAGCCCGAGGAAGACCCCGCCACCGGCCGCGGCCGCCCGGAACCCGAAGGGCACCGGGACGACGAGCAGGCAGACCAGCAGCACCGGGGACAGCTGCACCAGCGCGCGGACCAGGTGCCGCACCGCCCAGGTGCGCCGGGTCGTGTCGGCCAGCACCCAGTCCCGGTGCTCGCGGGGGAGCCCACCGCCCAGGGCGTACCAGACCCACCGAACCGGACCGGGACGCGTGCGCACGGCTCCGACGGTAGGCGGTCTGTGCGTCCGCTGGGAGACCACGGCCGGGCCGCCCCGGTGAGGGGGTCGGTCGCGGTCGCCCGCCGGGTCGTGTGTCGCCACCCGGTGGGCCCGCCGGGAAGGCAGGGGCGCCGAGTCGCAGGATCCCCGGATCGGCCCGGTGTGGCTTGACTGCGCCCGGCTGTGGCCCGTACACACACATCAGCACCGTCCGGTCGGCCGAGAGGGTCACGTGTACGCGGAAGAACGGCAGGAGCACATCCTGCGAGCTGCCCGGTTCGCCGGACGGGTCGAGGTCACCGAGCTCGCCGCCGAGCTCGACGTCGCGCCGGAGACCATCCGCAAGGACCTCACCGCCCTGGAGCGGGTCGGCGTCGTCCGGCGGGTGCACGGCGGTGCCATCCCGGTCGAGCGGCTGGGCTTCGAGCCCGCCGTCGCCGCCCGGGACGTGGTGCTGACGGCGGAGAAGGAGCGGATCGCCAAGGCCGCCATCGCCGAGCTGCCCGAGGACGGCGCGGTGCTCATCGACGCGGGCACGACCACGGCCCGGCTGGCCGACCTGATGCCCACCGACCGCGAGCTCACCATCGTGACCAATGCGCTGCCGCTGGCCGGCAAGCTCGCGGCCTTCCCCAACCTCAACGTGCTGCTGCTCGGCGGCCGGGTGCGTTCCCGCACGCTGGCCTCGGTCGACGCCTGGGCGCTGTCCGCGTTGGCCGGGGTCTACGTCGACGTCGCCCTGCTCGCCACCAACGGCGTCTCGGTCGAGCGCGGGCTCACCACCCCCGACCCCGCCGAGGCCGCGATCAAGACCGCGATGATCGCGGCCGCCCGCCGGGTCGTCCTGCTGGCCGACCACAGCAAGGTCGGTCACGACCACTTCGCGCACTTCGGCGACCTGGAGGCCGTGGACCTGCTGATCACCGACACCGGCCTGGACGAGCGGACCGCCGGCGAGCTGGCGGACGCCGGGCCCCGCGTCACCCGGGTGTGAGGCGCCCGCTCTGGTGGGAGGCTGACCCTCGACGGTCAGCCGGCCCCCACCCCGTAACCCCGACCACCAGGAGCCGATCCCATGGCGAGCATCGAAGGCAACGAGGTCCGCAAGCTGGTCATCGCGTGTGACGCGGGGATGGGCAGCAGCGTGCTGCTGGCCAACCAGCTCAAGAAGCGGCTCAAGGGGAACGACGTCGTCGTGGTGCACAGCCCGGTGGACTCCATCCCCGGGGACGCCGACCTGGTCCTGACCCACTCGAAGCTGGCCGAGCGGGCGCGCGGGCTGGCCGGGGGGCGCCCCGTCGTCCCCTTCGATCTGTTCGTCGGCGACCCGGCCGTCGAGGGCGTCGTGACCGCGATCCTCACCGGCACCACCATCGATGGCTGACGGGCCCGTCGCCGGGCTGCTGGACGCCAGCCGGATCCGGCTGGACGGTCGGGCCGTCGACAAGACCGACGCCGTCCGGCAGGCCGGGGAGATGATGCGGGTCGCCGGCGCCGTGGACCAGGCCTACGTCGAGTCGATGCTCGAGCGTGAGGAGTCGGTCTCCACCTACATGGGCGAGGGCGTCGCCATCCCGCACGGCACGAACGCCGCCAAGACCGGAGTCTGGACCGACGTGCTGACCGTGACCCGCTACCCCGAGGGCGTCGACTGGGGCAACGGCCGGGCCGAGGTCGTCATCGGCATCGCGGCCACCGGCGAGGGCCACCTGCCCGTGCTGGCCGCCCTCGCCCAGGTGCTGATGGACCCCGACCGGGCCGCCGCGCTGCGCGGGGCGACCACGGTCGAGCAGGTCCTCGAGCTGCTCACCACCGTGGACGACGAGGACGACTGACGGCTGGGCCGGTGGGGGTGTCAGGATGCCCGCGTGCAGCCGCCCCACCAGCCCCCGTACCCGTCGTCGCAGCAGCCGCCCGGGGGACAGCCGTCCTACGGTGAGCAGCCGTCGACCCCGCAGCCGCCGTACGGGCAGCCCCCGTTCGGCCCGCCGCAGCCGCAGTACGGGCAGCAGCCCCAGCCCGGCCAGGCCCCGTACGGCCAGCACCCATTCGCGCAGCAGCAGTACGCCCAGCAGCCGCCGGCCCCGCCCGGGCTGTCGGCGCCGCTGGGCCCGCCGCCGCGGGTGTCGCCCGGGCTGCGCACGGCCGCGCTGGTCGTGCTCGGCGTCCTGCTGGTCGGGCTGTCGGTCTTCGGTGGCTACGAGACCGCGGGACATGACGCGAACCGGCTGGAGACCCTGCTGTGGTTCCTGCCCGCGATCGGCGCCTTCGTGGCGATGACCTTCGTCTGGCAGGACACCGTCTTCGCGCTGAAGTGCGACGGCCGGGTGCTGCTGGGCGCCGGGCTGCTGGGCCGGCAGGGCATCGACCTGACCCGGCTCACCCGGGTCACCTCCGCGGTCGGGGCCCGCTCGGTCAGCCTGCAGCTCGGTGACGACGTCGGGGGCGTGTCCTTCGACGCCAAGCACCTGGCGAAGGCCGGCCAGCTCGCGGTCGACGCCGTCGGCCGCGGGGTCTGGGAGGGCCAGCAGCAGCGGCGCTACGTGATTCCGGTGGGCGCAGCCGGCGTCTGGGGCATGCCCACGCTGCCCGGGGCGCCGGCGAACGGGAAGAGCGGCGCGACGCCGAAGGCGCTGGTCGTCGTCGGCCTGCTGCTGGTGGGCATCGTCATCGGTGTCGTGCGGGGTCTCTGACCGGAGGTCAGAGCCGTCCGACCCAGGAGTTCGCCGTGGCGGCCTCCTCGTAGTCCAGCTCCTGCAGCACGGCCCGCATGACCTCGTCGTCCAGGTGGCCCTTGTCGCGCTCCTCCATGAGCACCCGGCGCTGGACCTCGATGATCTCCTGTCGGACCCGGTGGAAGACCTGCGCGCGCTTGCGGTTGCGGTCGGCGTCCTCCTGCTCCTCGGCACGGACCGAGGCGGCCATCGACCGGGTCCGGCCCTGCCGGGGGCCGCGGATCCGGTCGGCGACCGCGCGGGCCCGCTCGGGCCCGACCAGCTCCGCCAGGTCGCGCTCGACCTCGGCCACCCGCTCCAGTGCGGCGGCGGTCGCGCGCTCGGCCAGGCGCACCTCGGCCTCGGCGTCCCGCTGCGCCTGACCCGGGTCCTGCACGCCCAGCCGGCGGATCAGCCACGGCAGGGTCAGCCCCTGCAGCAGCAGGGTGCCGATCGCCGCGGTGAAGGCCAGCAGCTGCAGCACATCACGGTCCGGGAACTCCGCGGGCACCGCGGCGGCTGCGGCCAGGGTCACCACCCCGCGCATGCCGGTCCAGGAGATGACCGCCTGCTGCCGCCACGTCGGCTGTCGTGACCGGGAGGACCGCGGCGACCACGGCCGGGGCGACCGGCGCACCGCCCCGACTGCGAAGACGAACAGCGGACGGACGACGATCGCCGTCCCCAGCACCGCGAGCGCGGCACCGACCAGGGCCAGGTTGGACCGCTGCGAGGCCTCGACGGACTCCACGACGTAGCGCAGCTGCAGCCCGATGAGCGCGAAGACCACCGCCTGCAGCAGCAGGTCCAGCGAGCTCCACAGCGGTCGCTCCTGCAGCCGGCTGGCGTAGCCGGCCTCGGGGGAGCGGTGCCCCAGGTACAGCCCGGCCGCCACGACAGCGAGCACGCCCGAGCCCTCGAGCTCCTCGGCGACCAGGTACGCGGCGAAGGGCACGACCAGCCCGATCACCGACGTCACCACCGGGTCGTCCAACCGCACCCGGACGGCGTGCACGACGACGCCGATACCCAGCCCGAGCGCGACCCCGACCCCGACCGCCAGCCCGAAGGTCTCGGCCGCGACGCCCCAGTCCAGCCCGAGCACCCCGCCGCCGACGCCGAACACGGCCGCCAGGGCCACCTTGTAGAAGGTCAGCGAGGCGGCGTCGTTGATCAGGCTCTCCCCGGAGAGCACGGTCATCACCGGCCGGGGCAGGCCCAGCTGGCGGCCGATCGCTGCCGCCGACACCGCGTCGGGCGGCGCGACGACGGCGCCCAGCACCAGCGCGGCGGGCAGCGGCAGGCCGGGGACCACCCAGTGCGCGACCAGCGCGACGACCACCGCGGTCAGGACGACGAGGACGACGCCCAGCTGCACGATCGGCCTCAGCAGAGACCGGAAGTCGGCGTAGGAGACCTCCAGGGCCGCGGAGTAGAGCAGCGGCGGCAGCACCACGGCCAGCAGCAGGTCGCCGTCGATGGCGAACTCCGGGACCCCGGGCACGTAGCTGACGACGAAGCCGACCAGCACGAGCAGCAGCGGCGCCTGCCAGCCCAGTCGCCGTGCCGCGGCGGCGACCACGATCGCGCCCACGGCCAGTGCCAGCAGTTGAGCGCCCTCCACGGGTCCCCTCTCGTCGTCCCGGGCGGGTGGTGACCGCGGTCCCGGCGGGATTCCGTGCCCCCTCGGCGGTGCCTCCACCAGGGCAGCACCGCAGTCGGCGGGGGCCACCGCCCTGAGGAGTCCACCATGACCGACCTCGTCCGGATCCGCCCGTGAGCAGGCCGGTGGTGGGGTCACCGGCGGCGGCATCGGCCCGGGCGACCGGTGCCACCGACCCCCTCCCGCCGCGGCCCTAGGGTGCGCGTGTGAGCGAGCAGCGGGCCGGCGTCCTGATGGGGTTGGCGGCTTACGGGTTGTGGGGGCTGTTCCCGCTCTACTTCCCGCTGCTCGAGCCGGCCGGCGGGGTCGAGATCGTCGCCCACCGGATCGTCTGGTCGCTGCTCGTCGTCGGGCTGCTGCTGACCGTGCTGCGTCGCTGGGGTGCCGTCCGGGCGGCGTTGGTCGACCGCCGGACGATGCTGGTGCTCGCGCTGGCCGCGGTGCTGATCACCGGCAACTGGCTGACCTTCGTGCTGGCGGTGAACTCCGGCCACGTCGTGGAAACCTCGCTCGGCTACTTCATCAACCCCCTGGTCAGTGTGCTGTTCGGGGTGCTCGTCTTCCGGGAGCGACTGCGCCGGTTGCAGTGGGTCGCCGTGGGCACCGCGGCGGTCGCGGTGGTCGTGCTCACCGTCGACAACGGGCGACCGCCGTGGATCGCGCTGGTCCTGGCCGGCACCTTCGCCACCTACGGACTGATGAAGAAGCTGGTCCGGGTCGAGGCCGCGCCGGGCCTGTTCCTGGAGACGATGCTGCTGGTGGTGCCCGCGCTGGTGGTGCTCGCCGTGCTCCAGGGCCGCGGGGAGAGCTCGCTGGGCGAGGCCGGGGCCGGGCACGTGCTGCTGCTGGTCAGCTCCGGCATCGCAACCGCGATCCCGCTGCTGCTCTTCGCCGCCTCGACCCGCAGGGTGCCGCTGTCCACCGTCGGGCTGCTGCAGTACGTGACGCCGCTGATGCAGCTGGCCATCGGCGTGTTCGTCTACGACGAGCCGATGCCGCCGGCCCGGCTGGCCGGGTTCGCGATCGTCTGGGTCGCCCTGGTCGTCTTCACCGTCGACGGCCTGCGGACCGCACGGGCCCACCGCCGCACCGTCCCGGACCCGGTGCCCGCGGGGCTCTGAGCAGCCCGCCCGGTCGTTCTGTCAGAGGGTCGTGGCAGCGTCCCGGACGTGGTCGGGACCGAGCTGGGACGCAGTCGTCCGGTGTCGCTGCGTAACGCCACTGGGAGAGGTGGACCAGGGGGTGCGGGTGGTGCGAACGCGCACTCCCCGGGTCCCGGCGGGGTCTCTCCGCGGGGGTTAGCGTCGGGCCACACCCCTTGGACGGCGCCGCCGCCGCCCGCCCGCACCACGGCCCACCGGCCGCCCCGTCGAGCTTCCCCGCCCCACCTGGAGGACCCCCACCGATGAGCAGCGACGCCGCCCCCGCCACCCCGCTCCCCACCCCGGACGCGGCCGGAGACGAGCACGTCCGGGAGCTGGTCGGCGAGTCCTCCGGGCTACCCCGCCGCGAACGGGACGTGCTGGCCTTCGAGCGGCAGTGGTGGCGGTACGCCGGTGCCAAGGAGGCCGCGATCCGCGAGCAGTTCGGGCTGTCGGCCACCCGCTACTACCAGGTGCTCAACGCCGTCATCGACAGGCCGGAGGCGCTGGCCGCCGACCCGCTGCTGGTCCGGCGGCTGCGACGCATGCGTGCGACCCGCCAGCGGCAGCGCTCGGCCCGCACCCTGGGCATCGACCTGTAGGGACCACTAGGGTCGGTCACCGTGGGGAGGCATGGGACACCGGACGGTGAGCTGGGGACCCCGGCCGACGACGAACAGCCCGCACCCCCCGGCGACGCGGTCACCGACCCGTCCGCCCCCCAGCCCGACGACGACCAGCTGACCACCCTGGGCCGGCGCACCCGGGCCGAGCGGCGCCGCGAGGGCTCGCTGCCGCCCGGGGAGGACCCGCTGTCGGGTCGCCCGGTCCGCACCGTGCGTCCGACGCCCCCGCCGCCGGCGCCGGAGCCGGCGCCGGACCGCAGCAGTGCGCCGCCCGCCGCCGTCGACCCGCCGCGCCCGGCGGTGTTCATGGGTCCCGCGACGACCGAGGTGCCGATCCCGCAGCCCGCACCCCCTGGTCGCCGGGGCCCGGACACCGCGCCCCCCACCCCGGGGCCGAGCACCACCGCCGACCCGCTCACCGCCGACCCGCTCACCGCGGCCCGCCCGCCGGCCGGAAGGGCGCCGGGCACCTCCAGCCTGCCCAGCTGGGCCGCCACCCCCGGCCCGCCGACGCCGCCCGAGCAGCCCAGGACCGTCGCCACCCCGGCCGACCGACGCGACGGCCGGCCGGAGGCCCGCGCCGTGCCACCGTTGCCGCCGCTGCGCGAGAGCGGCTCCACCCGGGCGCCGTCACCGGCACCCGTCCCGGACACCGGCTCCGCCTCCGTCCCCGGGCCGGGCACCGGTCCTGTCGGCCGCGCCGCCGGGCGGGCCGAGCGCCAGGCCGCGGACGCCGTCCGCCGCCGGGACGAGCGCCGCCGCGGGGTGACCGTGATCCCGCCGCCGCCGGAGGAGGACCGTCCCCGGGGGTCCCGCCGGCTGGTCATCGGGCTGGTCTCCCTCGTCGTCATCGCCCTGGTGCTGCTGTCGGTGTGGTCGTTCTCGCGGTCCGACACCAACGAGGCCTCGAGCACAGCGCCCGCAGTCACGACGTCGGCCGCCGCGCCGGCCACGAGCGCGGCACCCGCGACCACGGAGCCCGCGGCCGCCACGACCGAGGCCCCGGTGGCGACCGGTCCGGTCTTCGCGCCGGTGTCGGTGCTCAACAGCGCGGGTATCACCGGGCTGGCCGCGAGCATCGGCGACGAGCTCACCGGTGGGGGCTGGGAGATCCGCACGCTCGGGGTCTACGGCTCCGACGACGTCGCCACGACGACGGTCTTCTACACCGCCGGGGACGCCACCCAGCAGCAGGCGGCCGCCAGCCTGGTGGCGCAGTTCCCGGAGATCAGCGGCCCGGTGGAGCGCTTCTTCGAGATCCCCGACCTGCCTGACCCCGGCATCGTCGTCATCGCCACCGGCAGCTGGCGGCCCTGACCCGCGAGGGGTCATCGCACAGACCGGTCACAGACTCGTCGCTCCCGGAACACAGCCCGACCTCCGTCCGTTCACCGCCCGTGCGTCCCACCCGCGGGCTCGTGCGACCCAGCCCGCGCCCCGGCGCCCGCGCGACCGTCGCCGCCCTCACCACCGCCCTGCTGTCCGCCGTGCTGCTCGCGGTCCTCGTCGCCGGCCCGGCCCAGGCCGCCGCCGACGTGGCCACCCAGGACGCCACGGTGCCCTCGGGCACCGGTGCGGACGCGGTCGAGCTGGACACCACCGTCTACGTGCCGTCCTCGGCCACCGCCGACGACCCGGTGCCGGCGGTCGTGTTGGCGCACGGGTTCGGCGGCAGCAAGGACTCCGTCGCCGACGACGCGCTGGACCTGGCCGGTCGGGGCTACGTCGTCCTGACGTACTCGGCCCGCGGTTTCGGCGAGAGCACCGGCCAGATCGGCCTGGACGACCCGGACTACGAGGTCGCCGACCTCTCCACCCTGCTGGACGTGCTCGCCGAGCGGGACGACGTGCTGCTCGACGCCCCTGGCGACCCGCGGGTCGGGGTCGCCGGTGCCAGCTACGGCGGTGCGCTCTCCTTGCTGGGCGCTGCCTACGACGACCGGATCGACGCAATCGCCCCGCAGATCACCTGGAACTCGCTCACCACCGCGCTGTTCCCCTCCCAGGCCGGGACCGTCGAGGCCGACACGGTGGGCGCCACGCCCAGCACCGGGGACGCCGGGGTCTTCAAGCGGTTGTGGTCCGGGCTGTTCTTCGGGGCCGGTTCGGTACCCACCGGCGACGGGCTGCTCGCCTCGATCACCGGCGGGTCGAGCAGCGCCGGGGCGGACGCCGTCCCCGGCATCGACCCCAGCACGCTGGACTCCGCCGCCGTCGAGCAGGCGCTGACCTGCGGCCGCTTCCGGGCCGACGTGTGCGCGGCCTACCAGTCCGCCGCCGCCAGCGGCACGCTCACCCCGGACATCGCGGCGATCCTGGACAGGTCCTCGCCGGCCGCCGTCCTCGACCGGATCACCGCCCCCACCCTGCTGGTGCAGGGCACCCAGGACTCGCTGTTCGGGCTGGGCCAGGCCGATGCGAACGCCCGTGGGATCTCCGCGAACGGCACACCGGTGAAGGTGGTCTGGTACGACGGCGGCCACGACGAGAGCGCGTCGGCGGGCACCACCGCGGACCTCCGCGACCTCGTCGCCGGCTGGTTCGACTTCCACCTGCGTGGTCAGGGCCCGGACCCGGGCACCGGCTTCAGCTTCCCGGTGCCCACCGGCGTCGGTGCGGCCGTCGGCAGCGTGCAGGGCGGGTCGCAGACCGAGGAGGCCGCGGCCTACCCGGGCATCGGCGGCGCCGAGCCGGCAGAGCGGGTCGACGTGCCGCTGTCGGGCACGGTGTTCCCGGTCGTCACCCCGCCCGGGGGCAACCCGGCCGCGATCACCACGGTGCCCGGACTGGGTGCCGTCACCGCCGCTCTCGGCGGCACGACGGTGGAGATCCCCGGCCAGTTCGCCGCCTTCGACTCACAGCCGCTGGGCACCGGCATCGACGTCGTCGGGGCCTCGACGGTGACCCTGGCGGTCTCCTCGCCGACCGGCACCGCGACGCTGTTCGCCAAGCTCTACGACGTCTCCGCCGACGGGTCGCAGACCCTGCCCTCGGGCCTGGTCGCCCCGCTGGCGCTGACCGGGCTGTCCACCGACCCGACGGCGCCCACCGAGGTCGAGGTGACGCTGCCGGGGATAGTGCACCGGTTCGAGGCCGGGCACACGATGCGCGTGCTGGTCTCCTCGACCGACCAGGCGTTCGCCGCGCCCGCCGAGGCCGGCGTCTACACCGTGGCCCTGGCCGACGGCGCCGCGCTCGCCGCCCCGACCGTCGACGGTGCCGTGGTGGGGGAGTCGTCGTCGTCCCGCTGGTGGGTGCTGCTGGGCGTCCTGGTCGGCCTCGGCGTGCTGGGGGTGGGCGTGGCCAAGCTCTGGGGGGCCCGCCGGCGCCGTCAGTCGTCCGTCGTGGAGCCCGACGGCGAGGACGTGCCGCTGCGGTTCGAGGGCGTGACCAAGTCCTACAAGGACGGCTTCACCGCCGTCCGGGACCTGTCCTTCGAGGTCCGGCGCGGCCAGGTGCTCGGGCTGCTGGGCCCCAACGGCGCGGGCAAGACGACGTCGCTGCGGATGCTGATGGGCCTCATCACGCCCAGCGCGGGCACCATCTCGGTCTTCGGTCACCCGGCCAGCCCGGGTGCGCCGGTGCTGTCCCGGCTGGGCTCCTTCGTCGAGGGCACCGGCCTGCAGCCGCACCTGTCGGGCCGGGACAACCTGGAGCTGTACTGGGCCGCCACCGGCCGTCCGCTGGAGGACGCGCACCTGGCGGAGGCCGTGGAGATCGCGGGCCTGGGGACGGCGCTGGACAAGCGGGTCCGGTCCTACTCCCAGGGCATGCGCCAGCGGGTGGCGATCGCCCAGGCCATGCTCGGTCTGCCCGACCTGCTGGTCCTCGACGAGCCGACCAACGGGCTGGACCCGCCGCAGATCCACGCCATGCGCGAGGTGCTGCAGGACTACGCACGGACCGGTCGCACGGTCATCGTGAGCAGCCACCTGCTGGCCGAGATCGAGCAGACCTGCAGCCACGTCGTGGTGATGGCCAAGGGCCAGAAGGTCGCCGAGGGCACGGTCGAGGAGATCATCGGCACCGGCGGCGCCGTGCTCGTCGTGCTGGACGACGCGGCCGACACCGACCGCGCGGTCGGGGTGCTCGGCGCGCTGCCGGGCACCGCGGTCGAGCGCTCGGACGAGGGCCTGGTCGTCGAGCTCGGCGGCACCAGCCGCGCCGTCGCCGTCAGTGCCCTGGTGGGCGCCGGGATCGGCGTCGACCAGGTCACCCCGCGCCGCCGCCTGGAGGACGCGTTCCTGGCACTGGTGGGGGAGAGCTCGTGAGCACCGTCCAGTCCACCGGGGCCGTCGCCGGCTACCGGCCCGAGCGCACGCTGCGGCTGTCGGTCGAGCTGCGCCGGCAGTTCAAGCGGCGCCGCACCATCGGCGTCTTCGCGCTCATGGTGGCGTTGCCGCTGCTGCTCATCGCGGCCCTGCAGCTGGGGGCCTCGGAGGACGCGCAGGCCAACAGCCGGCTCAACCTGGTCGACGTGGCGACGTCGTCCGGGCTGAACTTCACGCTGTTCGTGCTCTTCGCGGCCACCTCGTTCTTCCTGGTCGTGGTCTATGCGCTGTTCTTCGGCGACACCGTGGCCAGCGAGGCCCAGTGGGGGTCGCTGCGGTACGCGCTGGCCACCCCGGTGCCCCGGATGCGGCTGCTCCGGCAGAAGTGGCTGGCCGCGCTGGTGCTGTCGGTCTCGGCGCTGCTGACGGTGACCCTGGTGGCCGTGGTCGCGGGCGGGATCGCGTTCGGCTTCTCCGACATCCAGACCCCGATCGGGATCACCATCGGCCAGGGTGACGGGCTGCTCCGACTGGCCGGGATGGTCGGCTACCTCGCCGTCCACCTGCTCGTCGTCGGCACGCTGGCGTTCTGGCTGTCCACCGTCACCGACGCGCCGCTGGCCGCCGTCGGCGGGTCGGTGTTCACCATGTTCGTCTTCGCGATCCTGGACCAGGTCGAGCAGCTGGGCAGCATCCGGGACTACTTCCCGACAGCGGGGGAGTTCGCCTGGACCGACCTGCTGCAGACCCCGGTCGACAGCGGCGACCTGTTCCGCGGCGTCGTCCAGTCGCTGCTGTACGCCGCGGTCTTCACCGCGCTGGCGTTCCGGCACTTCTCCCGGCGCGACGTCACCTCCTGAGCCCGCCGGCAGCGGGCGTGGATCAGCTGGGACGACCAGCGTGCGTCCTCCTCCACCGGCGCCGGTGGAGGAGGACGGACAATGCTCGT
>JBBSVA010000016.1:0-49594 GCA_038233915.1 Mycobacteriales bacterium | reverse complement strand
GCGGCCAGCCCGTCCAGGCCGTCGATGAAGTTCAGCGCGTTGACCACCAGGACGGTGACCAGGACGGTCAGCGGTACCCCGACGACGCCCAGCAACAGCGTGCCGATGTTGGCGAAGGGCAGGAAGACGAAGAGGAACTGCACCCCGAGCAGCACCATCACCCCGGCGCAGGCGATCTGGCCGGTCAGCTTGGTCAACGCGTCGATGCCGAACCGGTCGTCCAGCACACCGAGCAGACAGATGAGCCCACCGGCGACCAGCACCGCGTAGGTCTGGCTGTCCTGGAAGGTCCGCTGCAGGGCCGGCAGCCGGGAGGCCACCAGGACGGCGGCGGCCACGCCGGCGTACATCGCCACCCCTCCCCCGCGCGGGGTCGGGATGACGTGCACGTCGCGGTCCCGAACGGGGGCCACGACCTTGAACCGCATCGCCAGCATCCGCACCACGGGCGTGGTCAGGTACGTGACCAGCGCCGCGGTGAGAGCGACGACGAGGTACTCGCGCACGGGGTGCTCAGGCTCCTGGGAGGGCGGGTGCGGTGGCCCGAGCGGTCGCCCGGACCGGCCTCAGCGGACGGGCTCGGGGTAGGCCGGGTGGGCCGACACCAGCTCGCGGACGGCGGCGGACACCTCGGCGGACCTGGACCCGTCGGCGTCCCGGATCGCCGTTCCGATGAGGGAGGCGATCTGCGCCATGTCGCTCTCGGTCATGCCCTGGGTGGTGACCGAGGGGCTGCCCACTCGGATGCCCGAGGCGATGGACGCCGGCTGCGGGTCGAAGGGGATCGCGTTCTTGTTCAGCACGATGCCCGCGGCGTCGCAGCGCGCCTCGGCGTCGGCACCGCTGATCCCGGTGGACCGCAGGTCCAGCAGCGCGAGGTGGGTGTCGGTGCCCCCGGCGACCGGGCGCAGCCCCTCGGCAGCGAGGCCCGAGGTGAGGGCCTGGGCATTGGCAACGACCTGGCGGGTGTAGGCCTGGTACTCGGGCTGCAGGCACTCCTTGAGGTTCACCGCCTTCGCGGCGATGGCATGCATGAGCGGCCCACCCTGCATCATCGGGAACACGGCCTTGTCGATGGCCTTGGCGTGCTCGGCCTTGCAGACGATGGCGCCCCCGCGCGGCCCACGCAGGACCTTGTGCGTGGTGAACGTGACGACGTCGGCGTACGGGACCGGCGAGGGGATCGCCTTGCCGGCGACCAGGCCGATGAAGTGTGCGGCGTCGACCATGAAGACCGCACCGACCTCGTCGGCGATCTCCCGGAAGGCGGCGAAGTCGATGAGCCGCGGGATGGCCGAGCCGCCGGCGATGATCAGCTTGGGCCGGTGCTCCCGGGCAAGGTCGCGGACCTCGTCGTAGTCGATGTGCTCGGTGGTCTCGTCCACGCCGTACTGCACGGCGTGGAACCACTTGCCCGAGAAGGACACCTTGGTGCCGTGCGTGAGGTGCCCGCCCATCGGCAGGGCCATCCCGAGCATGGTGTCCCCGGGCTTGAGGAACGCCCCGTAGGCGGCCAGGTTCGCGCTGGCCCCCGAGTGCGGCTGCAGGTTGACGTGCTCGGCGTCGAAGAGCTCCTTGCCGCGCTCGATGCCCAGGGACTCGGCGCGGTCGACGACCTCGCAGCCCCCGTAGTACCGCTTGCCCGGGTACCCCTCGGCGTACTTGTTCGACAGCGTGCTGCCGAGTGCGGCGAGCACCGCAGGGCTGGTGAAGTTCTCACTCGCGATCAACTGCAGGCCGTTGCGCAGCCTGTCCAACTCGTCGGTGACGACCCCGGCGATGTCGGGGTCGAAGGAGGCGAGGGCGTCGAAGTCCGGGCCCCAGTAGGGGGTGGCGGCGGGGGTGCTCATCGGGGCGCGCTCCGGGAGAGAGGGGCGCCGCAGGCCCGCGGACGGGCGTGCGGAGGTCGCCCCCACGGTATCGCCCCGCGCTGGGACGGTCCCGGACGCGCTGGAGGGGCCCCCTCGCAGGGGCCCGGCCCGAGCGGACGATGTGCTGGGACAGCCTTCCCGCAGGGGCCCGCGGTTCGCGGAGCGGACCGTGCGGGGCAAGGCGGTCCTTCAGTCGGTGACGGTGGGCACGACCTCGCGCAACCGATCGACGTCGATCGCGCCGACCCGCAGCACCCGGGGTGCCGCCCCGGTGCAGTCGACGATCGTGCTGGCGGCGCTGCTCTCCCGCGGCCCGTCGTCCAGCACCACGGCCACGTGCTCGCCGAGCTGGTACTCGGCCTGCTGGGCGGTGGTGGCCGCGGGGCGGCCGGAGCGGTTGGCGCTGGAAACCGCGAGCGGGCCGGTCCGGCGCACCAGGTCCCGGGTCAGCTCGTCGTCGGGCAGCCGGACGGCGACGGTGCCCTCGGCCTCGCCCAGGTCCCAGCTCAACGTGGGCGTGTGCTCCAGCACCAGGGTCAGCCCGCCCGGCCAGAACGCGTCAGCCAGCGCGTGCGCGTCGGCGGGAAACGTCGTCACCAGGCCGGCGACCGTGGAGGCCTCGCCCACCAGCACCGGGACGGGCATGTTGCGCCCCCGGTTCTTGGCGGCGAGCAACCGCCCGACCGCCTCGGGGGTGAAGGCGTCGGCGGCCACCCCGTAGACGGTGTCGGTGGGCAGCAGCACCAGCTCGCCGCGGGCGAGCGCGGCAGCGGCGGCCGCCAGCCCGGCGGTGCGCTGGTCTGGGTCGGTGCAGTCGTAGACGTCGGCCACGGTGGATGAGTCTCCCCCACGTACGGTCCGCGCATGCGGCGGTGGCTGGTGGCGGGCGTGCTGGTGCTCACCGCGTGCAGCTCCCCGGCCCCCGCGGCCGGGCCGGGGACCCCGATGGGCGCCCGGGTCGACTACCAGCTGGGCGGTGCGTACGACCCGGCCGACGACGTCACCGGTGTCGTCCGGGACCGGACCGACTCCCCGGCCGCCGGGCTCTGGTCGGCCTGTTACGTCAACGCCTTCCAGACCCAGCCCGGCACGGACGAGGTACCCGAGGACCTGCTGGTGCACGACGCGGCCGGTGCCCGGATCGAGGACCCGGACTGGCCCGATGAATTCCTGCTGGACATCGGCAGCGCCGACCAGCGGGACCGGGTCCTGGACCTGGTCGGCGGCTGGTTCGACGGCTGCGCGGCCGACGGTTTCGACGCGGTCGAGCCGGACAACCTGGACGGCTGGACCCGCTCACAGGGTCTGCTCACCGCCGAGGACGCCGTCGCGATGGCTGGGCTGCTGGTCGACCGCGCGCACGCGGCCGGCCTGACGATCGCGCAGAAGAACGCCGCCGAGCTGACCGACGAGGGCCTGGGCTTCGACTACGCGGTGACCGAGGAGTGCCAGGTCTATGACGAGTGCGACGTGTACACCGACGCCTACGGGGCGCAGGTGGTCGAGCTCGAGTACGACGACGCGTCCTTCGACGCCGCCTGCGCCGCCCGGGGCGGCGAGATCGCCGTCCAGCGCCGTGACCGGGACGTCTCGGTCCCCGGCACCGCCGGCTACGTGTCGCGCTTCTGCAGCTGAGCTGTGGTGTACCGGGCGCGGCCGGCGAGGTCCGGGTGGTCGACGACATCGGTGAACCCACCGTGCGCGCGGACCAGGGCCGGCAACGACCCGCCCTGCACGTCGGCGTGCTCGATCGCCAGCAGCCCGGCCGGGCGCAGCAGCCGGGCCGCGGTCACCAGCAGCGCACGGACGACGTCCAGGCCGTCGGGGCCGCCCCACAGCGCCAGCGGCGGGTCGTGGTCGGCCACCTCGCGGGGCAGCCGGGCGTCGTCGGGCACGTAGGGCGGATTGGAGACAACGACGTCGACGGTGCCGTCCAGGTCGGTCAACAGGCCTGCGTCGGTCATGTCCCCGGCGAGCACCGTCACCGGGGTGTCGCCGGCCGCCGCCCGGGCCGCGGCATTGGCCTGGGTCCAGGCGATCGCGTGGGGGTCCCGCTCGACAGCGGTGACCTGCGCGCCCGGGTGCTCCCCGGCCACCGACAGCGCGATCGCACCCGAGCCGGTGCCCAGGTCGACGACCACCGGCGCGACCAGCCCAGCGACCTGCTCAAGCACCCACCCGGCGATCTGCTCGGTCTCCGGGCGCGGCACGAAGACCCCGGGACCGACCGACAGCTCCAGGTGTCGGAACGCGGCCAGCCCGGTCAGGTGCTGCAGTGGGACCCGGGAGGCGCGCTGCGCAAGCAGGTCCTCGAACCGGGCGGCAATGTCGTCCGGGACGACGTCCAGGGTGAGCAGCCGCTGCCGCGGCAGCCCCAGCGCGTGTGCCAGCAGCAGCTCGGCGTCGACCCGGGGCGATGGGACCCCGGCGTCGGAGAGCCTGCGGGCCGCGGCCTGCAGCAGCTCGCGCGGGGTCAGCTGCCGACCTCGAGCAGCTCGGCGGTGTGCGCGGTCGTCAGCGCGTCGATCACCGGGTCCAGCTCGCCGTCCAGGACGGCGTCCAGGTTGTGCGCCTTGAAGCCGACCCGGTGGTCGGAGATCCGGTTCTCCGGGTAGTTGTAGGTGCGCACCCGCTCGCTGCGGTCCACGGTGCGGACCTGGCTGCGGCGGGCGTCGCTGGCGGTCGCGGCGGCCTCCTCGCGGGCCGCGGCCAGCAGCCGGGAGCGCAGCACGCGCAGCGCGGACTCCCGGTTTTGCAGCTGGCTCTTCTCGTTCTGCGAGCTGACCACGGTGCCGGTGGGCAGGTGGGTGATCCGGACGGCGGAGTCGGTGGTGTTCACGCTCTGCCCACCCGGGCCCGAGGAGCGGAAGACGTCGATCCGCAGGTCGCCCGGGTCGACTGTCACGTCGACCTCCTCGGCCTCGGGCAGCACCAGCACGCCGACGGCGGAGGTGTGGATGCGGCCCTGGCTCTCGGTGACCGGCACCCGCTGCACCCGGTGCACGCCGGCCTCGAACTTCAGCCGGGACCAGATGCCCTGGTCGGTGCGTGACTTCACCGCGACCGCGACGTCCTTGAAGCCCCCGAGCTCGGCGTCGACGGCGTCCAGGACCTCGGTGGCCCAGCCGCAGCGCTCGGCGTAGCGCAGGTACATCCGGAGCAGGTCCCCGACGAACAGCGCGGACTCCGCGCCGCCCTCGCCGGCCTTGATCTCCAGGATGACGTCCTTCTCGTCGTCGGGGTCCTTGGGCAGCAGCAGCTCGCGCAGCCGGTCCTCCAGGACGCCGATCCGGGCCTCCAGCTCGACCGCCTCGGCGGCGAACGTCCGGTCCTCCTCGGCCAGCTCGCGGGCGGCGGACAGGTCGTCGCGGGCGGCCTCCAGAGCCCGGGAGGTCTCCACCAGCGGGGCCAGCGAGGCGTACCGGCGGGCCAGCCGGCGGGCCCGGGACTGATCGGTGTGCACCGCGGGGTCGGCGAGCTCCAGCTCCAGGCCGGCGTGCTCGGCGAGCAGGTCGGCGAGGCCGCCGTCCGGCGTCCCGTTCACGTGCTCTCCCCTCGATGGTCACGACACGACGACGGCGCCCGCCCCGCTCCCCTGGAGGAGCGGCACGGGCGCCGTCGGTCCTGCTACTTGCTGGCTGCGGTCTCGCGCTTGCCGAAGCGCTTCTCGAAGCGGGCCACGCGGCCACCGGTGTCCAGGACACGCTGCTTGCCCGTGTAGAACGGGTGGCAGGCCGAGCACATCTCGACCGACAGCGTGCCGCCGGAGATGGTGCTGCGGGTGGTGAAGGTGTTCCCACAACCGCAGGTCACAGCGGTCTCGTGGTAATCGGGGTGGATGTCGGGCTTCATGTCCCTCGCCCTCTCTTCTCGTGGTCTGGCGGGCCGAGGTGAGTCGGCCGGTGCATGGGGTGAACGTCGCCGGCGGCCCGCGTTGTTCCGCGGGTTCCCGCCTGCGACGGGGCTCAGTGGGTCAGTGTCCCACAGCAAAGGTGAGCTGATGGAACGGCTTCGGTGCAGGGTCCCGCGCCGAGCGTCAGCTCGGCGTGGGGGGCACCGAGGTCCGTCAATCGTCCTTGCCGGCGCCCAGCGTCGTCTTCTGGACCTGCATGAGGAACTCGATGTTGTTGCGGGTCTTCTTCAACCGGCCCAGCAGCAGCTCGAGCGCCTGCTGCGGCTCCAGCGCCGCGAGCACCCGGCGGAGCTTGATGACGATGGCGAGCTCGTCGGCCGACATCAGCAGCTCCTCCTTGCGGGTGCTGGAGGCGTTGACGTCCACGGCCGGGAAAACCCGCTTGTCCGCCAGCCGGCGGTCGAGCTTGATCTCGGCGTTCCCGGTGCCCTTGAACTCCTCGAAGATGACCGTGTCCATGGTCGAACCGGTTTCCACCAGCGCCGAGGCGATGATGGTCAGCGAGCCACCGTTCTCGATGTTGCGGGCGGCCCCGAGGAAGCGCTTGGGCGGGTACAGCGCGGTGGAGTCGACGCCACCGGACAGGATGCGCCCGCTGGCGGGGGCCGCCAGGTTGTAGGCGCGGCCCAGCCGGGTGATCGAGTCCAGCAGCACGACGACGTCGTGGCCCATCTCGACCAGGCGCTTGGCCCGCTCGATGGACAGCTCGGCCACGGTGGTGTGGTCGGTCGCCGGCCGGTCGAAGGTCGAGGCAATGACCTCGCCCTTCACCGAGCGCTGCATGTCGGTGACCTCCTCGGGCCGCTCGTCGACGAGGACGACCATGAGGTGGCACTCGGGGTTGTTCGTGGTGATCGCGTTGGCGATGGCCTGCAGCACCATCGTCTTGCCCGCCTTGGGCGGGGAGACGATGAGCGCGCGCTGACCCTTGCCGATCGGCATCACCAGGTCCAGGACCCGGGTGGTGAGCAGCTGGGACTCGGTCTCCATCCGCAGGCGGTCCTGCGGGTAGAGCGGCACGAGCTTCTGGAACTCCGGGCGGGTCTTGGCCTGCTCGGGGTCCAGGCCGTTGACCGAGTCCAGCCGGACGAGGGCGTTGTACTTGTCCTTGCGCTCGCCCTCGCGGGGCTGGCGGACGGCACCGGTGATGGCGTCACCGCGGCGCAGCCCGTAGCGGCGGACCTGGGACAGCGAGACGTAGACGTCGTTCGGGCCGGTCAGGTAACCCGAGGTCCGCACGAAGGCGTAGTTGTCCAGGACGTCGAGGATGCCGGCGACGGGCAGCAGCACGTCGTCCTCGTCCACGGTGGGCTCGTTCTGGTCGTAGCGGTCCCGACCGCCCTGGGTGCCGGTGGTGCCGCGGCGGTTGCGGTCCCGGTAGCGACGCCCGCGACGACGGCCGTTGCCCTCGAAGTCGTCGTCGTCCTCGTCGGGGCCGGCGTCGCGGTCGTTGCGCGGGGCCTGGCCGTTCTGCTGGCCGCCCTGGCCGTTGCGCTCCTGGCGGTTGCGACCACCGCGGTCGTCCGGGCCGTTGCCGGACCGGTCGGTGCGCTCGGGCCGGTCGTCCCGGTCGTTGCGGTCCTGACGGTCGTTGCCGTTCCGGTCGCCCCGGTCGTTCCCGGTGCGGTCGTTCCCGGTGCGGTCGTTGCTGTTGGCGCCGCCCCGGTCGGTGGCGTTGCGCTCGGCCCGCTCGGCGGCGATGCGCTCGGCCCGGCTGGGCCGCTCGGACCGGTCGCCCTGCGAGCGGTCGCCCTGGGAGCGGTCGCCCTGGGAGCGGTCGCCCTGCGAGCGGTCGCCCTGGGAGCGGTCGCCCTGAGAGCGCTCTCCCTGAGAGCGGTCGTCCTGCCCGGACTGCCCGCCCTGCTCGTCCCGGGTGCGGTTCCGGCTGCGGCCGCTGCGCTCGGGTGCAGACTGCTCGCCGTCCCGGTCGCCGTCGGTGTCCCGGTCGGTGCCGGCGGTCTGGCGCTCGGTCCGGCTGCGGTCCCGGCTACGGGCCGGACGCGAGGTCCCGGCCTGCTCGCCCTCGGTGCGCCCGGCGTCGGGAGCCGACGACTCGACGGACGAGGTCTCGCCGGACGAGGACCCAACGGTCAGAGCCTCGGTGGACGGGGTCTCCGGGGACGGGTTCTCGGTGGACGGGGTCTCGGCGGACGGGGTGTCGGTGGCCACGGACCCGGACCGCCCGGCAGCCCGGCGGGAGGTGCGACCCTCGGCCTGCGGGGCCGTGCGGTCCTCCGCCTGCGGGGTGCCGCGGGTGTCGGCCTGCGCGGGGGCGTCGGCGACGGCCTCCGGGGCGCCGGCAGGCCGGCTCGCGGACCGACGACGACGCGCGGTCGGCGCAGCATCGGCGGCCGGGACGGCCAGCGGGGCGCTCTCGGCCTGCGTGGGGGCGGCCGGGGCGTCCGCGGCCGGCGCGACGGGTGCGTCGGCGGCCACGGATGCGGCCGGCGCGGCGTCGGGGGTGCGGGTGCGGGCGGTGCCGTTGCCGCCGACCTGGCGTGCCTCGATGGCGGACACCAGGTCGCCCTTGCGCATCCGGCCGGTGCCGGGGATGCCCAGCTCGGTGGCCAGGCGCTGGAGCTCGGGCAGCAGCATCGACGACAGCCCGGTGCCGCGACGGCGCTTGCCGGCGGCGACCTCGGTCGTGGCGGTGTCGGCCGACCCGGTGGAGTCGGTGGCGCCGTCGTCGACGAGGGAGGTGGTCTCGCTCACGTACAGGTCCTTCCCTGCGGTGACCTGCGCCTACCAGCGCAGGAGGGGACCGGCACCCCCTCGGGTTCGCCCTGGGTCTCCGGGCGGGACCGAGGAGGATGCGGGTCTGATTGGGGGAGCGGGACGAGGAGCGGCGGGATCCCGCACGTCTGCAACGTCTCACGTGATGCTCGCCGGAGGGCGGCTGGAGGTCAGCTCAGGGACGAGCTGACTGTGCCGAACGACACCGGCTGCCCCCGACGTCTTCCCAGGCGACTAGGACGATACAGCACGGTCCGCTCGGCGGACGAGCACTCCGTCGGGGTCGACGCCCAGGTCACGCACGTCCCACCCCTCCCCCACCAGCGCACCGACCGCCGGGACGACGTCCGGACCCGAGCCGAGGACCAGCACGCTGGGTCCGGCCCCGGACACCACGGCGGCGTGACCGGCGTCACGCAGCCGCTCGACGAGGCGTGCGGTGCCGGGCATCGCGGCGGCCCGCTGGGACTGGTGCAGCCGGTCCTCGGTGGCGGCCAGCAGCAACGCCGGGTCGCAGGTCAGCGCGTGCACGAGCAGGGCGGCCCGGCCGGCGTTGAAGGCGGCGTCGGCGTGCGGGACGACCGAGGGCAGCAGCCCGCGGGCCACGTGCGTGGCCAGCGTCGTCGTCGGCACCAGCACGAGCGGGTGCACGGCGTCAGCGACGGCCAGCGCGGCGGCGGCGGCCCCGTTCCCGTCGGACCAGGACAGCGTCAGCCCGCCGAAGAGGCAGGCCGCGACGTTGTCCGGGTGGCCCTCGATCTCGTCGGCCAGCCGCAGCACCCGGTCCCGGTCGAGGTCCTCGACATCGGGGCACAGCGTCCAGGCTGCGACGATGCCGGCGACGACGGCCGCGGCGGAGGACCCCATCCCCCGGCCCTGCGGGATGCCGTTACGGGCGTGCAGCCGCAGCCCGCGGGGACTCCAGCCCAGCTCGTCGCAGGCCGCCCGGAACGACCGCACGACCAGGTGCGAGCCGTCGCAGGGCAGCTCCGCCGCGCCGACGCCCTCGACGACGACGTCCAGCTCGTGGGCGACCGAGACGTCCAGGAGGTCGTGGCAGGTCAGCGCCAGCCCGGCGCTGTCGAAGGCCGGACCCAGGTTGGCGCTGGTCGCCGGGACACGGATCCGCCACACGTCCGGCTGTTGCGGCACGTCGGCCTCACAGACCGAGCTGGGCGGCCGCGGCGGCGGCGTCGACCGCGATGGTGACCGGCGCGGGTGCCCCGGAGATCGCCCACTCCGGGTCCTTGAGGCCGTTGCCGGTGACCGTGCAGACGACGCGCTGACCGGGCTCGAGCTCCCCGGCGGCGGCGACCTGCAGCAGCCCGGCGACCGAGGCGGCCGAGGCAGGTTCGACGAAGACGGCCTCGGTGCGGGCCAGCAGCCGGTAGGCGGCCAGGATCGCCCGGTCGGTCACGGCATCGATGCGCCCGCCGGAGTCGTCGCGGGCAGTGAGCGCCTTCGTCCAGGACGCCGGGTTGCCAATCCGGATCGCGGTGGCGATCGTGCTCGGGTGCTCCACCACGGCGCCATCGACGATGGGCGCGGAACCGGCTGCCTGGAAGCCCCACATCCGTGGGGTGTGCGTGGCCGGGCCCGGGTGCTCCGAGGAGGTCGTGTACTCCCGGTAGCCCTGCCAGTAGGCGGTGATGTTGCCGGCGTTGCCGACCGGCAGGCAGTGGATGTCCGGGGCGTCGCCGAGCACGTCGACGATCTCGAACGAGGCGGTCTTCTGACCCTCGATCCGGTACTGGTTCACGCTGTTGACCAGGCTCACCGGGTAGTCGATGGCCAGCTTGGAGGCCAGCGCCAGGCAGTCGTCGAAGTTGCCCTCGACCTGCAGCAGCGTGGCCCCGTGCACCAGCGCCTGGGCCAGCTTGCCGGTGGCGATCTTGCCCTGCGGGACGAGCACGGCGCAGACCAACCCGGCCCGCGCGGCGTAGGCCGCGGCACTGGCCGAGGTGTTGCCGGTGGAGGCGCAGATGACGGCCTGTGCACCCTCCTCGACGGCCTTGGAGATCGCCATCGTCATGCCGCGGTCCTTGAAGGAGCCGGTCGGGTTCGCGCCCTCGACCTTCAGGTACACGTCGCAGCCGGTACGGCGGGACAGCTCCGGGGCCGGCACGAGCGGCGTGGCGCCCTCCTGCAGCGTGACCACCGGGGTGGTGTCGCTGACCGGGAGCCGGTCCCGGTAGGCCTCGATCAGGCCGGGCCAGAACGGCGAGGCGGCGCGGTTCATGAGAGTCCCTCCACACGGAGCACGCTGGTCACGGCCCGGACGGCCGGCATCTCACGCAGCCGGGAGATCGTGGCAGACAGCGCGGCGTCCGGGGCCCGGTGGGTGACGATCACCAGCGTGGCGGCCTCACCGGCGCCGTCCTGCCGGACGGTGGAGATGCTGACGCCGTGCGCGGCGAACTCCGCGGCCACGGTGGCCAGCACACCCGGCTTATCCGCGACGTCCAGGCTCACGTGGTACCTCGTGGGGGTGTCTGCCATCGGCGCGACCGGCAGCCCGGCGTAGGCGGTGGTACCCGGTCCAGCGACCCCGGCGACCCGGTTGCGGGCCACCGCCACCAGGTCCCCGAGGACGGCGGAGGCGGTCGGCTCCCCGCCGGCGCCCTGGCCGTAGAACATCAGCTGTCCGGCGGCCTCGGCCTCGACGAAGACCGCGTTGAACGCCCCGCCGACGGCGGCCAGCGGGTGCGACGTGGGGATCATCGCCGGGTGCACGCGGACGGCGATCGCGTCCCCGCGACCGTCCGCCCCCCCACCCCCGACCTTCTCGCAGATGGCCAGCAGCTTGACCGTGCAGCCGATCTCGGCGGCCCGGGCGACGTCGGTGGAGGACACCGCCGAGATGCCCTCGCGGTAGACGTCGGAGGCGGTGACCGGGGAGTGGAACGCCAGCGACGCCAGGATCGCGGCCTTGGCGGCGGCGTCGAACCCGTCGACGTCGGCGGTCGGGTCGGCCTCGGCGTAGCCCAGCTCGGTGGCCTCGGCCAACGCCTCGGCGAAGCCGGCCCCGGTCTCGGCCATCCGGGACAGGATGTAGTTCGTGGTGCCGTTGACGATGCCGACCACCCGGGTCAGCTGGTCCCCGGCCAGCGACTCGCGCAGCGGGCGGAGCAGCGGGATCGCACCGGCGACGGCGGCCTCGTAGTAGAGGTCGACCCCGGCCTCGGCGGCCGCGGCGTGCAGGGCGACGCCGTCGTCGGCCAGCAGCGCCTTGTTGGCGCTGACCACGGACTTCCCTGCGGCGAAGGCGGCCAGCATGAGCGAGCGGGCCGGCTCGATGCCGCCGATGACCTCGACAACCAGGTCCACGTCGGGGCGGCTGACCAGCGCCTGGGCGTCGGTGGTCAGCAGACCACTGGGCACCTCGGGGTGCCGGTCGGGACGGCGGACGGCGACCCCGGCGACCTGCACCGGCCGACCGACCCGGGCGGTGATGTCCGCGGCTTGGTCGGTGAGCAGCCGGAGGACGGCGGAGCCAACCGTGCCGCAGCCGAGCAGCGCGACCCGCAGCGGGGCGGCGTCGGCCGGGGCCGGGGCCGGCGAGGGCGCGCTCACGACGCGGTCCCGATAGCGGGCTGGGAGGGCGCGGGCACGGGTGCGGGGACGTCCGCGAGGACGGCGTCGAGGGCGAACACGTCCGACAGTGTCTGTCGTCGGACGATCTCGGCCGACACCCCGTCCCGCACGGCGACCACCGGTGGCTTCAGCAGGTAGTTGTAGTTGGAGGCCATCGACCAGCAGTAGGCCCCCGTGGCGGCGACCGCGAGCAGGTCCCCGGCGACCACGTCGGAGGGCAGCCACAGGTCGCGGACCAGCACGTCGCCGCTCTCGCAGTGCTTGCCGACGACGCGGCACAGCGCCGGCGGGGCGGCCGAGACCCGGTTGGCCAGCACGCAGGTGTAGCTGGCGTCGTAGAGCGCGGTGCGGATGTTGTCGCTCATCCCGCCGTCGACGGAGACGTAGTTGCGCACCATCGGCGTGCCCGGGGAGCCGCTGGCCCCCAGCCGGACGGGCTTGATGGTGCCGATCTCGTAGAGGGTGACCGTGCCGGGCCCGGCGATGGCGCGGCCGGGCTCGACGGCCAGCCGGGGCACGGCCAGCCCGAGCTCGGCGCACTCGGCGGCCACGATCGAGCGCAGCTTGACCGCGACGTCCCCGGCGGTGACCGGGTCGTCGTCGGGCAGGTAGGCGATGCCGAACCCGCCGCCCAGGTTGAGCTCGGGCAGCACCACCCCGGTGGCGTCCCGGACGGCGCCCATCAGCCCCACGACCCGGTGCGCCGCGGCCTCGAAGCCCGCGGTGTCGAAGATCTGCGAGCCGATGTGGCTGTGCAGTCCGGCCAGGTCGAGGGCGGGCTCCCCCACCACCCGGACCGCGGCGGCCAGCGCGTCGCCGGTGGCCAGCGAGAAGCCGAACTTCTGGTCCTCGTGGGCTGTGGCGATGAACTCGTGGGTGTGCGCCTCGATGCCCACCGTGGACCGGATCAGCACGGCCACCGGTGCCCCGCCGGCGGTGACCCGGGCGGCGGCGAGCGGGACCAGCCTGTCGATCTCGTCGAAGCTGTCGAGCACGACGTGCCCGATCCCGGAGTCGACGGCCAGCTGCAGCTCCACCACCGACTTGTTGTTGCCGTGCAGCGCGATCCGGTGGGCGGGGAAGCCCGCGGCCAGCGCAAGGGCCAGCTCGTTGCCGCTGCAGGCGTCCAGGTGCAACCCGTCCGCGGCGATCCAGCGGGCGACCTGGCCGCAGAGGAACGCCTTCGAGGCGTAGTGCACGTCGGCACCCGCGAAGGCCTCCGCGAACTCGGCGGCCCGGCCACGGAAGTCGGCCTCGTCGAGCACGAAGAGCGGGGTGCCGTGCTCGTGGGCCAGCGCCGTCACCGGGCGGCCGCCCAGGTGCAGCTCGCCGTCGACCCGGGTCGCGGTGCGCGGCCAGACCTGGCCGTCGAGCTCACCGAGGGAGGCCGGCGGTGCACCGGCCGCCGACGGCGGGGTCAGGTTGCCGTGCAGCGGGCCAGCCGGGTGCGCTCTCACATCCGCTCCGGGGCGTGCACGCCGAGCACGGTCAGGCCGTTGCGCAGCACCGTGGCGGTCGCCGAGCACAGCCACAGCCGGGCCACCGTGGTCGCGGTGGCCTCCTCGTCGCCGCGCGGCAGCACCCGACAGGAGTCGTAGAAGCGGTGGTAGGTGCCGGCCAGCTCCTCCAGGTACCGGGCCACCCGGTGCGGGGCGCGCAGCTCGGCGGCAGCGGTGACGACCCGGGGGAACTCGGCGACGGCGCGCAGCAGGTCGGTCTCCCGGGGGTGCGCCAGCTGGGTGGCGTCGACGGCGTCCGGTCCGCCGAGGGCGATGCCGAGGTCACCGGCGCCGCGCAGCAGCGAGGAGATCCGGGCGTGCGCGTACTGGACGTAGAAGACCGGGTTGTCGCTGGTCTGCCGGCTCCACAGGTCCAGGTCCAGGTCGATCTGCTGGTCGACCGAGGCCCGGGCGAGGGCGTACCGGGCGGCGTCGGCGCCCACGGCCTCGACCAGGTCGGCCAGGTTGATCACGGTGCCGGCGCGCTTGCTCATCTTCAGCGGCTGGCCGTCGCGCACCAGGTTGACCAGCTGGCCGAGCAGGATCTCCAGGTGCTGCGCCGGGTCGTCGCCGAGCGCACTGACCAACGCCTTGTACCGGCCGACGTACCCGGCGTGGTCCGCGCCGAGCATGATCACGACCTTGTCGAAGCCACGGTCCCGCTTGTCCTGGTAGTAGGCGCAGTCGGCGGCGAAGTAGGTGTAGTCGCCGTCGCTCTTGACCAGCGGGCGGTCCTTGTCGTCACCGAAGTCGGTGGTCCGCAGCCAGGTGGCGCCGTCGGCCTCGTAGACGTGGCCGCGGCCCCGCAGCGTGTCGATGACCCGCTCCAGCGCGCCGCCGGCGTGCAGCGTGGCCTCGGAGAAGTAGGTGTCGAAGACGACGCCGAACTCGGCGAGCGAGCCCTTGATCTCGGTGAACATCGCCTCCACCCCGGCGACCCGGAAGCGCTCCTGCTGCTCATCGGCCGGCAGCTCGAGGATCCCGGGCTCCGCGGCGACCACGGAGCGCGCGATGTCGCCGATGTAGGAGCCGGCGTAGCCGTCCTCGGGCGCCGGCTCGCCGTGTGCCGCGGCCACCAGGCTGCGGGCGAACCTGTCGATCTGGGACCCGGCGTCGTTGAAGTAGTACTCCCGGCTCACCTCGGCCCCGGTCGCGGTGAGCAGCCGGCCCAGCGCGTCGCCGACGGCGGCCCAGCGGGTGCCGCCGATGTGCACCGGCCCGGTCGGGTTGGCCGACACGAACTCCAGGTTGACCTTGAGGGAGGCGTGGGCGTCGGTGCGGCCGTAGGCCTCCCCCGCGGTCACCGCGTCCAGCGCGATCTGGCCGAGCGCGCCCTGGGTGAAGGTCACGTTGAGGAACCCCGGCCCGGCGACGTCGACCCGCGCGATGCCCGGCTGCTCCCGCAGGTCCGCGGCCAGCAGCTCGGCGACCTCCCGGGGCGGCCGGCCCGCGGCCTTGGCCAGCTTGAGGGCGACGGTGGTGGCGTAGTCACCGTGCTCGGGGTTGCGGGGACGCTCGACCACGACCTCGTCGGGTACGGGCACGTCGAGCACGCCGCGCTCAGCGGCAGCCGCGACGACGGACCGGACGAGGGCACTGAGCTGCTCGGGTGTCACCCGGTGATCGTAGAAGAGCCCGACCAGCGGGTTCCCCTCGCCGTGGGCTCCGTGCGCGGGGTCACAGCCGGTGACCCGGGGCGGACCGGCCGGTGTCGCGACGAGGGGGCGGCACAGGTCCGGCACCTACACTCACTGGCCGGGACGCAGGTCGCGGGTGCGCACGCGCCGCCCCGGCACGGGGTGGGTCACGTACCGCCCCCACGTCTTCGCCGACGACCCAGAGCCGACGACCGAAACCGGAGAGACCGTGCCCGAGGACCCCCAGCCCGAGAAGAAGACCGGCGCCGCCGACCGGCGCACGCCCGGCAAGGGCGCCGGCGGCCGGGCCGCCACACCGGCCGGCAAGGGCCTGTCCGGGGGCAAGGGCTCATCCAGCAGCAGGGACGCGGGCAAGGGCACGGGCTCCCGGCCCGGCGGCGGTAAGGGCCGCACCCGGCCGCAGCAGGCCGTCGTCGCCAAGCCCAAGCCGTGGGGCCTGATCGCCGCCGCGGTGGCCGTCGTCGTCTTCGCTGCGGCGGTGATCGGCTACGCGGTGATCAAGGTGGACGAGTCCAACGCCGACCAGGTCACCGCCGCCGACCAGATCCAGGGCGTGCAGACCTTCGAGTACGCCGCCGGTCAGCAGCACGTCACCGAGAACGTCAGCTACGACGAGAACCCCCCCGTCGGCGGACCGCACGACGCCTACTGGGCCGACTGCACCGGCACCGTCTACGACATCGACATCCGGCACGAGAACGCCGTGCACTCCCTGGAGCACGGCGCCGTCTGGATCACCTACGACCCGGACGCAGCCAGCCGGTCCGACATCGACACGCTGACCTCGCTGGTCAAGGACAGCGGCAGCTACCTGCTGATGTCGCCCTACACCGGGCTGGCCACCGCCTCGGACCTGGCCACGCCCATCAGCCTGGAGTCGTGGAACCACCGGCTGGCCGTCGACTCCGCCGATGACCCGCGCATCCAGCAGTACATCGACTTCTTCCGTCAGGGCACCGAGTCCGACGGCACGTCGCTGTACCCCGAGGTGGGCGCCAGCTGCGAGAACCCGGCCTTCGTGGCCAACCCGCTGCCGGCCGACGCCAGCAGCGCGCCGGTCGGGGAGAGCGACTCCCCGACGACGGACTCCCCCGCGGCGGCCACCACCGACGCGACCGAGCCGGCCGCCACCACGGCCCCCTGACCCACCCCGGGCCGGTGGCGGGCATCCACCGCCGGCCCGGGCCCCGAACCCCGAGGTGACCCCGATGGACCCGCAGCAGACCGCACCCGGCCCCGAGCAGACCGGGGGGCCCCGGCGCTGGCTGACCGCCGTCCTTGTCACGGTGATCGCGGTCGGCCTGCTGGTGGCCGGGGGCGGGCTCGCCGTCGCGTTCGGCGTCGGGCGCACCGACTCCCCCACCGCGGACTCGGTGGACGCCGGCTTCTCCCTGGACATGTCCCGCCACCACCAACAGGCCGTCGAGATGGCCAACCTGGCGGCCACCCGCAGCACCGACCCCGAGGTGCTGTCGCTGGCCTTCGACATCTCCCAGACCCAGCTCAACCAGGTCGGCCGGATGCAGGGCTGGCTGACGATGTGGGGCCTGCCGACCACCGGCGGAGACACCATGACCTGGATGGGTGAGGGCGCGCACGACCACGCGATGGCCGACGGCGGCCTGATGCCCGGCATGGCCACCGAGGACGAGCTCACCGAGCTGCGCTCGCTCACCGGGACCGAGTTCGATGTCCGGTTCCTGCAGCTGATGATCCGGCACCACCAGGGCGGCCTGGAGATGGCCGAGTACGGCGAGGCGCACGCGCAGGTCGACGTCGTCCGCGGGCTGGCGCACTCCATCGCGCAGACCCAGACGGCGGAAAGCACCACGATGGCCCAGATGCTGGCCGCGAGGGGCGCCAGCCCGTTGCCGGCACCGTGACGACGGTCCTGGGGAGTCGACCCCCCAGCCGGTCGGGCACTGCGCGGCTGCTACCTTTGCCCACGCTTCCCCAGCACCACGAGCCCCCGTAGCTCAGGGGATAGAGCACTGCCCTCCGGAGGCAGTGGCGCAGGTTCGAATCCTGCCGGGGGCACCACGTGACACACCGGGCCGGGTCCACCAGGATCCGGCCCGTCGCGCGTCGTGGGCGACGTCGGGAGGACCGTTGGCACGCACCACCACCGTCTCGGACAGCGTCGTGGTGGCCGCTCCGCCGGCCGCCGTCTACGCGGTCGTCAGCGACCCGACCCGGACCGGCGAGTGGAGCCCGGAGAACCGCGGAGCCCGGACGACGACGGCCGGCCCGCTGGCCGTCGGCGACCTCTTCACCGGCCGCAACGAGCGCTTCGGGGCCCGGTGGACCACCGAGTGCGTGGTCACCGCCGCCGATCCCGACCGCCGGTTCGCCTTCCGAGTGCATTCGATCGGGCTGCGCACGCCCCGGCTGCGGTCCCGGATCGCCAGCTGGGAGCACACGTTGGAGCCCACCGACGGCGGAACCCGGGTCACCCAGACCTGGACCGACGACCGGCGCTGGCCCGACGCGGTGGCTGCCGTGGTCGACCGGGTGCTGACCCGGGGCACGTTCGCCGACCACCAGCGCCGCAACCTCAGCCTCAGCCTGCGCGGGCTGCAGCAGCTGCTCGAGGCGTGACCACCGGGCCGTCGCCCTGGGCGTAGGTGCCGGGGCCATCCTGGTCCTGGTCCGACGCCGGACGCCCGCCTGATCGACGCGGCGGGGCCGCCCGGGGGTCACCCGCCGGTCACCTGCGCCGCGCACCGTGGCCGCCATGAGCACCGGTCCCTGCTCGACCGCCTGCACCGTCGACGTCGTCCCCACCGCACCGGCCGGTCTGCGCCGGCGCCGGGCACTGGCCCTCTCCGGGGCCCTCGCCCGGGCCACCGCACGCCCGCCGGCCGGGGACGGCCGCCGGCACGGGGTCTGTACCGCGGCCCGACTGCTGACCTCGGTCGGCGTCCGGGTGCGGGTGCTGACGCCGGCGGTGCCGTGGCCGCGCGGCGCCCGGCTCGTCGTCGCCAACCGGGTGTCCTGGGTGGACGACCTGGCGCTGCGCACGGCTGTGGCTGCCCTGCCCGCCGAGGACGACGCAGGCTGGCCGGGTCTGTCCACCGTGCGCACCGACCGGGTGACGGCCGAGCTCATCACCGGGCGCAGCGTGCTCGTCCGGCCCGAGGACCATGCCACGTGCGGCACCGGGCTGGGTCGGTTCCAGCCCGACGCCGTCGCCCCGGCCCTGGCCGCGGGGGTGCCGGTGTGCCCGGTCGCGGTCCGCTTCCGGCTCGCCGACCGGCCGACGACGGCGGCCGCGCACGCCGCGGACGAGTCCTGGTGGCGCAGTGCCGCCCGGGTGCTCGGCAGCCTCGACCTGGTGGTCGAGCTGCACCTGCTGCCGGCCATCGACCCTCGTCGGGGCAGCGCCGCCGAGGTGGCCGCACTGGCCGAGTACGCGATCGCCGCGGTGCTGGAGGCCGACCCGCCGCGGCCGGTCAGCCACCCGCACCGGGCCCGCACGCACGCCGCGGAACCGGTCCCGACAACGGTGGAGCAGGTCAGCCCTCGGTCAGCCGCCCGCCGCTGACGGTCAGCCGCCTGGTGGTCTGCACCGCCTCGAGCATCCGGCGGTCGTGGGTGACCAACAGCAGCGTGCCGGTGTAGTCCGCGAGTGCCTGCTCCAGCTGCTCGATCGCCGGCAGGTCCAGGTGGTTGGTGGGCTCGTCGAGCACCAGCACGTTCACCCCGCGGGCCTGCAACAGGGCCAACGCCGCCCGGGTCCGCTCCCCGGGGCTCAGCGTCTGCGCCGACCGCAGCACGTGCTCGGCGCGCAGCCCGAACTTGGCCAACAGCGTGCGCACCTCGGCGTCGGGCAGGTCGGGCACCTCGGCGCCGAACGCCTCGGCCAGCCGCCCGGTACCGAAGAGGAGCCCCCGGGCCTGGTCCACCTCGCCCAACCGAACACCCGAGCCCAGCGAGGCACTGCCCGCATCGACAGGCAGCCGGCCCAGCAGCGCCGCGAGCAGGGTGGACTTCCCCGACCCGTTGGCCCCGGTGATCGCCACCCGGTCACCCCAGTCGACCTGCAGGTCCACCGGCCCCAGGGTGAAGTCCCCGAGGGTGACGACGGCCCCGCGCAGGGTCGCGACGACCGCACCGGCCCGCGGGGCGGCGGCGATCTCCATCCGCAGCTCCCACTCCTTGCGGGGCTCCTCCACCACCTCCAGCCGCTCGATCCGGCGCTCGGTCTGCTTGGCCTTGGCGGCCTGTTTCTCCGAGGACGACCGGTTGGCGGCCTTGATGTGCTTGTCGCCGTCCTTGGACTTCTTGATCGAGTCCCGGACGCCCTTGGCCATCCAGTTCTTCTGCATCCGGGCGCGGGCCTCGAGCCCGGTCCTGGTGTCGGCGTACTCGTCGTACTCCTCGCGGGCGTGCCGGCGGTCCACCTCGCGCTCGAAGAGATAGGCCTCGTAGCCGCCGTCGTGCACCCGCACCAGCTGCTGGGCCAGGTCCAGCTCGACCACCCGGGTGACCGTGCGGGAGAGGAACTCGCGGTCGTGGCTGACCACCACGACGCCGGTCCGCAGACCCTGCACGAAGGACTCCAGCTGCTCCAGGCCGGCCAGGTCCAGGTCGTTGGTGGGCTCGTCGAGCAGCAGCACGTCGTAGCGGGACAGCAGCAGCGAGGCCAGCCCCACCCGGGCCGCCTGACCGCCGGACAGCCCGGTCATCGCCGCGTCCAGCGCGACCCCGGGGGCCACCGACGCCACCACCTCGCCGGCCCGGTCGTCCAGGTCGGCACCGCCCAGGGCCAGCCAGCGCTCCAGGGCGTCGGCGTAGGCGTCGTCGGCACCGGGCTCGCCGTCGGTCAGCGCGGTGAGCGCGTCGTCCATGACCCGCTGCGCGTCCCCGACGCCGGTACGCCGGGCCAGCGCCTGGAGCACCGTCTCGCTGTCCCGACGCTCGTGTTCCTGCGGCAGGTAGCCCACCGTCGCCGAGGGCGGGGAGACGGTGACGTGGCCGGCCTCGGCGGGCAGCAGGCCGGCCAGGGTGCGCAGCAGGGTGGACTTGCCGGCCCCGTTGACGCCGACCAGGCCGACGACGTCACCGGGGGCGACGACGAGGTCGAGGTCGGCGAACAGGACTCGCGCGCCGTGCCCGGCGGCCAGGCCGCGGGCCAGCAGGGTGGCACTCACGCCGGTCATGGTCCCTGGACGCCGGGCCGCGGCCGGGGCCGGGGTGTCCGGGTCAGGCGCGGTCGGGACCCTCGTGGTCCAGTACGTCGTCCTGCACGTCGTCCAGCACGTCCTCGGCGATCTCGTCGAGCAGCTGCTCGAAGGAGTCCATCGCCGGGATCGGCTCACCCTCGCGCCGGCGCACCAGCCACGGCTGCAGGTGGTCGTACCCGCGGACCGACACCCGGCGCAGCGGCCGGACCCGGTAGGCGCGGCGGCCACGCAGCCGGCGGGCCAGCTGCTCGTCCACCAGCAGGGTGCCCGGGCGGCCCAGCGAGGTCAGCCGGCTGGCCAGGTTGACCACCGGTGAGTAGACGTCGCCCAGCCGGGTCAGCACCGGGCCGTACGCAGCGCCGACCCGCAGCGGCGGCCGGTCCGGCGCGGCCCACTCCTCGGGCAGCCGGAGCCCGATCTCTACGGCCTGCGCTGCGGTCGGGCAGGTGAACAGCACGCCGTCACCGACGGTCTTGACCACCCGGCCGGCGTGCCGGGAGACCAGGTCGGCGGTCAGACCCTCGAAGTCCTCGACCATCACGCCGAGCTCACGGCCGCCCATGCCGCGGCTGCGCGAGGTGTAACCCACCAGGTCGGCGAACCCGACGGCGAGCTCGCGGGAGTCCACGGCCACTCCGGGCTCGGCGGCGAACAACCGGTCGGCGTTGGCGGCCAGGTGCCGGCGCCAGACGTAGGTCTGCACGTCACGCATCAGCGGCAGCAGCACCTCGGCCGTGGCGACGACGGCGGCCCTGCCGCCGGGGTCACCGCTCCCGTCGGATCCGGCCAGCAGCGCGGCGAGCATGTCGGTCTGCCAGTCGGCCAGTCGGGACAGCGACTGGCCCATCGCGCGGGCGATCGAGGCCTCGGTGTCCACGTCGACGAAGCCGCTGTCGATCAGCGCCGACAGCGTGGTCAGCGCGTCGACGTCGGCATCGGTGAAGACGGCGTCGTCGTCCCCCACGTCGGCGAAGCCCAGCGCCCGCCACAGCCGCTGGGTCCGCGCCGGGGGCATCCCCGCGCGCTCGGATACCTGCAGCCGGGTCCACCGGCGGGGTCCGCCGAGCAGCAGCCGGTCCAGCGCTGCGCGCGCGTCCTCGGGCTGCTCCGCCGGGGGCACCGGGTCGGTCACGTGGTCCGTGGGGTCAGTCCGTGGTGTGCACGATCAGCACGTCGACCGAGGAGCGCCAGGTGGCGTCCACGGTCCTCACCTGGCCGGCGCCGGCGGAGGTGGCACGCGCGTGCGCCGTCCGCACGGTCTCCTCGGCCGCGGAGGACCCCATGACCTGGTGGGCCTCGTCCTCGAGTTCGCCGGCGGTGCGCTGGAGGTCCCGGTCGTCGGTGTCGGTCGACGGGTACGCGCAGGCGATCACCGGCGTGGCGCCGCAGGCACCGGCGGCGCACCTGTGCGCGCCACCGCGCGCAACCTGGACCCCGAGCCGTCCGGGCTGACGACCACCGTGCGAGAGGCAGACACGGTCGGACCGTAGCCGAGCAGGGGCTCGCGGGCGTGTCGGGGGTCACGTGGCCGGTCGGCGCCCTCCTGGAGACCGCCGCGGGCACCACTGCCACCGACCTGCTCGGCCTGGCAGGGCGGTCTGCTGCCGCTGCTCGGATACGGTCTCCTGGCGCGGTGCCGGGGACCCTGCTGGCCGTGCGACGGGACGTGGTCCGACCACCAGCGTCGCCGTCCGGGGGTCGCCGCCCGGCGTCACCAGCCCTGCCGCACCGCTGCACCAGCACACCGCCACACGCCGCCAGCACGACGACGAGAGACGGGGTCACCGATGACCGAGACCACGGGCCAGACGCGCGCCGCGGGTCCCTCCACCGGGGAGATGCGCGCGCTGCGGATGACAGCCCAGCGACTCGCCGGGCTGATCGCCGACGGCGACGCCGCGGCCGTGCGCACCGCCGTCACCGAGCAGCCCCGGCTGCTGACGACGACCGTCGAGCGCGACGGACAGGACGGCTGGACCCCGCTGCACGTCGCAGTGGCCACCGGCAACCGGGAGGCCGTCGAGCTGCTGGCCGGTGCCGGCGCCGACGTCGAGGCCCGCACCGAGCACGGCCACACCCCGCTCCAGCTGGCCCTGCAGCACGCCCCGGATCTGGTCCTGGTGCTGCAGGAGTTCGGCGCGGAGATCGACCCGGCCACCGCGGCCTACACAGGTGACAGCACGCGACTGATCGCCCAGCTCGACGCCGGGGCACCGCTGATCGACCCGCACACCGACGTCGCCCTGCTCACCTGGGCCGCCTTCGGTGGGCACCTGGACACCGTGCAGCTCCTGGTCCAACGGGGTGCCGACCCCGAGAGCGGCGCCCTGCAGGCCGCGGCCGGCGGCGGCCACCCCGACGTCGTCCGGGCCCTGCTCGCAGCCGGCGCGCACGTCGGGCGGCGCGATCCCGACACCGGCCGGACGGCGCTGCACGCGGCCGTCCAGGCCGGGCCCGAGGGTGCCGGCCCGGAGGTCGTCGCCCTGCTGCTCGAGGCCGGCGCCGACGTCGAGGAAACCACCTCCGACGGAGCCAGCGCGCTCGACGTCGCCCGGGTCTCCGCCGCCCAGCACCGCGCCGGCAGCGCCGGTGGCCGCACCCCCTGGGACTCCCTCGTGGACCAACTCGAACAGCACAGCGCCCGCATCTGAACACCCCGGACGGCGGGAGGTGATCCCGGAGCACGTGCAACGGGTCACCACGCGCCGGACGGACCCCCTCCGGGGCCGGTAGAGTCAGACACCGGTCCAACGACGTCCACAGACGAAGAAGGCACTCGACCCCGTGTCAAGCGTGAGCTCATCCCGGCCCTCCTCCACCAACTCCTCCTCGGTGACGGGATTCGGCACCAACGAGTGGCTGGTCGAGGAGATGTACCAGCAGTACCTCGCCGACCCCGACAGCGTCGACCAGGCGTGGCACGACTTCTTCGACGACTACCGGCCCGGCAGCCAGGTCACGTCCGGGGACGACCGCGCCCCGGCCGCCCCCGCCGCCGCGCCGGAGGCGGAGGCGGAGGCGGAGGCGGAGGCGGAGGCGGAGGCGGAGGCGGAGAAGCCTGCCCCGGCCGACGCCGAGGCCTCCGCCACCCGGCCCAGCTCCACCGACGTGCCGGCCTCGACCCCGGCGCCTGCACCGAAGGCCGTCGCCCCGGAGCCGAAGAGCACCGGCACCGTCGTCGCGAAGCCGGCCGACCGCGCCGACCAGCAGGTCACCGCCAAGCCCGCCGCCGCGCCGACGAAGCCGGCCACCGGCAAGGCCCCGGCTGCGGAAGCCGTCGAGGGCGAGGGCCCGAAGAAGACGGTGCTGCGCGGTGCCGCCGCCAGCGTCGTGAAGAACATGAACGCCTCGCTGACCGTGCCGACCGCGACCAGCGTGCGGGCCGTGCCGGCGAAGATGCTGGTGGACAACCGCATCGTCATCAACAACCACCTGGCGCGCTCGCGCGGGGGCAAGGTGTCCTTCACGCACCTGATCGGCTACGCGCTGGTCCGGGCGCTGGACGACTTCCCGGAGATGAACGCGGCGTTCGCCGAGGTCGACGGCAAGCCCAACGTCGTGCAGCCCGAGCACGTCAACTTCGGGCTGGCCATCGACCTGCCCAAGGCCGACGGCACCCGCTCGCTCGTCGTGGCCAACATCAAGCGCGCCGACGAGATGGACTTCGCCACCTTCTGGGGCGCCTACGAGGACGTCATCCGGCGGGCCCGCGGCGGCAAGCTGACGATGGAGGACTTCACCGGGACCACGGTCTCGCTGACCAACCCCGGCACCGTCGGCACCAACCACTCGGTGCCGCGCCTGACCACCGGCCAGGGCACGATCGTCGGCGTCGGCGCGATGGACTACCCGGCCGAGTTCCAAGGGATGAGCCCGGAGACGCTCACCGACCTCGCGGTCGCGAAGACGATCACGCTCACCTCGACGTATGACCACCGGATCATCCAGGGCGCCCAGTCCGGGGACTTCCTGCGCAAGCTGCACGGCCTGCTGCTGGGCCAAGACGGCTTCTACGACGAGGTCTTCGCCGCACTGCGGATCCCCTACGAGCCGGTCCGCTGGGTCCCCGACGTCACCGTGCGGCACGAGGGCCAGATCGACAAGGGCGCCCGGGTCGTCGAGCTGATCGAGGCCTACCGGCGCAACGGCCACCTGATGGCCGACACCGACCCGCTCGAGTTCAAGGTGCGCACCCACCCCGACCTGGACATCACCCAGCACGGTCTGACCCTGTGGGACCTCGACCGGCAGTTCCCGGTCGGCGGGTTCGCCGGGGAGAAGGTGCTGCCGCTGCGCGACGTGCTGGGCGTGCTGCGCAACTCCTACTGCCGCACCGTCGGCGTCGAGTACATGCACATCACCGACCCCGAGGAGCGCGAGTGGCTCCAGAAGCGCATCGAGGTCACGCACGACAGCCCCGACCGGGAGAAGCAGAAGCGCGTCCTGGCCCGGCTCAACGCCGCTGAGGCCTTCGAGACCTTCCTGCAGACCAAGTACGTCGGGCAGAAGCGGTTCTCCCTCGAGGGCAGCGAGTCGGTCATCCCGCTGCTGGACGAGGTGCTGGTCGCCGCGACCGAGTACGAGTTGGACGAGGTCGCGATCGGCATGCCGCACCGCGGCCGGCTGAACGTGCTGGCCAACGTGCTCAACAAGCCCTACTCGAAGATCTTCGGGGAGTTCGAGGGCAACATCGACCCGGGAACCGTGCAGGGCTCCGGCGACGTGAAGTACCACCTGGGCGCTGAGGGCACCTTCCAGCACCCGGCCCGGGACGCCTCGATCCGGGTCTCGCTGACGTCGAACCCCAGCCACCTGGAGGCCGTCAACCCGGTCCTCGAGGGCATCGTGCGGGCCAAGCAGGACATGATCGACAAGGGCGAGGCCGGCTTCACCGTGCTGCCCGTCCTGCTGCACGGCGACAGCGCGTTCGCGGGCCAGGGCGTGGTCGCCGAGACGCTGAACCTGTCCCAGCTGCGCGGCTACCGCACCGGCGGCACCGTGCACGTCGTCGTGAACAACCAGGTCGGGTTCACCACCAGCCCGGCCGCGGCGCGCTCGAGCCTCTACTCCACCGACGTCGCCCGGATGATCGGTGCCCCGGTCTTCCACGTGAACGGCGACGACCCGGAGGCCTGCGTGCGGGTCGCCCGGCTGGCGATGGACTACCGCCAGGCGTTCCGCAAGGACGTCGTCATCGACCTGGTCTGCTACCGCCGCCGGGGCCACAACGAGGGTGACGACCCCTCGATGACCCAGCCGCTGATGTACGACATCATCGACCGCAAGCGCTCGGTCCGGAAGCTCTACACCGAGGCGCTGGTCGGCCGGGGCGACATCACCCTGGCCGAGGCCGAGGAGGCGCTGAAGGACTACCGCGGGCAGCTGGAGCGGGCGTTCTCCGAGACCCACGACGCGCGGGACTCCTCCACCCCCGAGCCGGTCATGGACCAGCGGCCCTCGGAGTCGGCGCAGACGGCCATCTCCACCGAGGTGCTCAAGGCCATCGGCGACGCGCACGTCTCGCTGCCCGAGGACTTCACCGTCCACCCCAAGCTGCAGAAGATGCTCGAGCGTCGCGCGGGCATGGTCAGCGAGGGCGGCGTCGACTGGGCGATGGGCGAGCTGCTCGCCTTCGGCTCGCTGCTCATGCAGGGCGTGCCCGTCCGGCTGGCGGGACAGGACTCCCGCCGCGGCACGTTCGTGCAGCGGCACTCGGTGCTCATCGACCGGGTCGACGCCGGGGAGTACACCCCGATCGCGAACCTGTCGCCGGACCAGGCGAAGTTCTTCGTCTACGACTCGCTGCTCAGCGAGTACGCCGCCGTCGGCTTCGAGTACGGCTACTCGGTGGCCAACGACAAGGCGCTGGTCCTCTGGGAGGCCCAGTTCGGTGACTTCGTCGACGGCGCGCAGCTGATCATCGACGAGTTCATCTCCTCCGGTGAGGCCAAGTGGGGCCAGCGGTCAGGCGTCGTCCTGCTGCTGCCGCACGGCCTGGAGGGCCAGGGCCCCGACCACTCGAGCGGTCGGCCCGAGCGGTTCCTGCAGATGTGCGCGGAGAACAACATGACAGTCGCCAACTGCTCGACCCCGGCGAACTACTTCCACCTGCTGCGTCGTCAGGCACTGTCGGAGACCCACCGCCCGCTGGTGGTCTTCACGCCCAAGTCGCTGTTGCGCGCCAAGGCCGCGGTCAGCGCGGTCGCGGACTTCACCGACGAGCGGTTCCGGCCGGTGCTGGCCGACCCGGGCGTCGGCGGGGAGCCGCTGGAGGACGCCGCCGTCCGCCGGGTGCTGCTGTGCAGCGGCAAGGTCAGCTACGACCTGCTCGCCGCCCGCGAGACCCAGGGCACCGACGACGTCGCCGTGCTGCGGGTCGAGCAGCTGTACCCGCTGCCGGTCAGCGAGCTGGTGCAGGCGCTGAACCGCTACCCGAACGCCGGCGAGGTGTTCTGGGTCCAGGAGGAGCCGGCGAACATGGGCGCCTGGCAGTTCATGGCGGTCAACCTGCCCGCCGAGCTGCCGGCCGGGAAGTCGCTGTCGGTCGTCAGCCGCAAGGCCTCGGCCAGCCCGGCCGTCGGCTCGGCCAAGGTGCACGAGGCCGAGCAGAAGGACCTCGTCACCCGCTCGTTCGCCCCTTAGGCCTCCGTGTATTTCACTGACCGGGGCATCGAGGAGCTGGTCACCCGCCGGGGCGAGGAGGAGGTCTCCCTCGCCTGGCTGGGTGACCAGCTGCAGGCCTTCGTCGACCAGCACCCCGACTTCGAGGTGCCGGTCGAGCGGCTGGCCACCTGGCTGGCCCGCGGCGGGACGGACGATCCCGACGAGGACTGAGACGACCCGCACGGGGCTCCCACGCCGCACGCTGGTGCTGCTGGGGGCCCTGTCGGCGTTCGGGGCCGGCCAGGGCTGGTCCAGCTCCCTGACCCCGGTCGCCGTCGGCCTGCCTGTGGTGGTGGCCGGGTCCGTGTTGCCGGTCGTGGTCGCCGGTCTGCGCGTGCCGACCGCCGACCACGCACCCGCGGCGGACTAGCGTCCCCCGGCGTGACCGGAGTCCCCTTCACCGCGGCGCCCGGGCTCACCCGCGGCACCCACCTCGGCTACGCCCTGGGGTCGATCGGCACCGCGGCGTTCGGCACGGTGCCCGGGCTGCTGCTGCTGTACTACCTGACCGACGTGCTCGGGGTCGGGGCCGCGGTCGCCGGGCTGGTGGTCTTCGCCCCCAAGGCCTGGGACGTCGTCCTCAACCCCTGGATCGGCGCCCGCTCGGACGGCACCGACAGCCGCTGGGGCCCGCGCCGGCCCTGGATGCTCGCGGGTGGGATCGCCCTGCCGCCGCTCTTCGTGCTGGTCTTCGCCGGCCCCGGGGCTCCCCCGTGGCTGGCCGCGACCTGGGTCGCCGTGACGTTCCTGCTCGCCGCGACCGCCTACGGGCTCTTCCAGGTGCCCTATGTCGCCCAGCCCGCGGAGATCACCCTGGACCCGGGCGAGCGGTCCACCCTGGTGTCCTGGCGGGTGGCCGCGCTGGCTGTGGGCATCCTGCTCGCCGGGGCCGGGGCGCCGGCCGTCGTCGACCTCGCCGGGGGTGGCCGGGCCGGTCACCTGGCGATGGCCGGGTTCGTCGCCGTGCTACTGGCCGGCGGGATGCTCGGCGCCGTCGTCGGCACCCGCCACGCCCGGACGCTCACCCGGGTGCAGAGCGAGGGCCGGCTGCGGGACACCCTGCGGATCGCGGCCCGGGTCCGGCCGTTCCGGCTCTTGCTGACCGCCTTCGTCGTCCAGGCGCTGGGCATCGGCGTGATGCTGGCGGGGGTGCCGTACTACGCCCGCCAGGTGCTCGGCGACGCCTCCGCCGGGACGCTCCTCTTCCTCGCCCTCGTCGGGCCGGCCATCGTGGTCATGCCGCTGTGGCTCCGCTTCGGCCGGCGGGCCGGCAAGCGCACCGGGCTGCTGGTCGCCGGCGTCGTCTTCGCCGTCGGGTCCGCCGGGCTCGCGCTGGGCGCACCCGGTCGCACCGGCCTGGTGCTGGCCCTCGTGGTGCTGGTCGGCATCGGCTACGCCGGCCTGCAGATGTTCCCGCTGGCGATGCTGCCCGACGTGGTCGCCGCCGACGAGGCGTCGTCCGGACGGCGCCGGGCCGGCGTCTTCACCGGCGTGTGGACCGCGGCCGAGACGCTGGGCCTGGCCATCGGCCCGGGCCTGCTCGGCGGGCTGTTGGCCCTGACCGGCTACCGCTCCTCGGTCGGGGACGCCGTCGTCGCGCAGCCCGCCGCCGCGGACACCACCGTCCTGCTCGGCTTCAGCGTGCTGCCCGCCCTGCTCGTGCTCGCCTCGCTGCCGCTCATCGCCCGCTACCGACTGGAGCCCACCCCGTGACACCGCAGGACGTCCTGGCCGAGCTCACCGCCCTCGCCGACGGCGACGTGCCCACCCACGGTGGGCGCACCATGGCCTACGTCTACGACTCGGGGCTGGTCGAGGTCGACGCGCTCGCCGCCGGCGCGCAGGCCGCCTACCAGTGGACGAACGCGCTGGACCCGACCGCCTTCCCCAGCGTGGCCCGGATCGAGGACGACCTGGTCGGGGCCGCCTCCCGGCTGCTGGGCGGGGGCCCGTCCACGGTCGGCACGGTGACCTCGGGCGGCACCGAGAGCTGTCTGCTGGCCGTGCTCGCCGCGCGGAGCCGCTGGCGCGCCGCCCACCCGCACGACGACCGCCGTCCCCAGCTGGTGCTGCCGGTGACCGCGCACGCGGCGTTCCGCAAGGCCGCGCACCTCTTCGACCTCACGGTGGTCGACATCGGCGTCGACCCGGTGACCTGCCGGGTCCGCCCGGACGACGTCGCTGACGTGCTCTCCCAGCGGACGGCGCTGGTCGTGGTCAGCGCCCCCTCCTACCCGTACGGCGTGCTGGACCCGGTGCCCGAGGTGGCCGCGCTCGCCGCCGCCGCGGGGGTGCCGTGCCACGTGGACGCGTGCATCGGCGGCTGGCTGCTGCCGCACCTGGACGCCGACCCGTTCGACCTGTCGGTGCCCGGTGTGACCAGCCTGTCGGTCGACCTGCACAAGTACGGCTACGCCCCCAAGGGGGTCTCGGTGCTGCTCACCAACGATCCGGAGTTCCGCCAGGGCCACTGGTTCGCCACCGCGGGTTGGCCCGGCTACCCGGTGGTCAACCCGACGCTGGCCGGCACCCGCCCGGCCGGGCCGATGGCCGCCGCGTGGGCGGTGCAGCGCTGGTTGGGCACCGAGGGCTACGCCCGGCTCGCGCAGCGGGCCCGGCGGGCGACGACGGAGCTGGTGGCCGGCCTCGTCGACGTCCCCGGGGTGCGGGTGGTCGGCGCACCGGCCACGACCCTGGTGGCGCTGGCGGGCACCGACGGCCTGGACGTGCTGCACCTGGCCGACGAGGCCACCGCGCGCGGCTGGCTGCTGCAGCCCCAGCCGCCGTTCGTCCAGCCCGACGGGACGACCCTGCCGGCCCCCCTGCACCTGACGATCACCGCTGCGACCGCCGACCGGGTGCCGGCCCTGCTGGCCGACCTGGCCGACGCCGCCCGGGCCGCGCTGGCCCTCCCCCCGCCGATGCCCGACCCCGGGCTGGTGGCCGCGGCGGCCGACCTGGACCCCGCGGTGCTCACCGTGGCCGACGTCGACGGACTGCTGGCCCTGGCCGGGCTGGACGGGGGACCGCTGCCGGCCCGGATGGCCCCGGTGCACGCGCTGGTCGCCGCCCTCCCCCGCCCGCTGGCCGAGCGCCTGCTGGCCGGCGTCCTGGACCGCGTCTACCGCCCCACCCCCTGACCGCGGCTCCCGCAGACCCCGATCCGCGATAGTCGCGACTTTCGCCGCTCCCCCGGCGGCGTTCTTCGCGACTTTCGCCGCTCTGCCGGCGGCGTTCTTCGCGACTTTCGCCGCTCCCACGGCGGCGTTCTTCGCGACTTTCGCCGCTCTGGCGGCGGCGTTCTTCGCGACTTTCGCCGCTCTGCCGGCGGCGCTCGGGCCGGTGGGTCGGACGGCGGTGTGCGCGCCTGACCCGTCGTCGGTCTCCCGGCGCCCACGATGACGACGTGCTCGGTCACTCCCATGCCCTGTCCGGGCTCGCCGTCGGTGCCGCCACGCTGCCGGTCGCCCCGCTGACCGGCACGGTGGCTCAGCTCGGCTGGGTGGCCGCGGTCGGCGGCATGGCGATGCTGCCCGACCTGGACCAGCGCGGGTCGACGATCTCCCGGATGTGGGGGCCGCTCACCGAGGTTCCGTCCGGGCTCGTGGGGAAGCTGTCGGGCGGTCACCGGCGCGGTACGCACGACGCCCTGCTCGCCCCGGCGGCGTTCGCGCTGCTGGCGTTCGCGGCGTCCCGGGCCACCTGGGCGTCGCTGCTGCTGCTGGCCCTGGCGATCGGGCTGGCCCTGCGCGCGCTGCACGTCGTCGTCCCCGGACGGTTCGAGGAGACGGTGCTCGGCAACCTGGTGCTGTCCTGGGGTGGCGCCTGGCTGCTGCTGGCGCACAGCCCGAGCCCGACCTGGCTGCCCTGGGCGGTGGCGCTCGGGGTGCTCACCCACGTCGCCGGGGACTTCCTGACCTGCGGCGGGGTGCCCGTGCCGCTGGTCTGGCTGGTCCGCCCCCGGGCCCGGGTCGCGTTCTCCCCGATGGAGACCGGCGGGTTCACCGAGAAGGTCGTGCTGGTGCCGATGTTCGCCCTCGCCACGCTGGTGCTGCTCTGGCTGAACACGCCGGCGGCGGCGGCCCTCGAGGGACTCACCGCCGCCGGTTGACGTGCTCCTCCAGTGCGGCGTCAGCCCCGGACGACGCCCTCCGCGCGGGCGGCGTCGCCCACCGCGGCCGCGACGGCCGCGGCGACCCGACGGTCCAGCGGGCTGGGCACGATGTAGTCGGCCCGGACCTCGTCGCCCACCACGTCGGCGATGGCGGTGGCCGCGGCCAGCTTCATCCCCTCGGTGATCCGGGTGGCCCCGGCGTCGATCGCGCCGCGGAAGACCCCGGGGAACGCCAGCACGTTGTTGATCTGGTTGGGCAGGTCGCTGCGCCCGGTGGCGACGACCGCGGCGTAGCGGGCCGCCATCTCCGGGTCGACCTCCGGGGTCGGGTTGGCGAGGGAGAACACGATGCCGCCGGGTGCCATCGCGGCGATCGCGGCCTCGGGCACCGCGCCGCCGGACAGACCCAGGTACACGTCGGCGCCGGCGAGGGCGTCGACCATCGACCCGGAGCGGCCGGTCGGGTTGGTGTGCTGCACGAGCCACTGCTTGGTCTCGGTCAGTTCCCCCCGGCCGGCGTGCAGCAGGCCCTGGGAGTCGGCGACGGCGACCTCGCCGATGCCGGCCTCGAGCAGGATCTTGGTGCAGGCCACCCCGGCCGCGCCGGCGCCGGAGACCACCACCCGCAAGTCGGCCAGCGGGCGACCGACCACCCTGGCAGCGTTGCGCAGCGCCGCGAGGACGACGATCGCCGTCCCGTGCTGGTCGTCGTGCATGACCGGGATGGCCAGCTGCTCGCGCAGCCGGGACTCGACCTCGAAGCAGCGCGGCGCGCTGATGTCCTCCAGGTTGATCCCGCCGAACGAGGGTGCGATGGCCAGCACGGTGGCCACGATCTCGTCGACGTCGGTCGTGGCCAGCACGATCGGGACCGAGTCCAGGCCGCCGAACTCGCGGAACAGGCAGGCCTTGCCCTCCATGACCGGCAGCGACGCGACCGGTCCGATGTCACCCAGGCCGAGGACGGCGGTGCCGTCGGAGACGACCGCGACCACCCGGGGGGCCCAGGTGAAGCGGCGCGCGAGCTCGGGCTCGGCGGCGATGGCGCTGGACACGCGGGCTACGCCGGGGGTGTAGGTGAGGGCGAGGTCGGCGATCGAGGTGATCGCGCTCTTAGGCTGCACGGAGAGCTTGCCGCCCTCGTGCACCGCGAACGCGGGGTCCTCGGAAAAGCGATCGCTGAACGGGTCGGATCCGTCGGTGCCACTCTGCACTGAGCCCATGGGACCGGGAGCGTAGAGCAGCCCCGACGAGTGGCTACCCGCCGCCGAGACGGCCAGCGAGCCGGCCGGGACGGGGTGTGATCCGGCCCACCACACGCCCGACGACGACGGCAGTGCCGAATGCCCGGCTGTCGTCGGCCACCAGCGGGTTGTCCCCCAGCACCCAGTGGCCGCCCGGGACCTCGCCGTCGACCCGCTTGACCACCAGCAGCCCCGGACGCGCCGGGAACCGGGCCAGCACGACGTCGCCCGTCCGGACCCGCGCAGGGTCGGTGACCCGGCTGACCAGCAGCCGGTCGCCGTGCCGGACCGTCGGGGACATGGAGGGCCCGGTGACCCGGGCCAGCACCCAGCGTGTCGCCAGCCCGGGGACGTCGTCCGGGGCTGCTGCGCTCGACGTGTCACCGGTGATCACCGCGAGTAGGGTCCCAGACGACCCATCCCCACGAGTTCCGGAGGGACACCCATGAGGCTGTTCAGCCTTTTCTCCGCCGTGGAGGCCACCGCGCACTGCGACCTCCCCTGCGGCGTGTACGACCCCGCCCAGGCACGTATCGAGGCCGAGTCCGTCAAGGGCATCCAGGACAAGTACCAGGGCAGCGACGACGAGGTCTTCAAGGCCCGCGCCGTGCTCATCAAGGAGCAGCGCTCCGACCTGGTCAAGCACCACCTGTGGGTGCTGTGGACCGACTACTTCAAGCCGCCGCACTTCGAGAAGTACCCGCAGCTGCACGAGCTGTTCAACAAGGCCACCAAGCAGGCCGGTGCCTCGGGCACCAAGTCCAGCATGGACCCGGCCGAGGGCCAGAAGCTGCTGGACTACATCGCCGAGATCGACACGATCTTCTGGGAGACCAAGGCAGCCGCCTGACGTCCCCCTGCACCACCCGTCGCCGCCGGGTCGTCCCTCACGGGGCGGCCCGGCGTCGTCATCCCCGGCGCGGGTCGGGTGCGCCCCGGTAGCCTCGGACCCCGATGCGCATCGACCCGGCCGGTTGGCCCTTCATCACCGTGCCGCTAGCCCCGGCCGTGGCCCTGGGCGTGCTCGGCCGGGTCACCGGCCGCCGCTCGACGAGCCGGGCCGGGTGGCCGTTGCTGGGGCTGGCGGCCTACATGGCGCTGTTCTTCCGGGACCCGCAGCGTCGCTGCGACACCACCCCGGTCACCGGCCAGGACGTCGTCTCCCCCGCCGACGGCGTGGTCATGGTCGCCGGGCCGGCGCAGGACGACGTGGCCCCCGAGCCGGTCCCCGAGGGTGGCTGGCAGCAGGTCAGCGTCTTCCTGTCCGTCGTCGACGTGCACGTCAACCGCTCGCCCTACCGCGGCACGGTGACCCAGAGCAGCTACACCCCGGGCAGCTTCCTGGCCGCCTACCGGGCCGAGAGCGCACACCGCAACGAGCGCACCGAGCTGTGGCTGGTCGACGGCGACCGGACCGTGGTCTTCCGGCAACTGGTCGGCGTGCTGGCCCGGCGGATCGTGACCCGCACCGGGGTCGGCCAGCAGCTGGCCACCGGGGAGCGGATGGGCCTGATGAAATTCGGTTCCCGGATGGACGTGTTCCTGCCGCAGGAGGCCACGCTGACGGTGACGAAGGGCCGGCGGGTGCGCGGCGGGGAGACCGTCATCGCCCGCTGGGACCGCGCCCCGGCCGACGGCGGACCCCGACCGTGACCGCCGAGCGACGCGGCGCCACCCGGCGCACCCAGACCGTCGAGTTCGTCCGCAGCTCGGCCCGCGGTGGGCGCAGCCGGGCCCGGCTATGGCTGCCGAGCCTGTTCACGCTGGGCAACATGATGTGCGGCTTCGCCGCGATCCTGGTCGCCTTCCGCGGTCAGTACGACCTGGCCTCCGTGCTCATCGGTGCCGCGGTCGTCCTGGACATCGCCGACGGCGCGGTCGCCCGGCTGGTGGGTGCGGTCTCCGCGTTCGGCCTGCAGTTCGACTCCCTCGCCGACCTGGTGTCCTTCGGCCTGGCCCCGTCCCTGTTGGCGTTCGCACTGTTCTCCGACGGCCGGGACGGCTTCGACCCGCTCGGCTGGATCGCCTGCTTCGTCTGGGTGGCGTGCGCGGCGATCCGACTGGCCCGGTTCAACACCACGGTCGACCCCACCGCGGACAAGCGGTTCTTCGTCGGCCTGCCCAGCCCGGGGGCTGCGGGGGTCGTCATGGCCAGCGTGTTCGCCTTCTCCGACGTACTGCAGGGCCGCGACCGGCTGTGGGTGCTGCTGGTGGTGCTGGTCCCCGGCCTGCTGATGATCTCCACCATCCGCTGGCGGTCGTTCCGCTCGCTGGTGAGCCCCAAGAGCGGCAAGCCGGTCGGGATCGTCACCGCCGGGCTCCTCATCGTGATCGGCCTGGCGACCGTGCCGGTGTTCACCTTCGTCCTGCTCGCCTACCTCTACCTGTTCTCCCCGCTGCTCGTGCCGCTGGTCTCCCCACTGGGCCGGCTGGTGCCGCTCCGGGTCAGGGAGCTGCTGTCGTGACTGTCCGCCCGGTCACCCCCGAGGACGTCGACGTCGTCGTCGGGCTGGTGCGGGAGCTCGCGGACTACGAGCAGAGCCTGGACGAGGCGCTGTTGACCTCCGAGCAGCTGCGGACCGCGCTGTTCGGCGACTCCCCCGCGCTCTTCGGCCACGTCGCGCTCGACGACGACGGTGTCGTCGTCGGCTTCGCGCTGTGGTTCCTGTCCTTCAGCACCTGGCGCGGCACCCACGGGGTGTACCTGGAGGACCTTTACGTCTCCCCCGCCCAGCGCGGAACCGGCCTGGGCAAGGAGCTGCTGCGCACCCTGGCCGCGGTCTGCCTCGAGCGCGGCTACGCCCGGCTGGAGTGGTCGGTGCTGGACTGGAACACGCCGTCCATCGACTTCTACCGCGCCGCCGGCGCCCGCCCGCAGGACGGCTGGTCGTTCTTCCGGCTGACCGACCGCGCCGAGGACCCGGCGCTGACCGACTTCGCCCGTGAGAGGACGACGAGATGAGCGAGCGCACACCCTCCGAGTGCTGGCTGACCGACATGGACGGCGTGCTGGTCCACGAGGGCCAGGCGCTGCCCGGCGCGGCGGACTTCCTGCGCCGCCTGGTCGACCGGGAACGTCGCTTCCTGGTGCTGACCAACAACTCGATCTTCACCCCACGCGACCTGGCCGCCCGGCTGCAGCGGTCCGGCCTGATCGTGCCGGAGGAGGCCATCTGGACCTCCGCGCTGGCGACGGCGGACTTCCTGGCCTCCCAGCTGCCCGGCGGGTCCGCGTTCGTCGTCGGCGAAGCGGGCCTGACCACCGCGCTGCACGAGGCGGGCTACACGATCACCGACACCGAGCCGGACTACGTGGTGCTGGGTGAGACCCGGACCTACAGCTTCGAGGCGATCACCCGGGCGATCAGGCTGGTCGAGGCCGGGGCCCGGTTCATCGCCACCAACCCCGACGTCACCGGCCCCTCGCCGGAGGGCTCGCTGCCCGCGACCGGCTCGGTGGCCGCGCTGATCACCAAGGCCACCGGCGCCGAGCCCTACTTCGTGGGCAAGCCCAACCCGATGATGTTCCGGTCCGCGCTCAACCGGATCGACGGGCACTCGGAGTCCACGACCATGATCGGCGACCGGATGGACACCGACATCGTGGCCGGCATCGAGGCGGGCCTGGAGACCGTGCTGGTGCTCACCGGATCGACCCGGGCCGAGGACGTCGCCCGCTTCCCGTTCCGGCCCAGCCGGGTGCTCGACTCGATCGCCGACGTCATCGACCTGGTGTGAGCGCTCAGCGCTCCGCGTAGGCCAGCCGGGCCTCGGGGGTGGCCAGGAACCACAGCACGCCGGCCACGCAGACCAGCACCGGCAGCCCCAGCAGCGGCCGGCCGGCCTCGAACGCGGTGACGTAGCCCAGCAGCCCCAATAGCAGCTGCAGCACGACCACCGGGCCGCGCGCCCACGACGAGACCCGCCAGAGCCCGACCGCGGCCGCGGCCAGCGCGGCGGCGCCCAGTCCGACGTACACGACCTCGGCCAGGGCCCGGCCGACGCTGTCCGGGCTGCTCGTCAGCGTCAGGAAGAGCACCAGCAGCGCGACGACGGCCAGTGCCGCCGCCTCCAACCCCACCAGCAGCGCGGCCAGCCGGACCGCCCGTGGCGCCTCGCTGGCCGGTCGCGACGGCTTCGGGGCGCTCTCCCGGGCCGCCCCGCCCAGCAGCCGCTCGGCCCGCCGTCGGGGCTGGGGGGCCGGGGTCCCGTGCGGGCCCTCCGCTGGCGCTGACACGTCCGCGAGGTTACCCGGGAACGACCCGGAGGCCCCCCGAGGACCGCTGGCTAAGGTGTGGCCGTGCGCGCGCTGCTGCTGGCCAACCCCGCGGCGACCACCACCACCGCGAAGGTCCGGGACGTGCTGGTCCGGGCGCTGTCCAGCGACCTGAAGGTCGAGGTCGCCGAGACCACGCACCGCGGCCACGCACGTGAGCTCGGCGCCCAGGCCACCGCGGACGGCATCGACGTCGTCGTCACCCTGGGCGGGGACGGCACCGTGAACGAGACCGTCGACGGCATGCTCGCCGACGGCCCGGGGCCGCGCGTGCCCACGCTGGCCGTCGTCCCCGGTGGTTCCACCAACGTCTTCGCCCGGGCGCTGGGCCGCTCGCGCGACCCGGTCGAGGCGATCGCGGAGATCTTGGACTCGCTGCGCGCCGGGCGCATCCGGCACGTGTCGCTGGGCACGGCCAGCGCCCAGCAGGTCGACGACGCCGGCCGCACCACCTGGACCCCGCCCCGCTGGTTCGTCTTCGCCGCCGGGCTGGGCTTCGACGCCGACGTCATCCGGCGGGTGGAGGAGCAGCGGTCGCGAGGACGCCGCTCGACCGGCTCGCTCTACGTCCGGTCCGGCAGCCGAGCGGTCCTGCTGGGCCGGGACCGCCGTCGTCCGCCGATGACGCTGCACGTGCCCGGCGAGCAGCCCACCGAGGGCCTGTTCCTCTGCCTGGTCTCCAACGTCAGCCCGTGGACCTACCTGGGCGACACCCCGCTCTCCCCGAGCCCGGAGGCCTCTTTCGACAGCCGGCTGGACGTCTTCGCGATGAGCCGGCTGGGCCCGGCGCGGATGGTGCACCACCTGCGGCAGACGATGGCCCGGGACCCCGACCCGCACGGCAGGGCGGTACACCGCTGGCACGACCTGCCCGACCTGGCGCTCACCTCGGCGCGGCCCCAGGGCTGGCAGCTGGACGGCGACCACCTCGGCCAGGCCACCGGCCTGCGGGTCCGCTCGGTGGGCCGCGCCCTCTCCGTCGTTCTGTGATCTCGCTCACTCGACAAGGCTGAGACCGGCCACCGTGCGTGGCAGGGAGCCGCGTCAGCACCCGGGTGGGTGGCCCCGTGACCCACCCGGTGGGTCGTTGCGGTGGCAGACCTGCTAGGTGCGTGGTGAGGTTGCTCATACGAGGGGTGGGTCCGGCACTGAATCGCTTGACAGCCACTCAGCGCGTGAAAGCATCGTCCGTGAACGCAACCTGCTGGTGACACCAGCGTGCGGCTGCCTCCCGACGTCCAACCAGACGGCGTCGGGGCGCACACCCGGCCGAGCCGGGTCCGTGAGGCACACCGTAGACGACACCGAGGAGCACACCGACATGGACTGGCGCCACCGCGCCCTCTGCCGGGACGAAGACCCCGAGCTCTTCTTCCCCATCGGGACGACGGGCCCTGCGGTCTCACAGATCGATCAGGCCAAGGCCGTGTGCCAGCGCTGCCCGGTCGTGCAGTCCTGCCTCGAGTGGGCACTGACCTCCGGCCAGGACTCCGGCGTGTGGGGCGGCCTCTCCGAGGACGAGCGCCGCGCGCTCAAGCGCCGCACCGCGCGCACCCGGGTCCGCACCGCCTGAGCCCTGCAGCACCTGGACGCAGCACCACCGACCTGACGAGGCCGGCCTTCGGACACCCGGGGGCCGGCCTCGTCACGTCTGCGGACACGGACACGGACACGGACATGCTCAGCGACGGGTGCGCCCCACCCCCGGCAGGGTCAGCACGGCGACGGTGCCCGGGCCCTCGAACGGCGCGCTGATCGCCAACGAACCGTGCAGCTCGCTGGTCACCAGGGTCCGCACGATCTGCAGCCCCAGCCCCTTGCTGCTCGCCACGTCGAACCCCGGCGGCAGGCCCTGCCCGTCGTCGGCGATGCTGACGACGAGGTCGTGCCCGTCACGTTCGGCGGTCAGCTCGATGGTGCCCGCCCGACCGTCAGGGAAGGCGTGCTCGGCCGCGTTGTGCAGCAGCTCGGTCACCGCCATCACCAGCGGGGTCGCCGATTCCGCCGGCAGCTCCCCGAACCGGCCGACCCGCTGGATGCGCGCCGCCGGGCCCACCGAGGCGACGTCACCCAGCATCGGCAGCACCTGGCCCAGCACGTCGTCCACGTCGACGACGTCGTCCCGGCTGCCGGCCAGGGTGTCGTGCACGACCGCGATCGAGGCGACCCGGCGCACCGACTCCAGCAGCGCGTCCCGCGCCGCGGGCTCGGACACCCGACGGGCCTGCAGCCGCAGCAGCGCGGCCACCGTCTGCAGGTTGTTCTTCACCCGGTGGTGGATCTCCCGGATGGTGGCGTCCTTGGTCATCAGCGCCCGGTCCCGGCGCCGGACGTCGGTGACATCGCGGACCAGCACCAGCACGCCGTGCTCCCCGCCCGGGGCCCGCAGCGGCAGGGCGCGGACGAGCATCGTGGCGCCCTCGCCCTCGACGTCCATCGGGTCCGGGAAGCGGCCGGCGACGGCCGCGGTGATGCTGGCCGCCACCGCCTCGCCGGCCACCCGGTCGGTGGCCGCGTGCCGGGTCACCTCGGCCAGCCGGGCGCCGACGACATCCCCGGTCAGGCCCATCCGCCGGTAGGCCGACAGCGCGTTGGGGCTGGCGTAGACCGCCCGGCCCCGGCCGTCCAGCCGGATCAGGCCGTCCCCGACCCGCGGGCTCATCTCGGCGTCCTCGAGCATCCGCGGGGGGAACGTGCCGGCCGAGACCATCTGGCAGAGCTCGGTCGCGATGTCCAGGTAGGTCAGCTCCAGCGGGGACGGCGACCGGGTGGCCGACAGCCGGGTGTCCCGGGCCAGGACGGCGACCACCGCGCCCTCGTACCGCACCGGGACCACCTCGCGCCGGCGGGGCGCCGTCCCGGTGCCGTCGGGCTCCTCGACGACGACCTCGCCCTCGGCGTGCACCCGGGCAAAGGAGGCGGCGTCCTCGCCCTCGACCTCGACGCCGATGAGGTCCTCGGGTTGGCTGGTCGGGGCGGTGAGCGGCCGGACCTGGGCCACGCACCACCAGGGCCCGGTGGGCAGCGGCACCCACAGCGTGAGATCGGCGAAGGAGAGGTCGGCCAACAGCTGCCAGTCGGCGACCAGGCGGCGGGCGTGGTCGACCTGGGACCGGCTCACCGAGGAGCCGCGGGCGAGCCGGTCGGAGAGGCTGCTGGGGGTGCTCGTCATGGTGGCCCGAGCGTAGGACGACGGCGGCCCCAGCCCGGAGCGCGCGGCTTCTGAGCCGGGCTCAGGCCTCGACTGTCGCGATGAGGTCACCCTCCTGGAGGACCTCGCCTTCCACGACGTGCAGCTCGGTGACGGTGCCGGCCTTCTCGGTGAGGACCGGGATCTCCATCTTCATCGACTCAAGGATGACAAGCGTGTCCCCGGCGGCCACCTCGGCACCCGGGGCCACCAGGACCTTCCAGACGCTGGAGACCATCTCGGCGTGGATCTCCTCGACCGCCACCGGTCCTCCTCGCTGCAGGCACGTCACCCGTCGCTGCTGCGCCGGTGCGCACATCCAACCCCCCGGCGGACACCCGCGGTCCCGACGGCGCGGACCGCGCCGGGTCAGCCGTCGGCGAGCCGGTGCAGCACCGCGCAGACCGCCGTCCCGTCGTGCGGGACCCCGGTCTCGGGCAGCCCGGTGAGCACCTCGGCGGCGCGTCGGGCGGCGGTCGCGGTGTCCGGTCCGACCGCGCTGACCGTGGCCAGCAGTGCGTCGTACCACCCGTCGAGGCGGTCGCCCCGGTCGTAGCCGGTCACGGCCACCACCTCGGCGTCCGGGCCACCCGGCAGGTCCGGGAGCCGGCCGGTCACCCGGCCTGCGGTGCCCGGCGGCAGGGTCGAGCGGAGCTGGACTGCGACGGCGGGCCGCACCGCGGCGTCGGGGACCGCGCGCAGCCGTCCCGAGGCACTGCGCAGCGCCAGGTCGACGGCGTCCACGCCGTGCGCGCGCTCGAGCACGGCCACGTCCAGGCTGAACCCGGCGGCGACCTCGGCCAACGCGCCGCCCGGGTCGATCCCGACGGTGACCAGGCCACGCCAGCCCAGCTCGGGCAGCCGCTGGGCGGCTGCCGGCAGGGTGAGCCGCTCCCCCCTCGTCCAGGAGACCCGGGCCGTGCCGGCCTCCCGGTCCCGGCAGACCGGGGTGACGTACCGCAGGCCACCGGCGGTGACCACGGCCAGGAAGCCGTTCTCGCTGGCCGGCTCGACGCCGTCGCCACCGAGCCGCTCGAGCACCGCCGGGTCGGGGCCGACCCAGGTCAGGCCCGCGGCCTGCACCGCGGTGGCCAGCTCCACGTTGCCCGCGAGGGCCGGGGGCACCGGCAACACGGCGGTGACCCCGCTGCGCCGGGCGGCCTCGACCAATCGCGGCACGGACAGGTAGGACTGGGCCGCGGGTGCCGGACCCAGCCACACGGCGTCGTCGGCCAGCCGGACGTGCCGGGCGTCGCGCTCGGTCGCCGAGTGCACCGCGACCGTCTTCACCCCGCGCGCCGCGCACGCCTGCACGACGGCGCAGGCCATCGGCCCCCGCCCGGCCACCAGCACGCTGTCGATCCCGGTACCGCCGGTGTCGGCCACTGCGTCGTCCCCCTGTCCCCCTGCGGCACCGTGACGTCGGCGTCACAACCGCTCCGGGGTGTCCTTGCCCGCGTACAGCCTGGCTCACGCCTCCGACGGCGCCGGGCCCACACCCCGCCACAGTGGCCGCGTGGCGGCCCGGGCACGACGACGGGCGGCTGCCCCGCGCTCCGGGCACCGGGCACCGGGCACCGGGCAGGGACCATCAGCGCACGGACGGGGGGACGTGAGACCCTGGAACCGGCCCGGTGGGTCTCCCACCGCTCACGACACAGACCAGACGAGGGAAGGAGGGCAGCGATGTCCAAGCGTGGACGCAAGCGGCGCGCCCGCAAGAAGAGCGGCGCCAACCACGGCAAGCGCCCCAACGCCTGATCGGGGCCCCCGACCGCAAGACGGGGCCGAGCAGACGCAGAGAGGCCGGGACGACATCGTCGTCCCGGCCTCTTCCTGTGTCTGGGCTCAGCGCTCGGAGGTGCGCTCCACCGTGACGCGCTCGACGGTCACCGACGTGCCGTCTTCTTCGAAGGAGACGTTCGTCAGCTGCATCTTGATCCGGTCCTTGAGGCCCAGCGGGGTGGGGTCGCCACCGCAGCGCCGGCGGACCAGGGCCTTGAACTCCTGCTCGATGCCGAACTCCCGCAGGCACGGCGAGCAGTCCTCGAGGTGCTCGGCGATGACCGCACGACGCTCGGCACCGGTCTCGTGGTCGAGGAACTCGAACACGTGGGACAGGACGTCGTCACAGCTGGTGATCTCGGTGCCGTCGTGCGCCGGGTGCTCGGCGGGCTCCGGGGTGCTCATCGTGCGCTGCCCTCCTCGGCGGCACCGGCGCGGGCGAACCCACGCTCGTGGGCGTAGTCGGCCAGCAGCTTCTGCAGCCCGCGGCGGCCGCGGTGCAGGCGGGACATCACCGTGCCGATGGGCGTGCCCATGATCTCGGCGATCTCCTTGTACGCGAAACCCTCGACGTCGGCGAGGTACACCGCCAGCCGGAAGTCCTCGGGCAGCTGCTGCAGAGCGTCCTTGATGTCGGAGTCCGGCAGGTGGTCCAACGCCTCGATCTCCGCCGACCGCAACCCGGTGGAGCTGTGCTGCTCGGCAGCAAACAACTGCCAGTCCTGCACCTGGTCGGTGGGGTACTGCTGGGGCTGCCGCTGCTTCTTGCGGTAGGTGTTGATGTAGGTGTTCGTCAGGATCCGGTACAGCCAGGCCTTGAGGTTCGTGCCCTCGGCGAACTGGTGGAACGCGGAGTAGGCCTTGACGAAGGTCTCCTGCACCAGGTCCTCGGCGTCGGCCGGGTTGCGGGTCATCCGCAGGGCCGCCGGGTACAGCTGGTCCAGGAAGGGCAACGCGTCGCGCTCGAAGCGGGCGTCGCGCTGAGCGCGGGTCTCGGCCTCCTCGCTGCGGCTGCCGTCCGCACGGGCCTCCGGGGTCTCCGTCACGACCTCGGGCTGCACGCCCACCGTCGCCGGGTCCGTCGTCTCGTCCGTGATCTCGTCGGGCACCGACCGTCCTCTCTGCGGCGCCCGCAGACGGGACACCACGTCGATCGATCCTAGCCGGGCGGGCACCGTACGGCCGGGCGGACGGCGGACGACGACCACGTCGGAGGACGGGGCCGACCGGCGTTCCCGGGTCGGTGCGGAGGAGCTGATCACGCCTCGTACAAGGACCTCCCCGGCCGACGCATTCCCCTGCACGGTCGGCTGCCTAGGGTGTCCGGTCATGGCGGCGACCCCGGCGGTACGGGTGCTGGTGCAGGCCCGGGTGCAGCACGTGCTGCACACCTACGACCCCGATGACCACGCGCTGTCCTCCCCCGCCCACCCGTTGGGCTTCGGCGACGCCGCGGTCGCCGCACTGGGCTCGGACCCGGCGCAGGTGTTCAAGACCCTCGTCGTCCGGGTGGACGGCGTGCTCACCGTGGCCGTCGTGCCGGTGGCCGGTCAGCTGGACCTCAAGGCGCTGGCCGCAGCGACCGGTGGACGCAAGGCCGTGATGGCCGACCCGGCCGACGCCGAGCGCAGCAGCGGCTACGTGCGCGGCGGGATCAGCCCGCTGGGTCAACGCAGGGCCCTGCCGACCGTCGTGGACGCCTCCGCCCTGGGCTTCGACACCGTCCTGGTCAGCGGGGGACGACGCGGACTGCAGGTCGAGCTGGCCCCCGCGGACCTGGTGACCCTGACCCGGGCGAGCACCGCCGACATCGGTCGCTGACTGCTCAGCCGTAGGGCGTGAGCAGCTGGTCGACCGGGGCGAAGTCGTCGGTCAGCACCGGGGCATCGCCCACGAACGCGTCCAGCTCGGCGCCCTCGGCGACCTCCCAGTCCAGCCCGCGCCCGGCCAGCACCGCGGCGATCCCGGCGGTGTCCACCGGCTGCCGGGAAGCCACCACGACGACGTTGCCGCCGTCCTCCCCGGCGAGCACCTCGGGGCGGGCCAGCAGGACGACGGTGGAGAACACCCCGCGCACGGTGGCCAGCTCGGCCCGCACGAAGTCCAGCGGCGGGTTGTCGATCAGGTTCGCCGCATAGACCCCGCCCGGCGCCAGCGCGTCCTCCACCAGCCCGACGGCCTCGGTCGTGGCCAGCTGCCAGGGCACCGACAGACCACCGAACGCGTCGCCGACGACGAGGTCCCGGCTGCCGGGCTCCTCCTGGGTCAACCCGACCCGCGCGTCACCGACCCGCACCTGCAGGTCCGCCGACGTCTGCAGGCCCAGCCGGGTCTCGTCGACCTCGACCACCCCGGGGTCCACCTCGAAGACCCGGCTCCGGGTGCCCGGCCGGACCTCGGCGAGGTAGCGGGGCAGGGTCAGCCCGCCGCCGCCCAGGTGCAGGGCAGACAGCGGCTCCCCCGCCGGGGCCAGCACGTCGGTGACCGAGGCGATCGCCTGCACGTACTCGAACTCCAGGTGGGTGGGGTCGCTCAGGTCGACGTAGGAGTGCCGCAGGGTGTCCAGCACCAGCGTGCGGCCGCCCTCCCGCTCGGGGTCCGCGACCACCCGGGCGCAGTGGTACGTCGTCTCGTCCTGGCACGGGTTCGGTGCGAGCACGGCCATTCCTGTGCCGGCCAGGGCGATGACCACCAGGGCGCCGGGCCAACGGGCGGGCACCCCGGCGCGCCGTTGCAGCACCAACAGGGCGAGCCCGGTGGCCACGACCACGAGCCCGGTGCCGACCAGGATTACGCTGGTGGGCAGCACGGCGACCAGCACGAACCCGGTGCCGAAGGTGGCCGCGATGCCGCCGAGGGTGCCGATGCCCGACAGCTTCCCGACGACGGAGCCGGTCTCGGACAGGCTGCCCAGCTGCAGCGCCACGATGATCGGCGGCACGGCCGACAACAGCGCCGCGGGCACCACCACCGCGACCGCGGCGAGCAGCAGCACGTTGCCCGCGGCCGCCCCGGTCATGGCCGCGCCGGCGAACCGGACCAGCGGCAGCACGGCGATGACCAGCGCCCCGCCGGCCACCAGCAGCGGCACGAGCAGCCGGCGCGGATCGCCACGATCGGCGGCCCGGCCCCCGGCCCAGGCGCCGACGGCGATCGCGGCCAGGGCGAACCCGATGACCGCGGTGTTGGTCTGCAGCGTGATCCCGACGTAGGGCGCGATCAGCCGCAGGCCGGTGATCTCCAGGACCAGAACCGCACCCGAGGCCAGGAACGTGACGGTGGCGGCGATCCAACCGGGCAGCGCCCGGGACCCGGGGGACGGTGCGGTACCGGGCTTCGGGGCGGTGTCTGCGGCGGGGTCGGGCACGGTCGTGCTCAGCGGGTCACCTCGGGTGTCGGGGATCGAGCGCGGCGGGTGCGGGTCAGAACAGGGCGGGCTGGTCGGCCGGCTCGCTGACCGCGTCGACCCGCGCGGTGAGCCCGGGGCCGTTGTTCGCCACGTTGCCCACCGCGGCCCCGACCGGGCGGATCTCCAGGCCCTCGACGAACTCCGGCGGCGTGGGCCCGGCGAGGGCCTCGACGTCGTCCCGCTCGAGGTCCAGCCACTCGGCCCACCGGTCCCGGGGCAGCACCAGCGGCATCCGGTCGTGGATCTCGGCGAGCGCACCCACGGCCGGCGCGGTGACCACCGTGCAGCTGTACAGCCGGTCGTCCCCGCGGCCCCAGACCTCCCAGAGGCCGGCGAAGGCCAGCCCGGACCCGTCCTGCGGGGTGACGTACCAGGGCTGCTTGCCCGGGGCGTGCGGCTTGGGTGCCCACTCGTACCAGCCGTCGGCCGGCACGAGACAGCGCCGGGCCTTCGCGGCCTTGCTGAACGCGGGCTTGCTGGTGAGTGACTCGACGCGGGCGTTGAGCATCCGGTTGCCCACCGAGACGTCCTTGGCCCAGGAGGGCACCAGCCCCCAGCGCACGACCCGCAGCTCGCGGTGCGAGCCGCCGGTGGGTGCGCCGTCGTCGTCCCGTTCGCGGGCCTGCCGGACGACGTACACGTCCTTGGTCGGCGCGACGTTGTGGTCGGCGGCCAGCGGTGGCTGCCCGGCGGCCGGGACTGCCTCGAACTCGACAGTCAGGTCCTCCGGACGGCGACTGGCTGCGTAACGACCGCACACGGTGGCCTCCCAGGGGCTCCTCGACTGCCCCCGACTGTAGGTGCGGGGTCCGACACGACGGCGCCGTCCACAGATCGGCGCACGACGACCTGCGTGCTGTCGGTGCCTGCGGGTAGTACTGGTGACGACCCGCCAGCAACGAGAGGCACACCGCAGTGACGAGCACACAGCAGGACCGCCCCAGCACCGACCGGGCCTACGCCACGGTCAACCCGTTCACCGGGGAGACCGAGCGGGAGTTCGACTCCCTGCCCAGCGACCAGGTGGGTGCCGTGATCGACCGTGCGCACACCGCCTTCGGAGACTGGCGCCGACGCAGCGTGGCCGAGCGGGCCGCCGTCGTCGGGAAGGCCGCCGACCTGATGCTCGAGCGCACCGACGCGCTGGCCGCTCTGATCACCAAGGAGATGGGCAAGCGCATCCAGGAGGCCGCCGGGGAGGTCCAGCTGGCCGCGAGCATCCTGCGGTACTACGCCGACAAGGCCGAGGACTTCCTGGCGCCCCGCACCATCGAGGTGCGGAAGGGCGAGGCAGTCGTCGTCAACGAGCCCACCGGGGTGCTGCTGGCGATCGAGCCGTGGAACTACCCGCTCTACCAGGTGGTCCGGGTCGTCGGCCCGAACCTGACGCTGGGCAACACGGTGCTGCTCAAGCACGCCGAGAACAACCCGCAGTGCGCACTCGCCCTGGAGGAGCTCTTCCGGGACGCCGGGGCACCCGAGGGCGTCTACACCAACGTCTTCCTGGCCATCTCGGACACCGAGCAGGTCATCAGCCACCCGGCCGTGCAGGGTGTGACCCTGACCGGCAGCGAGAAGGCCGGCTCCTCGGTCGCCTCGCTGGCCGGCAAGCACCTGAAGAAGTCGGTGCTGGAACTCGGCGGCAGCGACCCGTTCGTCGTGCTGGACACCCCCGACCTGGGCCGCACCGTGAAGGCCGCGACCATGGGCCGGATGGCCAACACCGGCCAGGCCTGCATCGCCGCCAAGCGGATCATCGTGCTGGCCGACGTGTACGACGAGTTCGTCGCCGGCATGCAGCAGGCATTCGGCGGCTTCACCCCCGGCGACCCGGCCGACCCGGCGACGACGCTGGGCCCGCTGTCGACCGAGAAGGCCGCGCAGGACCTCGCCGCGCAGATCCAGGACGCCGTGGACAAGGGCGCCACCGTGCTGGCCGGCGGTGGCCGTCCCGACCACGCCGGCGCCTTCGTCGAGGCCACCCTGCTGGCCGACGTCACCCCGGAGATGCGGGCCTACTCCGAGGAGCTCTTCGGCCCGGCCGCGGTGCTCTACAAGGCCGCCGACGAGGACGAGGCCGTGCGGCTGGCCAACGACAGCACCTACGGGCTGTCCGCCGTCGTCTACAGCGGCGACGCCGAGCGGGCCCGCGGCGTCGCCGACCGGCTGGAGTCCGGGATGGTCTGGATCAACCAGCCCTCGGGCTCCTCCCCCGAGCTGCCCTTCGGCGGGGTGAAGCGCTCCGGCTACGGCCGCGAGCTCTCCGAGCTGGGCATGTTCGAGTTCGCGAACCGGCGGCTGGTCCGCACGCTGCCGGCCGCCGTGCCCGCCACCCCGGCCGCCGGGTGACGTCCGGGCAGGGGACGACGGCGAGGACGGACGCTGGAGGGCAGGGCAGGATGACCGGCATGGACAGCTGGTCGACGCCCTCCGCCTCGCAGCCGGTCGACGCCGTCGTCACCCTGCCCGGCTCCAAGTCGATCACCGCCCGAGCACTGGTGCTCGCCGCCCTCAGCGACGGCCCGTCCCGGCTGGTCCGCCCGCTGCGGGCCCGGGACACCGACCTGATGGCCGCGGGCCTGCGCGCGCTGGGCGTCGGGATCACCGAGGACGGCGAGGACTGGTTGGTCGAGCCCGGCGAGCTGCGCGGGCCGGCCACCGTCGACGCCGGGCTGGCCGGCACGGTGTTGCGCTTCCTGCCGCCGGTGGCCGCGCTGGCCGACGGCCCGGTGACCCTGGACGGCGACGAGCGGTTGCGCGAGCGCCCCAACGCCGGGCTCATCGAGGGCCTGCGCGGCTGCGGGGTCACCGTGGACGACGCCGGCCGGGGCCGAGCCCCGTTCACGGTGCACGGCACCGGTGCGGTCCGCGGCGGCACGGTCACCGTGGACGCCAGCGAGTCCAGCCAGGTGGTCTCGGGCCTGCTGCTGGCCGCGGCCCGGTTCACCGAGGGCCTGGACCTGCGGTTGGCCGGCGGCGTGCCCTCGATGCCGCACGTGCAGATGACCGTGCAGACCCTGGCCGAGCACGGCGTGCTCGTCCAGCGCACCGACGCCGGCTGGCGGGTGCACCCGGGCCGGGTGACCGCGGTCGACCGGGTGGTCGAGCCCGACCTGTCCAACGCCGCGCCGTTCCTGGCCGCGGCCCTGGCCACCGGTGGCCGGGTCACGGTCCGGGACTGGCCGCTGCGGACCACCCAGCCCGGCGCGCAGCTCGAGCAGCTGCTGACCGTGATGGGCGCCGACGTGCAGCGCACCACCGACGGCCTGCAGGTCACCGGTGGTACGTCGGTCCGCCCGCTGGTCGCCGACCTCGGCGAGGTGGGCGAGCTGACCCCGGTGCTCGCGGCGCTGTGCGCGCTGGCCGACGGACCGTCCCGGCTGACCGGCGTCGCACACCTGCGCGGCCACGAAACCGACCGGCTGCAGGCCCTGGACGAGGTGCTCACCGCCGTCGGCGCCACCGTCACCCAGCTGCCCGACGGCCTGGAGATCACCCCAGGCCCGCTGCGGGCGGCCGAGCTGGACTCCTACGCCGACCACCGGATGGTCATGGTCGCCGCGGTCCTCGGCCTGGTCGCCCCCGGCGTCCTCGTCCGGGGCCCGGGCACGGTGGCCAAGACGCTGCCGGACTTCGTCGAGCGCTGGGGCGGACTGCTCGGCAGCGCCGTCGGAGCAGTCGGCTGAGCAGGCCGTGGCGATGACGGTCCCCACCCCGACCCCGACCACGACGGGCGGCTGCTGATGTCGGGCCGCACGTTCGACAGCCGGTCCGACGAGGACGACGTCCGGATCCGCCCGGGTCGCCGCGGCTCGCGGCCCCGCACCCGGACCCGGCCCAGCCACGACGACGCGGTGTCCGGGCTGGTCGTCGGCGTGGACCGCGGCCGGATGACCGTCCGGGTCCAGGACCCGGGCGGCGCCGACGTGGAGGTCACCGCGATGCGGGCCCGCGAGCTGGGCAAGCACGGCGTGGTCACCGGCGACCGGGTCCGCCTGGTCGGGGACACCAGCGGCACGACCGACACCCTGGCCCGGATCGTGGTCATCGAGCCCCGGGTCACGACCTTGCGCCGCACCGCCGACGACACCGACCCCACCGAGCGGGTCGTGGTGGCCAATGCCGACCAGCTCGTCGTCGTCACCGCGATCACCGACCCGGAGCCGCACGTCGGGTTCCTGGACCGCTGCCTGGTCGCGGCGTTCTCCGGCGGGCTGACCCCGCTGCTCTGCCTGACCAAGGCCGACCTGGGCAGCCCGGACGAGCTGCTGGCCCGGTACGCAGGTCTGGAGGTCGAGGCGATCGCGGTCAGCCGGGACACCGACCTGCACGAGCTGGAGCCCCGCCTGGACGGGGTGATCTCGGTGTTCGTGGGCCAGTCCGGGGTGGGCAAGTCCACGTTGGTCAACCGGCTGGTGCCCGACGCCTACCGGGCGACGGGCGGGGTGAGCAAGGTGGG
>JBBSVA010000015.1:0-50936 GCA_038233915.1 Mycobacteriales bacterium | reverse complement strand
GGTGACCACCCCGGCCGGCAGGTAGACCGGCCGGAACCGGCCGTCCCGCACCCAGGCGTCCAGCCAGGACCAGCCGTTGGCGTGCATCAGCCGGAGCAGTTTTTTGTAGCGCAGCAGCGGCTCGATCCCGGGGTGCTCGATCTCCCGCAGCGTCCAGGACCGGGTGTCGGGCACATCCAGGCCGGCCGCGCGCAGCGAGGCCAGCAGGTCGGTGGGGGAGTCCGGGTTCATCGCCGGCATGCCGAACGCGCCGCGGATCTCCGGCAGCAGTCGCTCCAGCACCGTCGGTCGCTGCCCGGACACCGGTCGCGGGCCCAGCAGGTCGGTCAGCAGCCGGTCGTGCACGTCGGCCCGCCAGGGCATGCCGGCGTACCGCATCTCCGCCGCCACCAGTGCACCGGCGGACTCTGCGGCCAGCAGCAGCCCCAGCCGGCCCCGCTCGGGGCTCGCCGTCAGCGCGGCCTGCTGGCGGGCCAGCTCGGCCCGCGGGTCCAGCCGGTCGGCCGGGTCGTCGAGGGCGAACAGCGCCGGCTCGTCGGCGGTCACCGGGGACAGGGCGTCCCAGCCGTCGGTGTCCGGGCCGGTGAGCAGCGCCTGGTCGACGTGCGCGGAGCGCCGCAGCACGCCGTGACACAGCCGCAGGTCCGTGCAGCGCTCGACCCGGACACCGGCCGTCAGCAGCGCGGGGTACCAGCGGGTGGCGTCGTCCCAGACCCAGCGCGGCCGGGCCGGTTCACGCGCGGCGACCCAGGAGGGCAGGTCCGCAGCGGGGACCCGGCCGACCGTGACGCCGTCGTCGCGCGCCTCGTGGGTCTCGACGTCGTCCTCCCGCCGGAGCAGGACGACCGATCGCAGCCCGCCGACGTCGTCACCCACCCGGCCAGTCTCGCCCCGCCAGCCCCGTCCCCCGACGATCACGGACCCCAGGTCAGGCGCCCCCGGCGAGTCGCTCACCTAGGTCCGTGATCATCGGGGAGCAGGGGGAGGGCTGGACCGAGTCCGGCGCCGAGAGGTGGGTCAGCCGGGTGACGATCGCCGTCGGGGTGAAGCCGTGGTCGACGAGCACCGACTCGAACACCCAGGTCTCGCCCCGGGTGGGCTTGCGCTGGGTGGCCGGTCAGAACGCCAGCTCGCCGAACCCGACCGAGCCCATCACGTCGCGGGCCAGGTCCGCACCCAGCAGCGTGATGGTCTCCCGGGTGGAGGCACCCAGGGCGGTCTCGTACCGCCGCGGCTCGGTCACGACTGCAGCCAGGCACGGATGTCGTCGCCGTGCTCGTCCAGGCCGGGCGGGGGCAGCCGGTAGGACGCCGCGGTGGCGGAGAAGGTGATCGGGTTGCGGATCGAGGGCACCCCACCGACCCGGACGACGGGGTCCAGCCCGACCTCCTCGGCGAAGGCGACGCCGGCGTCCACGGTGTTGATCGGGCCGCACGGCACCCCGGCGGCGATGATCTCGCGGAACCACTCCTGCTTGCCCTTGGCGGACAGCTGCCCGACCAGCAGCGGTCGCAGCTCGTCGCGGTTCGCGGTGCGGTCCTCGTTGCGGGCGAACCGGGGGTCGTCGGCGAGCTCGGGAACGCCGAGCACCTCGACCAGTTTGCGGAACTGGCCGTTGTTGCCGGCGGTGATGACCAGCTCGCCGTCGGCGCACGGCAGCGGCTCGTAGGGGAACAGGCTGGGGTGGCTGTTGCCCATCCGGAAGGGCACGACCTCCCCGGCCACCGCGGCCGATGTCTGGTTGACCATCCCGGACAGCGCGGAGGACAGCAGGTTGACCTCGACGTGCTGGCCGACCCCGGTCTCGTGCCGCAGGTTCAGCGCCGACAGCACGCCGATAATGGCGTGCAGGCCGGCCATCACGTCGAACACGGCGACGCCCGCCCGGTAGGGCTCACCGTCGGTGGGGCCGGTCAGCGACATCAGCCCGGAGATGGCCTGCACGATGAGGTCGTAGCCGGGCAGCTTCTCCCCGCCGGGGCCGCTGCCGAAGCCGGAGATCGAGGCGTAGACGACCCGCGGGTTGGTGGCAGCGACGGTGTCGTAGTCCAGGCCGAAGCGGGCCAGGCCGCCGGGCTTGAAGTTCTCCACCACGACGTCGGCGCGGCGGGCCAACTCCTGGGCGGCGGCGGCGTCGGTCGGGTCCGTGAGGTCCAGGGCGATCGAGCGCTTGTTGCGGTTCACGCCCAGGTAGTAGGTGGCCACGTCCCGGCCGTCGACGTCGCGCACCGGGGGAGCCCAGGTGCGGGTGTCGTCCCCGGTGGGGCCCTCGACCTTGACCACCTCGGCGCCCAGGTCGGCCAGCAGCATGGTCGCGTAAGGGCCGGCCAGGATGCGGGAGAAGTCCGCGACCAGCAGGCCGGCCAGCGGGCCGGTGGGGTTCGGGTCGGTCATCGGCTCGGGATGCTCCTCGACTCCTGCGGACACGTGTTCGGTGTGACCGGTGCCGCAGTCTCGCCATCCCGGTCGCGCTCAGAGTGCAGACGTCGGAAGTGTGACCGTTCAGCGGAGAGTCCTCCGCACACCGCGCCGGGCGACCAGTGCAGCCGGGCAAGAAGGCCGACGGGGTGCTGATCAAGAACGAGCACTCGCCGGTGTCCTTCCCGCTGGTCAACGCCGCGGAGACCTCGCGGGACACCCTGCTGACCGACCACCTGCCCGCACTGCTGCGCACCGCAGGGGAGATCAGCGGCGAGTGGGCCACCTGGCAGGGCCGTCCGCACGTGGAGCTGCCCGCCCGGGCGCACACGGCCTGAGGTCGGACCTCGGCCGCATGACCCGGGAACCTGCTGGGCAGGGTGCAGGAATGGACGCATCCTCGCCCCGCCCCTCGCGGACGACCGGCCCCGGCTCGCCGACCGACGACGACGGCAGCCCGATGGCGGTGGGGTCCCGCACGCAGGCGTTCACCGAGCTGGCCCAGGCACGCGGCCGCGGGGACATGGTGCTGCTGCCGCGGATGCTCCAGGGCCACGACCGCCGCGTGCACGTCCGGCAGACCATCCGCGAGGACCACGAGAACCGGATCGTCACCAGCGCCACCGACGCGGGCGCGAAGTTCGACGAGATGGCCCGGTCGCCCTTCAGCTTCTTCCGCGGTTCCTGCCTGCTGTTCTACCGCGACCTCGCCGGTGAGGACGCGTGGATGCCCACCGTGCTCACCCTCGGCGACGTGCACCCGGACAACTTCGGCGTCATGCCCAACGTGGACGACGTGCCCGTGTTCGGGGTGAACGACTTCGACGAGGCCTTCTACGCACCGTTCACCTGGGACCTCAAACGCGGCGCCGTCGGCTTCCTGATCGGCGTCGAGGAGGACGGCGGGTACGGCCGGAAGACCCGGCAGCGCACAGTCCGGGCCTTCCTGGAGGGCTACCTGGACGCGATGCACCGCTACGCCGGGGAACTGGACGAGACGGCCGGCCAGATGAGCCTGGCGGACGCGCCGCAGATGATCGCCGAGGTGCTCGAGGAGTCCGCCGGTCGATCCCGGGCCGAGTGGTTGCGCACGAAGTATCTGGACGAGTCCGGTCAGGGCTTCGCCGCCACGAAGAAGCTGGAGCCGGTGTCCGCCCGGGTTCCCGAGTTCCAGGCCCTGGTACGACGGTACGTCGAGGTCAACGACCTGACCCCGCCGGCCCGAGCGGGGGAGATGCGGGTCAAGGACGTCTGCCTGCGCCTCGGGCAGGGCGTGGCGTCGCTGGGGCTGGACCGGTTCTACGTGTTGATCGAGGGCCCGGCCCGGGACTCCAGCGACGACCTGATCCTGGAGTTCAAGCAGGCCCGCCGGTCAGCGCTGCTGGGGCTCGTACCGCCCTCGGAGATCGAGCTGACCGGCGAGGCCGACCGGGTCAAGCACGCCCAGCGGGTGCAGCTGGTGGGCGGGGACGCGTTCTTCGGAGCCGTCGACCTGGACGGGGTGAGCTTCATGGTCCGGGAGCGCTCGCCCTACAAGAACGACGTCGAGCTGGCCGACCTGTCCAAGCAGGGGTGGCAGGACTACGCCCGGATCTGCGGTGGCGTGCTCGCTCAGGCCCACGCCCTTTCCGACGAGGCCGGCCTGGTCGACCACGACGTCGAGCCCGACGTCATCGCGGCCGTCGGGCCGCGCGAGATCTTGATCGAGGACGTGCTCGGTTTCGCCCTGGAGGCGGCGGAACGGCTGCACGCCGACCACGGGTACTTCCGGGCCGACCACGCCCTGGGAGCGTTCGAGCAGGTGGACCGGGTCTACCGCTGACCCGCCCGCGATGATCACGGACCCCGGGTCACGCCGCCTCGGCGGGTCGCTCACCCAGGTCCGTGATCATCGCGGGGTGGTGGCCTCGGCGACCTGGTCCAGGAAGCGGCGTACTCGGGCCGGGTCCTGGCTGCGCTCCCAGCCCAGGGTGGAGGGCCGCTGCGCCCGGTCGTGCCAGAAGTGCTCCCCGGTCGAGGCCGGTCGGGTGGCGACCAGCCAGACGGTGGTGTCGGCGCCCTCGGCGGCGGTGCGCAGCAGTGGGCCCATCGCCTTCCCGAAGCCGGGGATCGACGTCGTCACACCGGCGGTGTCGACCCAGCCGGGGTGGGTCGACTCGGCGCGGATGCCCCGGTCGGCCAGCCGGCGCGCCCAGTCGGCGGCCAGCACCACCTGCATCCGTTTGGTCCGGGCGTAGGCGCGCACCCCGCTGTACTCACCGGTGCCGAACTCCGGGTCGTCATCCCGGAGCCCGGCGCCGTACATGCCGCCCGAGGACATCCAGACGACGCTCGCCTCGTCGTCGACCAGGGTGTCGGCCAGCAGCACCGTCATCAGGTGCGGGCCCAGCACGTGCACCGCGTAGCTCAGCTCGTGGCCCTGTGCGGTCTCCGACCGCGCCGGCGGGAGCGCGCCGGCGTTGTGCACCAGGCCGTGCAACGCATCGACCCGGTCGGTGAAGTCTGCGGCCCAGGTCCGGACGGCGGCCAGGTCACCGACGTCGCAGACCTCGGCCTCGACGTCGGCGCCGGGGTGGTCGGCGCGCAGTCGGGCGACCAGTGTCTCGGTCTTGGCCCGGTTGCGGCCCAGCACGTGCACGGTGGCACCGAGCTCCAGGAACGCCCTGGCCATCGCCTCACCGATCCCGGACGTGGCACCGCTGACCAGCACCCGCTTCCCGGCCATCGACCCGGGTGCGGGGTCGGCCGGCCACCAGCGGTGCCGCAGCGCCGGTCCGAGCCTGCTGTACCCGGGGACGACCAGCCGGTCGAGGACGGCGTCGAGCAGGCGGGCGGGCAACGGGGCAGGCATGCGGTCAGCCTGCCAGTGGACCGACTGTGCGCTCAGTGCCCCGTCAGACCCCGGGACGGGGCCGTGACCGCACACTCGGCTCAATCGCGGTGGGCGGCCAGCCAGGCGGCGACGTCGTCGAGCACGCGGTCCTTCTCCGGCTCGTTGTGCGGCTCGTGGAACAGCCCGTCGTAGACGGTGATCGTGACGTCGGTCGAGGCGACCTCCCGGCGGACCACCTCGGTCACCCGGGCGGGCATGAGTGCGTCCGCGCCGCCATGGACCACCAGCAGCGGCAGGGTCAGCGTGCGCAGCCGGGCCGGCATCGCCGCCGCGGTGGTCATCGTCTCCGCACCCGTGCGGGCGGTCATCTTGCCGTGGTGGTTGAGCGGATCGGCCTCGTAGTCGGCGACCACGGCAGGGTCCCGGCTGATCGTGGTGGGGTCCAGCGCGAGCACCGGCAGGTCGGGCAGGAAGCGGGACAGCACCGGTGCGACCAGCCGCTGCAGGCCCGTCGCGGCGCTGGTGTCCAGGGCGGCCGCCGAGATCACCGCGCCCCGGACCCGCGGGTCCGGCGAGTCGGTCAGGTACTGCAGCGCGATCAACCCGCCCAGGCTGTGCCCGTAGACGAAGACCGGGACGTCGGGGTGTGCCGCGTCGGCGAGCGCCACCAGCTGACGGACGCCCTCGACGGTCTGGGACATCGACCCGATCGTGCCGCGGGTGCCGGGGGAGCGGCCGTGCCCCGGGTGGTCGACGGCAAAGGTGGACCACCCGTCGGCGGCGAGCCGGCGCGCTACGTGGGCGTACCGGCCGCCGTGTTCGTGCACCCCGTGCACCAGGACGACGACGCCGGTCGTGCTGGCCGGCGTCCAGCTCTGCCAGGCCTGACCGGAGGGCAACGTGCCCACGGTGTGCTCGGGCTCACCGGGAACGGGTCGCGCGTCGCTGTCCACGGGGCGGAGCCTACGACGAGCCGGGGGGCGCGACGGGGGCCCGGGACGGCTCGGTCCCAAGAGCGCGGGAGTGGCGGTCGGCAGCCCGCGCCCGCTGTGCTGAGCCGCCGAGGCCGGTGCGCTCAGCCGACGGCGGTACCCGGCGAGGGGCGGATGACCAGGATCGAGCTGGTCGCGGTGGCCAGCAGGCGGTCGTCGCCGTCCACGAGCCGGGCCTCGGCGAGCGCCATCCGCCCGCCGAGGTGCGTGACGGTGCCGGTGCACCGCACCGGGCCGGTCTCCGTCGTCATCGCGCGGAGGAACTTCACCGTCAGATCCAGGCTGGTGTAGCCGACCCCCGCGGGCAGCAGGGAGTGCACCGCGCAGCCGCAGGCCGAGTCCAGCAGGGTCGCGTAGACCCCGCCGTGGACCGAGCCGATGGGGTTGTAGTGGTGCTCGGCGGGATCGAGGGTGAAGACCACGCGACCGGGCTCGACGGAGTCGATGCCCATGCCCAGCGTCGAGCCGATGGGGGCAGCGGGCAGGGTGCCGTCGGCGATCTGGCGGAGCAGGTCGATGCCGGCGCTGGTCTGCACGGCCTGGGCGGACTCCCGCGGGTCACCCCAGGTGTACGTGCGCTCCCGTGTCGGTCCGGTCGTCATACCGACAACGTAGTGGGTGCGCGGGACGTCGCAGCCGACGTGCCGACCCGACGGAGCCGCCGACACGGGGATCGTCAGCGGACCCGTCGGGTCCGCAGGAACCCCGGCACGTCCTGCGGGACGACGGTGCCGGTCCGGGCGAAGTCGGCCCACACCGCGCGTAGTTGCCGGCCCCGGCGCTCGACGTCGGACCAGTCGGCCCCCTCGATCAGCGGTGCCCCCCGCCAGGACGCCTCGTCGGTGAACAGCAGCGGCAGGTCGACGGTGTGCGCGCCGGCGTAGACGCTGCCCGGGGCGCCCCAGGACAGCCGGTAGGTGGCGGTCCGGCCCCCGCCCGCGGCGTGCCGGCGGGAGAACGACCGGACGGCACGGCCGTAGACCCACCACCCGGCCAGCCCGACCACCGCCCGGGTCAGCAGGGCACCCACGATCGGTGCCCGCAGGACCCCGGTCAGCCGGGCGGCGGGAGTGCGCTCCAGCGCAGGCAGGAACAGTGCCACCTCCCGGGACGTCGCCCCGATCAGCAGGTCGACGTGCGGGGCGACGGCGGTCCAGGCCGCGTCCAGGTCCTCCTCGGCGGGCAGCGGGGCCGCGCCGTACTGGGTGCCGAAGGGCATCGCGGCCAGCAGACCGAAGCGTCCGGCCGAGGCCTCCACCCGCCGCTCGGCGGCCAGCACCGTGGCCAGCGGGGTGCGGGTGTCCAACCGGCCGGCCGCGGTGTTCATGGCCGCCGACATCGCGGCGCGGCCGCGCGAGATGCCCAGTGGAGCGCTCTGCACCACGGCCCGGTGGAAGAGCCCGCGGGCGCCGTCGGCGACCATCAGGTGCGCGGCGGCGTCGCCGCCGGCGGACTGGCCGACGAGGGTCACCGATGCCGGGTCCCCGCCGAACCCGACGATCGCGCGCTGCACCCAGCGCAGCGCCTCGAGCTGGTCGAGCAGGCCCAGGTTGGCGTCCCGGGTGGTGCCGTCGCCCAGGTAGCCCAGCAGGCCCAACCGGTAGGTCACCGCGACCATCACGACCCGCTGCTCGCGGACCATCGGGCGCGGGTCGAAGACGGGGGAGTCACCGGCCCCGGCGCGGTAGGAGCCGCCGTGCAGGAAGACCAGCACCGGCAGGTCGTCGCCGGCCGATGCCCCGGCCGGCGCGGTCACCGACAAGCGCAGGCAGTCCTCGTCCACGGTGAGGTCGCCCATCGGGTCCAGCAGCACGTCGTCCAGCAGCGGGGTCGGGTTCTGCGGGCAGGCGGGGGACAGCCGGGTGGCCCGCACCGGGTGGTCGGCCACGGGCTCGGCGACGGGCGGACGGAAGCGGTCGGCGCGGGCGTACCGGATGCCGGTGGCCCGGACGACATCGCCCTCGGAGCGGGCCAGGAACACCCCGGCCGGGGTCTCGATGCGGACCTCGCCGGCGTCGTCCGGCGTGGTCACGTGCCTGACGTTACCGACGGGTGTGTGATCGCGGCATGGACCCCGCGGCAGCACCCGACACCCCGGTGGGAGACGTCGTCGCCGCGCCCCCGGGCGGCGTGGGAATCGTCACCGGAGCATTGTCACCGCCCCCGGCCGTCGCTACCGTGACCGGGACCCGCAGGTCGCCCCCCGCCGGGGCGCCTGCCGCCACCGCGCCAGCACCCCCTCCCGGAGTCCCCTCCCTCATGCCCCGCAGCGCCCCGTCGTCCGACCTGCCCGCCGTGACCTCCGCACCCCGCAGCTCCCGACACCGGCCGCCCTCGCGGTCGCGTCGACCGGGGCTGTACCTCGGGGTCGCCGCCGTCGGCAGTGTCGTCGTCCACGGGTTCTTCGGCGGGGGACCGGTCGCGGCCCCGGTCTCGGCGTCCGCGGACACCGCGCCGGTGTCCAGCGTCGCCCAGCAGCTCGGCCTGACCGCCGACGCCGAGGTCCTGGACACCCTGGACCTGGCCCCGCTGCAGGACATGGCCGCCAGCCGGGCCGCCCGGCAGGACGCCCAGACAGCCGCGCAGCAGGCCCAGGCCGTAGCCGATCAGACGGTGCTGGACGCCCAGGCCGCCGAGGCGGCTGCTGTGGCCGCCGCCGAGGCTGTGGCCGCCGCCGAGGCAGTGGCCGCCGCCGAGGCAGTGGCCGCCCTCGAGGCAGTGGCCGCCGCCGAGGCAGTGGCCGCCCTCGAGGCAGCGGCCGCCGAGACCGCTGCAGCCGGCGCCGCGGCGTCCGCCTCGTCGTCCTCGGCCGCATCCGAGTCGTCGGGGACTGTCGCGTCGACCACCGTGACCTCGGTAGCGCGGATCAGCAACAGCTCCGGGCCGGTGTCCTCCCGGGTGCAGGCAGCCGCCGACGCCGTGGTGAGCAACATCGCCGGGGCCGGCAGCATCACTCTGGGCGGCACCCGACCCAGCGCGGCGGACCCGAATGGCCACCCGTCGGGCAATGCCCTGGATTACATGGTGCTGAGCAACGAGTCCATGGGCCAGGCGATCGTGCAGTACCACCGGGACAACTGGGCCGAGCTCGGTGTGGCCTACCTGATCTACCAGCAGCGGATGCTCAGCTCCCCGAACGGTTCGTGGGTCGCGATGGAGGACCGTGGCAGCACCACGGCGAACCACGACGACCACGTGCACGTCAACTACCGCTGACCCCGCGGTGAGCTGAGCTCGGCTCGCCCTGCGTCCTGGGCTGGTCTGCGCGCCCGCCCTGGTCCCCGCGCCGGAGCGGTTCTGTCGGACCCGTCCGGTAGACAGACCGCGTGCTGCACCTCCACCGCGCCGAGCGGACCTCCCGGCTCGCCGACTCCCTCGCCGAGGTGCTCGCCGTGCCCCTGGCGGACCCGTTCGCCGAGGAGGTCGTGGCCGTCCCGGCCAAGGGCGTGGAGCGCTGGCTGGCCCAGCGGCTGTCCACCGTGCTGGGGGCCGACGGCGCCCGGGACGGCATCTGCTCCGGTGTCCGGTTCCCCTCGGCGGCCCGGCTGGTCGACGAGGCGCTGGCCGCGGCGACCGGCACCGACCCGCGGCACGACCCATGGTCGACCCCCGTCTGGCCGCTGCTGCAGGTCGTGGACGCCGCCCTCGACGAGCCGTGGCTGGCGGTGCTGGCCCGGCACCTGGGCCACGGGTCCCCGGACGGCGCCGAGGGCCACCGGCGTGGCCGTCGCTGGGCCACCGCCGCTCACCTGGCGGATCTCTTCGGCTCCTACGCCGCGCACCGCCCGGCCATGCTGCGCGACTGGGCGCAGGGCCGGGACACCGACGGCGAGCAGCCGCTGGCGCCGGACCTGCGGTGGCAGGCCGAGCTGTTCCGCCGGCTGCGCGGGGAGCTTGGCCCCAGTCCCGCCGAGCGGCTGGACGAGGCCTGCGCGGCGCTGCACGCCGACCCGGGACTGGTCGAGCTGCCCGCCCGGGTGAGCGTGTTCGGGCCGACCCGGCTGTCCACCCGGTCCCTCGCCGTGCTGGACGCGCTCGCCGAAGCCCGGGACGTGCACCTGTGGCTGCCGCACCCCAGCCCCGCGCTCTGGGCGGCGCTCACCGGGCGCACTGCCACCCACCGCCGTACCGATGCGACCGCCACCGTGCCCGCACACCCGCTGTTGCGCAGCCTGGCGCGCGACGTACGGGAGCTGCAGCTTCGGCTGCCCGCACACACCGACACCCACCACCCGCTGCCCGACGCCGCTGGGACCGGGCTGCTGTCCCGGCTGCAGGACGACCTCCGCGCCGACCGGCTGCCGGTGGCCGGGGCGGCTGCCGACGACTCGTTCCGGGTGCACGCCTGCCACGGCCCGGCGCGGCAGGTCGAGGTGCTGCGCGAGGTCCTGCTCCGGCTCTTCCAGGACGACCCGACGCTGGAGCCCCGCGATGTGCTGGTGCTCTGCCCCGACGTCGAGACCTTCGCCCCGCTGGTGTCGGCCACCTTCGGGCTGGGTCCCGGGCTGCCGCACCCGGGCAACGCGCTGCGGGTCCGGCTGGCCGATCGCAGCCTGCGGGCCACCAACCCCCTGCTGGACACCATCGCGCTGCTGCTGGAGCTCAGCGGCAGCCGGGTGACGGCGAGCCAGGTGCTCGACCTCGCGGCCACCCCGGGTGTGCGCCGGCTGTTCGCGTTCACCGACGAGGACCTGGAGCGGATCCGCGACTGGGTGGCCCGCTCCGGGGTCCGCTGGGGCCTGGACACCACCACCCGGGCCGGCTACGGGCTGGACCGGGTGCCGCAGAACACCTGGCAGGCCGGACTGGACCGGGTGCTGCTGGGCGTCACCACCTCCGAGGACCAGCCGGTGTCCCTGCCGCGCGCGCTGCCGCTGGACGACGTGGACTCCAGTGACGTCGACCTGGCCGGCCGCCTGGCCGAGCTGGTCGACCGGGTGGCCCAGGTGCTGGACGCGCTCACCGGTGAGCACCCGGTCGCGCACTGGGTGGACACCCTGGTCGGTGCGCTGGACCTGCTGACCGAGACCGACCCGGCCGACGCCTGGCAGCTGGCCCAGGCCCGGCGGGAGCTGGCCGAGGCCGGTGAGGGCGGCACCGGGCCGCTGCGCACCGCCGACGTCCGGGCGATGCTGGCAGGTCAGCTGGCCGGCCGGCCCACCCGGGCCAACTTCCGCACCGGCAACCTCACCGTCTGCACCCTGGTCCCGATGCGCTCGGTCCCGCACCGGGTGGTGGTGCTGCTCGGCCTGGACGACGGCGTCTTCCCGCGCGCCGGCGGCATCGACGGCGACGACGTGCTGGCCCGGGAGCCCCGGGTCGGCGAGCGCGACGTGCGCAGCGAGGACCGGCAGCTGCTGCTGGACGCGGTCTGCTCCGCCGAGGAGCGGGTGCTGGTCTTCCACACCGGGGCCGACCCGGTCAGCGGTGCCACCCGGCCGCCCGCCGTGCCGGTGGGCGAGCTGCTCGACGTGCTGGCCACGATGACCGGCGCCGACCGGGAAGACCTCGTCGTCCGGCACCCGCTGCAGCCCTTCGACCCCCGGCAGTTCGTCGGTCCTCTGCCCGCGAGCTTCGACCCGGTCGGTCTGGCCGGCGCCCGGGTGTCGGTCCGGGCCCGGGAGCCCGAGCCGGCCCGCCGTGCGCTGCCACCGCGGTCGGGACCCGTCGCGCTGGCCGACCTGGTGTCCTTCGTCGAGCACCCGGTGCGCGCCTACCTGCGCCAGCGGCTGCAGATCACCCTGCCCGGGGAGGATGACGAGGTCGACGACGCGCTGGCCGCCTCGCTGGACTCGCTGCAGGAGTGGGCGGTGGGCGACCGGCTGCTCCGCTCCGGGCTGGCCGGGGTGCCCGCCGAGCGCGCCGAGCTCAGCGAGTGGCTGCGCGGCAGCCTGCCCCCCGGCGAGCTCGGCACTGCGGTGCTGCAGCGGGTGGGCAGCCGGGTGGCCCCGCTGGTCGGCGTCGCCCGGCCGCTGCTGGCGCTCCCGCCGCGCACCGTCGACGTCCGGCTGCAGGTCGCTGGCCGCGAGCTCAGCGGCACGGTCAACGGCGTCCGGGACGACGCGGTGGTCTCGGTGACCTACTCCAGCCTGGCCCCCAAGCACCGGGCCCGGGCGTGGGTGTCGGCACTCGCGCTGGCCGCCAGCGAGGGCACCGGCCGGGCGGTGACCATCGGCCGCTGGGGGGCCCGGGCCCGGACCTCGACGCTGACCGCCCCGGCGGACCCGGTCGCCGTGCTGACCGACCTGCTGGACCTCTACGACCGGGGCACCTCCGAGCCGCTGCCACTGGGCCCGAAGGTGTCCGAGACCTACGCCGTCCGGCGGGCCGGCGGGGAGGACCGCGACGGTGCCCTGGATGCCGCCGACCGGCAGTGGGCCGGCCAGAAGATCCCTGGCGACGCCGCGGACCGGCACCACGTGCACGTCTGGGGCGCCGGCGCCCCGTTCGCCGTGTGGACGACGCACCCACCGCTGCACGACGAGCGCTGGCCCGATGAAGACAGCCGCTTCGGCGTGCTGGCCCGCCGGTTCTGGACCCCCCTGCTGGACGCCGAGGTGACGACGTGAGCGACGCCCTGCCCGACGTGGCCGGTTTCGACGTGTGCGGTCCGCTGCCCACCGGCACCACCGTGCTGGAGGCCAGCGCGGGCACCGGCAAGACGTTCACCATCGCCGCGCTGGCCACCCGGTTCGTCGCCGAGGGCCTGGCCGAGCTGTCCCAGGTCATGCTGGTGACGTTCGGCAACGCCGCGTCCCGGGAGCTCCGCGACCGGGTCCGCGAGCGGATGGTCAGCGCCGAGGCAGGTCTGCGGGATCCCGCGGCCGCCGCCCGCTGCGACGACGAGGTGCTGCGGCTGCTCGCCACGGGCCCGGCCGACGAGGTCGCGGCCCGCCGCGACCGGCTGGTCCGCGCGTTGGCCGGCTTCGACGCGGCCACCATCGCCACCACGCACTCGTTCTGCTCGCAAATGCTGGCCGGGCTGGGCACCGCGGCGGACGCCGACCCGACGGCCACCTTCACCGAGGACGTCGACGACCTGGTCCAGGAGGTCGTCGACGACCTCTACCTGCGGACCTTCGCCCCGGCCGGGCAGCCCGCGCCGCCGTTCCTCAGCCACGCCGAGCTGCTGGAGCTGGGTCGGCGGGCCGTGGGCAGCGACCGGCAGGCCCGGCTGGAGCCGGTCGCCGACACCGGCGTGCCCGGCCGTCGTCGCCGGGCGGCGCAGGCGGTCCGGGACGAGGTCGAGCGACGCAAGCGGCGGCTCGGTCTGGTCGACCACGACGACTGGCTGACCCTGCTGCGCGACGCGCTGGCTGACCCCGAGCACGGCGCGGTGGCCTGCGGCCGGGTGCGGGACCGCTACCGGGTCGTCATGGTCGACGAGTTCCAGGACACCGACCCGGTCCAGTGGGAGGTGCTCCGCCGGGCCTTCCACGGCCACACGACGTTGGTGCTGATTGGGGATCCCAAGCAGGCCGTCTACGGGTTCCGCGGGGGTGACGTGACCACCTACCTGGCCGCCGCCCGGGTGGCCGGCTCGCACGCCACGCTCGGCGTCAACTGGCGCAGTGACCAGCGCCTGGTCAGCGCCCTGGACCAGGTGCTGGGCGGGGTCGCGCTGGGCGACGAGCGGATCGTGGTGCGCGAGGTCGGCTCCGCCCACCCCGGCGACCGGCTGACCGGGGCCGGCGCCCCGCTGCGGCTGCGCCGCCTGCAGCGGCGGGGCCACGGACCGACCTTCCGCGGGCTGCCCCGGCTGGACCGGCTGCGCACCGCGGTCGCCGCCGACGTCGCTGCCGATGTCGTTGACCTGCTGTCCGGGCCGGCCCGGCTCGAGGGCCGCCCGGTGGCACCCGGCGACCTCGCCGTACTGGTCCGCACCAACAAGCAGGGGCACCTGGTCCGGGAGGCCCTGGGTGCCGTCGGGGTGCCCGCGGTGATGGCCGGCGGAGGCAGCGTCTTCGGCACCGCAGGCGCCCGCTCCTGGTTGGTGCTGCTCGAGGCCCTGGAGCAGCCACACCGGGCCGGCCGGGTGCGCGCCGCCGCGCTGTCGGTGTTCCTGCCCGAGGACGAGGAGTCCCTGGACCGGCGGGGGGACGAGCTGACCGACGAGCTCGGGCCCCAGCTGCGCCGGTGGGCCGATCTGCTCGCCGAGCGTGGGGTGGCAGCACTGGCCGAAGTGGTTACCGCCGACCAGGGGCTGCCCGCCCGGGTGCTGTGCCGGCCCGACGGCGAGCGGGTGCTCACCGACCTCCGACACGTGGGCCAGGTGCTGCACGCGGCCGCACTGCGCGAGTCCCTCGGGCTGACCGCGCTGGTCGAGTGGCTGCGCCGGCGGATCGCCCGGGCCGACGTGGAGGGCACGGAGGAGCGCAGCCGCCGGCTGGAGTCCGACGCCGCCGCGGTCCAGGTGATGACCGTGCACGTCAGCAAGGGGCTGGAGTTCCCGGTGGTCTACGTGCCCTTCGGCTGGGACAGGTGGGTACCCAAAGATCCCGAGGTGCTCCGGCTGCACGACGACACCGGCGCCCGGGTGCTGCACGTCGGCGGCCAGGGCTCCGCCGACTACGCCGACAGCCGGCGCCGACACGACGCCGAGGAGTCCGGAGAGGACCTGCGGCTGCTCTACGTCGCCCTGACCCGGGCGGCCTGCCAGGTCGTCGCGCACTGGGCGCCGGGCTCGGGCACCGCCGCGGCCCCGCTGCACCGGCTGCTGCTCGGCGACGCCGCCCCAGGCACCCAGCCCCCGGCGAGCGTGTCGGTGCCCGCCGACGAAGTCGTCGCGAGCCGGCTGACCGCGGTGGCGTCCGGGTCTGCCGGCCGGATCGAGGTCACCGAGGTGGGCCGGGTCGCGCCCAGCCGCTGGACCCCGGCCGGGGACGGTGCACCCCAGCTGTCGATCAGCCGGTTCACCCGCACCCTGGACGAGGACTGGCGGCGCACCTCCTACAGCTCGCTCACCCGGGACGCGCACGACCTCGCCGCGGCCAGCGAGCCCGAGGTGACCGGCACCGACGACGAGCGGGACGACGCCGCCGAGCTCCCACCTGAGCCCGCGCCGACCGGCCTGCCCTCACCGCTGGGCGACCTGCCCGGCGGGGCCGCGTTCGGCACCTTGGTGCACGCCGTGCTGGAGGAGCCCGACCACGCCGACCTGGAGCAGCGCTGCGTCGAGGCGGTCGCCCGGTTCCTGGTTCCCGGCGTGGTCGCGGGCCCGCTGGCGCAGGCGCTGCGGCCGGTGCTGGACACCGCGCTGGACGACGCGGGCACCACGCTGGCCGGCATCTCGGTCCGGGACCGGCTGGCCGAACTGGACTTCGAGCTGCCGCTGGCCGGTGGCGACGACGCCGTCCCGCACGCCACGCTGGCCGACGTCGTCGCGCTGCTGCGTCAGCACGACCTCGGCCCGGTCGCCGGGTACGCCGACCTGCTGGCCGCCCTGGAGCCGCAGTCACTGCGCGGGTTCCTCACCGGCAGCATCGACGCCGTCCTGCGGCTGCCCGGCCCGGCCGGACCGCGGTACGCCGTCGTGGACTACAAGACCAACCGGCTGGGGCCCGAGCCACTGACCACCTGGCACTACCGGTTGGAGGCGATGGCCGAGGAGATGCAGCACGCGCACTACGTGCTGCAGGCCCTGCTCTACTCGGCCGCCCTGCACCGCTACCTGCGGTGGCGCCAGCCCGACTACGACCCGGCCCACCACCTCGGGCCGGTGCTGTACCTCTTCGTGCGCGGTATGGCCGGCCCGGACGCCGAGCCCGGCGCCGGGGTCTTCACCTGGCAGCCGCCGACCGCGCTGGTCACCGGGCTGTCGGACCTGCTGGCAGGCCGATCGTGATCCCGGTCCGTGCCACCGGCCTGCTGCGGCAGTTCGCCGAGGCCGGCGTGCTGGTCGCCGCCGACGTGCACGTCGCCCTGCGGCTGGCCCGGTTGGGGCCGGAGAGCGACGAGACGGTGCTGCTGGCCGTCGCGCTGGCCGTGCGCGGCGTGCGCACGGGATCGGTGTGCGTGGAGCTGGCGAGCGTGGCCGACACGGTGGTGCCCGAGGAGGCACTGCTGGGCGAGGAGACACCCGAGCCCGTCGTGCTGGACTGGCCGACCGACTGGTCGGCGCTGCAGCACAGCGAGGTCGTCGCGGTCGGCACCGACCCGAACTGGCGGCCGCTGCGGCTGGTCGACGGTCTGCTCTACCTGGACCGCTACTGGCAGCAGGAGCAGTCCGTCCGGCACGAGCTGGACGCCCGGTCGGCCCAGGACCCGCCGCCGGTCGACCTGTCCGGCCTCGACGCGTTATTCGCCGAGCCCGGGTCGCAGCGGCAGAGGCTCGCCGCCGCGGTCGCCGCCGGCCGCTGGGTCAGTGTGATCACCGGTGGTCCCGGCACGGGCAAGACGCACACCGTCGCCCGGCTGCTCAAGCTGCTGGCCGAGCAGCCCGGTCCGCCGCTGCGGATCGCGCTCGCCGCACCCACCGGCAAGGCCGCGGCCCGGCTGCAGGAGTCGGTCCGCGACCAGGCCGAGGCCGTCGGCCTGCCGCTGGACCTGACTGCCTCCACGCTGCACCGGCTGCTGGGCTGGCGCCCGGACAGCCGTAGCCGGTTCCGGCACGACGCCGGCAACCGGCTGCCCTTCGACGTGGTGGTGGTCGACGAGTCCTCGATGGTGCCGCTGACCCTGATGGCCCGGCTCCTGGAGGCGGTCCGACCCAGCGCGCGACTGGTGCTCGTGGGCGACCCCGACCAGCTGACCCCGGTCGAGGCCGGCGCGGTCCTCAGCGACCTGGTGCACCGGCCGCCGACGCCCGGAGCGCGGCCGCCGGTGCTCGAGGGGGTCGACCTCGCCGGGCTGGACGTCCAGGAGCGTGACCAGCTGGCCAACGGCGTCGTCCGGCTGCGGGACTCGCGTCGCTTCGGGGCCGGCATCGGCTCGCTGGCCGAGGCCGTGCGCGCCGGGGAGGCCGACGAGGTGGTCCGGCTGCTGTCCGCGGGCGGTGCGCTCTCCCGGGAGGAGGACACCGCCGCTCTGGCCGCCGAGGTGCGGCGCACCGGCACCGATCTGGCCGGCGCCGCGGAGGGCGGGGACGCCGTCGCGAGCCTGGCGATGCTGGGCGGGCACCGGTTGCTGTGCGCGCACCGGCACGGCCCCTTCGGCGTCTCGGCGTGGACCGAGCAGGTCAGCCGGTGGACCCGGCCGGCGGCCGCGGGGGAGTGGTACCCGGGTCAGCCGCTGCTGGTGACGGCCAACGACTACGACAACCACCTCTTCAACGGCGACACCGGGGTGGTGGTCGTGCACGAGGGTGAGCTGCGGGCCGCCTTCCCCCGGGGCAGCGCCGCATCAGGGGTCAAGCTGGTCCCGCTGTCCCGGCTGTCCGCGGTGACCACGGCGCACGCGTTGACCGTGCACCGCAGTCAGGGCAGCCAGTACGGCGCGGTCACCGTGCTGCTGCCCCCGGCGTCCTCACCGCTGCTGACCCGCGAGCTGCTGTACACGGCGGTGACCCGGGCGAGCGAGCGGGTCCGGGTGATCGGCAGCGAGGAGTCGGTGCGGACGGCGGTCGGCCGGCAGGTGGTCCGGGCCAGTGGACTGCGCCGCCCCCAGCCCAGCTGAGCCACCTGGTGGCCTGTGGGCAGCGTCACCCGACCGATGTGGTCGGTTGCCCAACCACATCGGTCGGTGATGGCCTACCGTTCTCGCCGTGACCAGCACCTCGCGCACCCGGGCCGACGACGACATCGTCGACCGGGCCGCCGCGCTCTTCGCTCGACACGGCTTCGAGAACACCTCGGTGCAGGCGATCGCGGACGCCGTCGGGCTGTCCAAGGCCGGACTGCTGCACCACTTCCCCAGCAAGGACGCGCTGCGGCGGGCCGTCCGCGACCGCGCCGAGACCCTGGGCGTCGACGCCGTCGCCCGGGTGCAGCACCTCCCGGCCGGACCCGCGCGGGACCGCCGGGCGATCGAGACCTTCGTCGACGTCGCCGCCGCCCACCCGGGCCTCGTCGCCTTCCTGCTCGCCCCGCTCAGCAGCGGCGACGACCAGCTCGAGCAGCCCGACTGCTCCGGTACCGACGACCAGACCGGCGTCGTCTCGCACGCCATGGCCGCGTTCGGCCTCGACGCCGCGCCCGACCCCACCGAGAGCGACGCCCAGTTCGAGCGGCGGGTCCGGGTGGCCGGCGCGCTGGTCTCGCTGGCCGTCCTCTCGCTGAGCCTCGCCGGGTCCGACCGCCCCGGCGCCCTGCGCGCCCACGTGATCTCCACCAGCTACGACGCGCTCGGGCACCGCCCGGACGCGCTCCCCACCCCCACGGCAGCATTCTCCCGTCCCGACCAGGTGGAGGCCTGATCCCCATGGCTCTGTTGTTGTCCCGACTCGGCGTGGCCTCGGCCCGGCGCCGGCTGCTCGTCGTCCTGATCTGGTTGCTCGCTCTCATCGGCGGCGGCGTCGGCGCCCTCACCCTGGCCGGCGAGACGTCCAACACCTTCTCCATCCCCGGGCAGGAGTCGACCATCGCCCTCGAACGGATCGACACCGAGTTCGGGGTCGGCGGCGGGGTCAGCGCCCAGGTCGTCGTCCAGGCGCCGGACGGCGGGACGCTGGCCGAGCCGGCGACCGCCGCCCAGGTGTCCTCGCTGGTCACCGAGCTGGGCGCGCTGCCCGGCGTGGTCAGCGCGACGGACCCGCTGGACCCGGCGAACCCGACCATCGACCCGACCCTGACCACCGGGTACAGCACGGTCAGCTACGACGTGCCTGCCGGCGGGGTCACCGTCGAGGAGCAGGACGCGCTGCTGGCCACCCTGGACACCGCCCGGGACGGCGGCCTCACCGCCGAGGTCACCGGTCAGGCCGTGCAGCCCCCGGTGCACATCGGCGGGGTCGCCGAGGTCGGCGGTGTGGTGCTGGCCCTGGTCGTGCTGGCCCTGACCTTCGGCACGCTCGCCATCGCCGGGATGAACCTGCTGACCGCCCTCGTCGGCGTCGGCATCGGTGTGCTGGGCGTGACCATCGTCAGCGGCTTCACCGACCTGTCCTCCACCACCCCGACGCTGGCTGCGATGCTCGGCCTGGCGGTGGGCATCGACTACGCGCTGTTCATCATCACCCGCTACCGGCAGGAGCTCCGGGCCGGTCGCACGGTCGAGGACGCGATCGGGTTGGCGGTCGGCACCGCCGGTTCCGCCGTCGTCGTCGCCGGCACGACCGTGGTCATCGCGCTGGCCGGGCTCTTCGTCGCCGGCATCCCGTTCCTGACCCAGATGGGCATCGCCGCGGCTGCGACCGTCGTCGTCGCCGTGCTGGTCGCGCTGACCCTGGTGCCCGCGGTGCTGGGCTACCTGCGCTTCCGGGCGCTCCCGAAGAAGCTGCGGCCGGCCGCCGGCGCCACCACCCTGGTGCCCACGGACGACGATGCCGCCCTGCCGTCGGAGGGTCGCGGTTTCCTGCGCGGCTGGGTCACCACCGTCACCCGCCGCCGGGTGCTCTCGCTGCTGGCCGCCGTGGTCGCGCTGGGCGTCGTGTCCGTCCCGTTCTTCTCGATGCAGACCACGCTGGTGCAGTCCCCGCCGGAGGGCTCGACCCAGGAGAAGGCCGACGCGCTGTTGGCCGGTGCGTTCGGTGAGGGCTTCGCCGGTCCGCTGACCGTGCTCTTCGAGGGCGACGCCGCCGCGCAGTCCGCCGCCGGGGTGACCGAGGCCATCACCGGCCTGGACGACGTCGTCACCGTCACGCCGCCGATCCCGAACGCCGACGGCACCGCGGCGCTGCTGACCGTGATCCCGGAGTCCGGGCCCACCGACCCGGCCACCGAGAAGCTGGTCGAGGACCTACGGGCCCTGTTGAGCAGCACCGACGGCGTAGACGCCTCGGTCACCGGCACCACAGCGGTGAGCGTCGACGTCGCTGCCACCCTGGACTCCGCACTGCCGGTGTACCTGGCCCTGGTCGTCGGCCTGGCGCTGGTGCTGCTCGTCCTGGTGTTCCGCTCGCTGCTGGTGCCACTGGTCGGCGTGCTGGGCTTCCTGCTCACCGTCGGGGCCTCACTCGGGGCCACTGTCGCGGTGTTCCAGTGGGGCTGGCTGGCCGACCTCATCAACCTGGACAGTTCCGGCCCGTTGATCAGCCTGACCCCGATCCTGGTCATCGGGATCCTCTTCGGGTTGGCGATGGACTACCAGGTGTTCCTGGTGTCCCGGATGCACGAGGCGCACAGCCACGGCGCCACGTCGGTCACCGCGATCCGCACCGGGTTCCGGCAGGCGGCCCCGGTCGTCGTCGCCGCGGCCGCGATCATGTTCTCGGTCTTCGCCGGCTTCGTGCCGGCCGGTGACGCGACGATCAAGTCGATCGCGTTCGCGCTGGCCATCGGCATCGCCTTCGACGCCTTCGTGGTCCGGATGGTGCTGGTGCCCGCGGCGCTGTCGCTGCTGGGCGAGCGGGCCTGGTGGCTGCCGCGCTGGCTGCAGTGGCTGCCCGCGCTGGACGTGGAGGGCTCGGCGCTGCAGCGCGAGACCCCGGAGGCCCCGGCCGCCCGGGAGACCGCGGGGGCCGGCGCCCGCTGACCCGGCACACCCCACGACGGCCGTCCCGCTCCTGCTGTGCGGGGCGGCCGTCGTCGTCAGGGGACCGAGTGGTGGCAGACGGCCTCCAGGTTGATCCCCAGTGGGTCGGTGACGAAGCCGCCGTAGTAGTCGTCGTGGTACTCCGGGTGCACGCCGGGCGCCTCGCGCTGCACCGCGCCGGCGGCCAGCGCGGCGGCGTGGAAGCGGTCCACCTCGGCCCGGGTGTCCACGGTGAAGGCCAGGTGCATGTTCGTGCCCACCCTGCCCCGGTCGACGAGCCAGAAGAACGGCTTGCGGTCCGGCCAGCCGAAGCCGGTCATCGCGGGCCGGTCGTCGTCGGTGGGGTCGGGTGGGATGACGAGCATCTTCGCGACGGCGATCGAGGCCAGCACCGGCTCGTAGAACGCGGTGGCCGCGGCCAGGTCGGGGACGGCGATGTTCAGGTGATCGATCAGCGAGCCGGAACGGTCGGGCACGGGGTCTCCTCGGGTGGTCGGAGCGCTGACGGTCGCATCGGTCCCGGACACCGGGTGGCCGCGACCTGGGCCAGGATGAACCGGTGGCCACCACCTCCGTGCGGGCGCTGACCCTGCTGTCGCTGCTGGCCGCCCGGCAGGAGTGGACCGGTGCCGAGCTGACCGCCCGGCTCGGGGTCAGCGACCGGACGCTGCGCCGGGACCTGGGCATGCTGCGCGAGCTCGGCTACCCGGTCAAGGGCACCAGCGGGCCGGCCGGTGGCTACCGGCTGGGCGCGGGCAGCACGCTGCCGCCGCTGCAGTTCGACGACGAGCAGGCGGTCGCCGTCGCCCTGGCGCTGCAGACCGTCCCGGGCACCGTGGCCGGGGTCGCCGAGGGCGCGGCCCGGGCGCTGGCGACACTGCGCCAGGTGCTGCCCGTCCCGCTGCAGGCCGCTGTCGACGCCGTGCGGACGACGTCGCTGTGGAACCCGTGGGAGTTCGCTGCGCCACCGGTCGCCCCCGGCACACTGCGCGCTGTGGGGGAGGCGTTGCGGCGTGGCCACCTGCTCCGGGTCGAGGTGGTGTCCCCCGACGGCCGCCGCCGGCAGCCCGGCGAGGAGGGGTTCGTGCCGCCGGTCCGGGTGGAGCCGCACGACCTGCTGGTCTGGGCCAGTCGGTGGTACCTGGTTGCGCACGACCCGGACCGGGCGGTGTGGGTGGCGCTGCGGGTCGACCGGCTGCACGTGCTGGACCCGACCGGCACGCCGTTCACCCGCCGCCCGCTCCCGGACGACGACGTCGCCCGCTGGCTGACCACCCGGGTCGACCGGGGCGACACCCCGGCGGCCTGGCCGTGTCTGGGCACCGTGCGGATGCACCTGCCCGCGGCCGTGGTGGCCCCGTGGCTGCCCGGCGGCGCGGTGGTCGCCGACGACGGACCCGCGCACTGCCGCGTCACCCTCGGCGCCTGGTCCTGGGCCGGGGTGGCCGGCCTGCTGGCCACCTTCGACGCCGACATCAGCGAGGTGCAACCCGCGGAGCTGCGGACGACGATGCGGGTGCTCGCGCGCCGCTGGGACGCGGCGGGGGCGTGATCAGGTGCCGCAGTAGGTGACGTAGGTGCCGGCCGGACCGGGCTCGGCGTACCGCTCCAGGCCGGCCCGCTCGTCGAACGGCGCAGTCACGGCCTCCAGCAGCCGGGTCAACGGTTCCAGGTCGCCCGCCGTGCCGGCGGTCAGCGCCTCCTCGACCAGGTGGTTGCGCGGCACGTAGACCGGGTTGACCCGGTCCATCGCGTCGGCGTCCGGGCCCAGCGCACGCCAGCGGTCCAGCCAGCTGTCCAGGGCGGCCAGGTCGATCACCAGCTCGCGGATCGGCTCGGCGTCGCCGCGGGCAGCCTTCCCCAGGGCCCGGAAGAACGACGTGTGGTCGGGCTTGGCGGACTGCAGCAGCTCCTGCAGGTCGGCCAGCACCGGCGCGGCGACAGCGGCGTCCAGGCCGGTCTTGGCCGCGAGCCCCGCGGTGAACGCGGCTTCGTAGGCCGGCACGAAGCCCTGCAGTGCGGCGACGGCGATCGGCACGGCCTGCTCGACGTCGGCGTGCAGCAGCGGCAGCAACGACTCGGCCAGCCGGGCCAGGTTCCACTGCACGATGCCGGGCTGGTTGCCGTAGGCGTACCGGGCGCCGTGGTCGATCGAGCTGAACACGGTGGCCCGGTCGTGGGCCTCCATGAACGCGCACGGCCCGTAGTCGATGGTCTCCCCGGAGATCGTGCAGTTGTCGGTGTTCATCACGCCGTGCACGAAGCCGACCAGCATCCAGCGGGCCACCAGCTCCGCCTGTGCGGCGACGACGGCCTCGTAGAACGCGAGGTACGGCTGCTCGGCGTCGGCGGCCGCAGGGTAGTGGCGGGCGATCGCGTGGTCGGCCAGCCGGCGGAGCAGGTCGACGTCGTCCGTGGCTCGGGCGAACTGGAAGCTGCCCACCCGCAGGTGGCTGCTCGCCGTCCGGGCCAGCACCGCGCCGGGCTGCACGGTCTCCCGCCGGACGCCGACCCCGGTGGCAGTGACGGCCAACGAGCGGGTGGTCGGGATGCCGAGGGCATGCATGGCCTCGCTGATCACGAACTCGCGCAACATCGGTCCGACGGCGGCCAGCCCGTCCCCGCCGCGGGCGAACGGCGTCCGGCCCGAGCCCTTGAGGTGCAGGTCGACCAGCCGGCCGTCCGGCGTGGTGAGCTCGCCCATCAGCAGCGCTCGGCCGTCGCCCAGCCGCGGGTTGAACCCGCCGAACTGGTGCCCGGCGTAGGCCTGGGCCACCGGCGTCGCGCCGGCGGGGACCCGGGTGCCGGTGAGCAGGCCGAGGCCCGCGGGGGAGCGGAGCTGCTCGGGGTCCAGGCCCAGCTCGGTGGCGAGGCCGTCGTTGAGCACGAGCAGTCGGGGTCCGGGGGCATCCTCGGCCTCCCACGGCCGGGCCAACTCGGGCAGCTCGGTGGCGAAGCGGTGGCCCAGCAGGACTGTCTCGTCGACGGTGGCGCTCACCTGTCCGACGGTACGACGCCGGTGCTCATCGGGGACGCACAGCCTGCTCCCCGCCGGCGTCCAGCCGGCGGGGAGACCGTGGGACGACCACCACCGGAGGAGTCCCCGTGACCGCCCTGCTCGCCACCGTCCTGCTGCTCTTCCAACTGCTGCTCGTCGCCCGTGTCGTCGTCGACTGGGTCGGCGTGCTGTCCCCCGCGGGGGGAGTGCGGATCGGCGGTGTCCGGCGGGTCACGCACGGGCTGACCGAGCCGGTGATCGCGCCGGTGCGGCGGGTGCTGCCGCCGCTGCGGGTCGGCGGGATCGGCCTGGACCTGGCGTTCACCGTGGTGTTCCTGGCCGTGATCGTGGCGCGGGCCGTGCTGCTGTCGGTCTGAGCTCGGAGCTGGGGGGTGCGGTAGGGGTCGTGCTCGGCCAGCAGCCGCACCAGCCGGGCCTCGTTCGAGACCAGGTGGCTGGGGCCGACGCTCAGCCGGTGAAGAGCACGACCTCGTCGGGGGTGACGGTGAACGGGTTGGCCCACTCCGAGGTGGCCCCGGTGATCGGGGCGGCGTCGGTGACGACGGTGGTGGGCGACCCCGGGTAGACAGCCAGCACCCGGGTGGCCGATGTCATCTCCCGGGTGTGCTCGAGCAGCTCCCCACGACGCAGCCGCGAGGTGGTGTGCGTGCCGGCCAGCTCCTCGCCGACCGCGGCCACCCACCGTGCGCCGTCCAGGGTGAAGGTCACGGACTGCACCCGGGCACCGGGCGGGGCGGGCTCGCACCCGGCGAACTCGGCGAGCGCCTCGTAGAGCCGCTCGGCCTGGTCGGGGTCCTCGGCGCGGGGCAGGAAGAAGGCGACCATGACGGTGAGTCTGGTCCGGTCAACCGGCGAGCTCGGCCAGCAGGTTCAGCTGGGTGGCCCAGGCGACCGACCCGGGGTCGATGACGGTGTCGTCGTCCCGGCCGTGTACGCAGCGCACCGGGACGTCGAGTGGCAGTTGCTGGGCCGGGTCGACGGTCTCGTCCGGGTCCCGACGAACGCCCGGACGGCGCCCCCGCCCAGGCCGGCGGCGTCCCCGGCCCGCAGGTCCAGCACCCCGGCCTGGGACAGCACCCCGGTGACGGCGACCCGGGCGTCGGCCCAGCTGTAACAGCGGGCGCGAGCCGCCGACCAGGCGGCCAGCTGGTCGCCCGCCCAGCCCCGGGCGCCCAGGGTGGCGCCGGGCACCGGCACGCAGGACTTCGGTCCTCCCCGGCGGGGTCTCCCGCCCCCTCCGGTGGGCTCGGGACTCGGCCAGGGTCGGGGGTGGGCGCCTTCCGACGTCCGAGGCGCCGACCCAGGTCGGCCGGACGGGAGCGACCATGACCGCGCAGCTCGACGAGCCCACCGTGGCGACCACGACGACCGGCCACCCCGTCCTGGAGCACCGTGCTCCAGGGCTGTGGGACCGCGGGGCGGTGTGGGCAGCGCTCGGGGCCCTGGTCCTCGTCCTCCTCTTCGGCTCGATGTGGGTGCTCACCGCGCTGGCCGGCGCGATGGGCGGGTCGTGACCGCCGCAGGCCGACAGAAGTGACGCGCGGCCGCGGTGGGCGCCCGCTGGACCGCGCCCGGTACGAGCGGGAGTTGGCGCTCCTGCAGGTCGAGCTGGTCAAGCAGCAGATGCACGTCCGGGCCGAGGGCCTGCGCGTCGTGGTGGTGTTCGAGGGCCGCGACGCCGCCGGCAAGGGGGGCGCGATCCAACGCATCACGCAGAGCCTGAACCCGCGGTCGGCCCGGGTGGTGGCGCTGCCGGCGCCCACCGAGCGCGAGCGTGGGCAGTGGTACTTCCAGCGCTACGTGGCCCACCTGCCGGCCCGCGGGGAGATGGTCCTGCTGGACCGGTCCTGGTACAACCGTGCCGGCGTCGAGCGGGTCATGGGGTTCTGCACCGAGTAGGAGCACGCGGACTTCCTCCAGGCCTGCCCGGAGTTCGAGCGGATGCTGGTGCGCAGCGGGATCGTGCTGGTCAAGTACTGGTTCTCGGTCAGTGACACCGAGCAGGAGCGGCGGTTCCAGGCCCGGCGGGCGGATCCGACCAAGCGCTGGAAGCTCAGCCCGATGGACCTCGAGTCCCGCGACCGCTGGGTCGAGTTCTCCCGGGCCAAGGACGTCATGTTCGCGGCGACCGATATCCCCGAGGCGCCCTGGTGGGTGGTCGACGCGGAGTCCAAGAAGCGGGCCCGGCTCAACGTGATCCACCACCTGCTCGGCCAGGTGCCCTACGCGGACGCCCTCCCCGAGCCGCCCCCGCTGCCGCCCCGCCCGCCGTCCACGGACGACTACGTCCGCCCACCTCGGGAGAGCCGGCACACCGTCCCGGACGTCGTGTCCTGAGCCAGCCCAGCTGCCCCACCTGACCGTCTGGCCCCGCGACCGTCGACGAGGGCCGGACGGGGCCGACCTGCGCGCGACGCAGGAGGAGATGGCCCCCCGGCTGCCGGCCGGGGGCGTCAGCCGAGGGTCAGCACGGGCTTGAGGACGTCGCCGCTCGCGGCTGCTGCAGCAGCGTCGTTGATCTGCTCGAACGGGTAGCGGCGAATGAGCTTGTCCAACGGGAAGCGGCCCTGCATCACCAGTTCGACCAGGGCCGGCAGGACCAGCTGCGGGGTGGAGTCGCCCTCCGTGATGCCGACGATGCGGCGGCCGTCGAGCAGGACGTTGATGTCGAACGCGGCCGTGGTGCCTGGGGACGGGGCGCCGATCACGCCGATGGTGCCCATCGGCGCCAGCGACCTGATGCCCGCCTCGAGCACCCGGGCGCTGCCGGTGGTCTCCGCCGCGTACTCGACGCCGCGGCCCCCGGTGATCTCCTGCAGCGTGTCCTCCAGATCGGCCTGACCCGAGTTCACCACGTGGGTGGCGCCGACCTCACGGGCGAGCTCGAGGCGGGAGCCAACCAGGTCGGCGACGATGATCCGGTGGGCGCCGGTCAGTGCGGCGGCCATGACCGCAGACAGCCCGACCGCGCCGGCACCGAGGACGAGGACGCTGCTGCCCGGCGTCGGCTGCAGGACGTTGAACACGGCTCCGGCGCCTGTCTGCACACCGCAGCCCAGCGGGGCCAGCACGGTGAGGTCGGCGTCGGGGGAGACCACGGTGACGCTGCGTTCCTCGGCCAGGGCGTGGGTCGCGAAGCTCGACTGGGCGAAGAAGTGCGCGTGCAGGTCACCCTCGGCGCCGTGGACGGTGGCAGAGCCGTCGGCGCGGGCGCCACCGAACAAGTTGCGGGTCAGGAACGTCTCGCAGTAGGCGGGGTGACCGGCCAGGCAGTTCGTGCAGTGCCCGCAGCTGGTGAACGTGAGCAGGACCTTGTCCCCGGGCGTCACCGCGGTGACCGCGGAACCCACGGCCTCCACGATCCCGGCGCCCTCGTGCCCGAGCACACCGGGCAGTGGGAAGGGGATGTGCCCGGCCTGCACACCGAGATCGGTGCCGTAGACCCCGGCGGCGACCACCCGCACGAGGACCTCGTCGGGTCGGGGGTCGTCGAGAGTGACCTGCTGCAGGCTGAAGGGCTGCCCGGTGGCGGGCAGGACAGCGGCGGTGGCGGCGGTGCTCGTGGACGAGTCCTCCTCGGGTGGGCGTCCGACGGCGCCCCGCCCGGCACCGTACCGAGGCTCCCGGGACCCCACACGGGTCGCGACGCCCGGCCTGCACCCCTCGGCCAGATCGTGAGGGATGTGGTGTCGTAGGACACACCCACGACCCCAGGAGCGCACGTGAACGTCACCGAGAGCATCGTCATCGCCGCCGGGCCGGACGCCGTGTGGGAGGTCGCCGGTGACCCGGCTGCGATCGCGGACTGGGTGCCGGCGATCGAGAGCTCCTCGATGGAGGGCGACGTCCGGACCGCGACGTTCGCCGGCGGGGGAGGGGACGCGACCGAGCGGATCGTCGATCACGACGCCGCCGCCCGGAGCTACGTCTACGAGTACCTCACCGGTCCGCTCGCACTCCAGGAGTACCGCTCCCGGCTGTCCGTGGGACCGCATGCCGACGGCACCGAGGTGCTCTGGTCGGCGGACTTCGCCGCTGCGACGCTGGAGGAGGAGACGGGTCTGGCCGAGGCGATCTCGGGCATCTACACGGATGCCCTGGCCGAGCTCAAGACGCGACTGGAGGCCTGAGACGAGCGATCTGCCCCACCGAGGACGGTTCCCGCGGTAGTCGGCCCGGCTTCGGCTCGGGCGGTGGTAGCACCGGGTTGGCGACGAGGGCCACCCACGTCCTGATCGTCGGGGACGACGCCCGAACGCCGCGGTCCGACGTGGCCGGTGTCCTGATCCGCCCAGTCCGTCCCGGCCCGAGCCGCACGGGCCGGGGGAACGGTGACCGGCCCTGAGCCGGTGAGGGAAAGGTCTCCCCGCTCGAGATCGCCCGCACGGTCATCCCCAGGGGCTGTGCACGACGGCGTGGACGATGCCGCCCGGGCGCCCGGCCGACGTTCCGGGACGACGGATCGGGCATTGTGGAGCTGGGTCGAGCTGACAGGTACGTGGAAGGTCACCGCTCGGCGCCACCGCGCGGTGCCGGCGACCTCGTGGTGCCTGTGGTGACCCGGGACTTCACCGCCGGGATGTCGCACCTGCTGAGCGGAGTGCGGAAAGAGCCCGACACGGACGTCGGCGCCGGGTGACGCACGGGGCCACCTGATGTTGGGCCATGGCAGAAGGCGGCATCGACATTCCGGCGAGACGCGCCGGTGGGAACAGCAGGCCCTGAGATGCTCGCGCCGTGCTGCTGACCTCCTCCGACGGCGCAAGCGTCGAGCTCCGACCGACCCGGTATCAGTTCCCCGCTCCGCCGAGCGAGCCGGGCGACTGGGACGCGAACTGGCTGGAGATCCACGGTCGGGTGCGGACGGTGGCAGGCGAGTCCTGGGAGTTCTATGACTCCTGCCTCACCACGTGGGAGGCGCGGGAGCTCCGCGACTGGCTCCGGGCGGCTGCCGAGGGCCGCGTCCCGGTGACCGAGGCCCCCACTGAGGACTCGGACGGTCTGCTCACGTTCACGGAGCCCAACCTGGGGTTCAGCCTCGCAGGCGCGGAGGACGGCTACCTCGTCCTCCGCGTCCACCTGTCCCCCGAATCGGTGCCTGATCGGCCTGGCGCGGGGGAGGAGGCGCCGTGCGACTCCTACGCCTACAGCGTTCCGCTCCGACTCGAGCGCGAGGACCTGCTCGCCGCAGCACATGCGTGGGACGACCACACCAGGCCGTTCCCCGAGCGATAGGCCGGTCGATGGCAGCTGGGGCGGCGGACCAGCCCGTTCGGCACTGGTCTGAACCAGTGATCTGGTGTCCGAGGGGCGACACGCGACATGCGCCCACGGCTGAGCCACGTCGGCTGACAGCCGTCCGCTCCGGACCTCCGTCGTCATAGACTAAGTCCATGACTAAGCCAGCTGCTCGGGTGGGCGTGCACGAGGCCAAGACGCAACTGTCCCGGCTTCTGCGCTTGGTCGATGCCGGCCAGGAGATCGAGATCATGCGCAACGGCGCGCCCGTCGCCCGCCTCGTGCCTGCGGGCAGTGGGGGGCAGCGGAGGTTCGGCGCTGACCGCGGGCGCTTCGCCGTGCCGGAGGACTTCGATGCGCCGCTGCCCGCTGCGGTGCTGGAGAGCTTCAGTCTGTGACGTCCTACCTGCTCGACACTCATGTGTGGCTGTGGCTCCAGACGACCCCTGACCGCATTCGGGGCGAGGTGGTCGATCTCCTCGCCGATCGCGCCAACACCTTGCTGCTCTCGGCGGCGAGTAGCTGGGAGATCGCCATCAAGTACCGGCTCGGCAAGCTGCCGCTGCCCGAGCCGCCAGCGGAGTACGTGCCGGAGCGGATGCGCCTGTCCGGTGTGACGGCGTTGCCGGTCGAGCATGCCCACGCTCTTCGAGTTGCCGACCTGCCCGAGCACCATGGGGACCCGTTCGATCGGCTGATCATCGCGCAAGCCCAGTTGCTCAACGTGCCGATCGTGACGGCCGACGGCCAGTTCGGTGTCTACGAGGTCGACATGGTGCCCGCCTGATCGCGGTCACCCGCCGGCGCAGCGGACTACACGCCGGTGAGGCGCTTGCGCGGCGACCACAGGCCGAACCCGTGTGCAGAACGTGGTGTCCGAGGGACGACTTGGTACAAGCGCACACGTTGCCGACGCCACAGAGCGACGCCGAGGCGCTCGACAGCGCCCGCAGCCCGGCGGAGTACGAGCAGGTGCGCGCCGACCGCCGCAAGGCCTACGAAGATCTGCCCACCGGTCGCGAGGTCAGCCCCCGGTTTGCACCTCCGGCCGATCGCGAAGGCTCGTGACCTGGGAGCCGGGCGTGGTGTCGGAGCACACCCACGACCCCAGGAGCGCACGTGAACGTCACCGGGAGGATCGTCATCGCCGCCGGACCGGACGCGATCACGGACTGGATACCAGCGGTTGGAAGGGTGGTCGCTGCAGGGCGACGTCCAGACCGATCGACGTCGGGTGCCCGCGGGAGTTCTGGCGACGGCGACGCTGGCCGGTCAGGCCGGGGTCGGGTGGAGCGCCGGTGGGAAACGGTAGTCAGCAGGCCGAGAGCGGCGCACCGACGCCGGCCTGGTGCCAGGGCGGCCGACCGTGCCGCAGCGGACATCCGCGACGGGACGATCGTCCCGTACCGGGGCAGCCTGCTCACCGTCGCGGCGCAACGGGCGGCCGACTCTACCGGCCCCCGGCCGCGTAGTTGGTCGCCTCCTCCGCGGGCTCGGTGGTCTCCTCGGCCGGCCGGGGTTCGGGCGCACCCGGTTCCCGGCGGGCCGCTCGCTTGAGCATCAGCCGGTACCCGACCAGGAGGGCGGCGTTGCCGAGCAGCAGCCACAGCCCCAGCAGCACGACGGTGGCCAGGCCGGTGGCGCCGTAGCGCTGCGTGAAGTCGGCGAACTGCAGGTAGACCAGGTAGCCCGCGGTGGTGAGGCCCACCAGCCCGGTGGCGACGGCGGCACCGAAGGCCACGTCGCCGATGCTCGTGTCGCGCAGCCGGAACAGCGCGTAGAGGACACCGATCAGTGTCCCGAGCACCAGCAGCGAGCCGACTCCCAACGCGACGGTGAACAGCATGCCCTGTCCGACCACCCGTGGGACCAGGTAGACCGCAGCCAGACCGCAGAACACGGCGAGGGGGAGTGTCGCGATCAGCCCGAGCGCGAGCAGCCGGCCCCGCCAGCCGCGGATGCGGTGCTGGGCCTGCGGTGCCACGGTCGTGAACGCCCGGGCGAGCGCGGCGCCATACGTGGTCGCCGGCCACACGGCCGCGATCGCAGCGATCGGTCCGGTGCGCCCCGCCACCTCGATCAGCGCCCTGAGGACGTCGGCGACGGGCAACCGATCGGGAGACTGGCTGTCCACAGCTGTGCCGAGGTCGGCGAGCGTGGAGTCGTCGATGAACCAGCCGGCGATCCAGAAACCGAGCAGCACCATGGGCGGGAGAGAGATCAATGCGTAGAAGGCGAGGCTGGAACTCGTCGTCACGAACTCCGGACTGCGCAGCCAGCCCACGAAGTGCCGGACCGGCCCGGGCAGGGACCGCCATCCGCGGCGCAGCCGCTGCCGAAGGACGGCGACCCTGGCACGGGGGCTCAACTGCATCGGGGACCGTCCTGCTCGGGTAGGACCGCCGGATCGGCCGGGGGCGTCGTCGTGGACACCGACGGGAGGTGGGCGGTGGCGGTGCGTCCGAACTCGTGGGTCGAGGAGACCGGGCCGTCATCGGCACAGCGGAAGGCGAACCCGATCCGGTTCCACCCGCAGTCGACGACGTCGACCCGGTGGTCGTCGGCGTGCATCCAGCCGTTGTGAATGGTCCCAGACCGTACCCGGTCGGTGGCCTGGACGATGTCTCCTCGATTCCCTGCAGGTCGCGACAGGTGCGCGGCCCAGGAGCGCTCGGATGTCCTGGTGCTCGAGCGTGCCGCACTCGGCCATCTCGGTGATCCACCCGCGGGCCACCGCGGCCAGGTCGTCGCCCCAGGGCGGGCCGCGTGCCGTGCGCTCGGCGTCGATCCGGGTCGGCGATCGCCCGCGCCATCTCCCGCTCGGCTGCGGTGGCCTCATCGGCGGGGATGGTGGACGCGGTCGCCGAGGGCGTTCCGCTCAAGCGGGCCCCCGAGGTGCTCGTCGCCGTCACGCAGGACGGTCCGACCAGCGCCCCCAGCGGGAGGAGGATGCGGGGACGACGTGCCAGGGACGTGTCGGTCCACTGCCCGCGGTGAGGCCCGCGGCCTCGTACGGCCGCTCAACGATTCCGTGTCCATGATCGACAGGCCTGAGCCGGCGATGGGAGGCCTCCAGATCGCCCCGCACGGGTCATCCCCGGTGGCTGTGCACGACGGCGTGGGCAATGCCACCCGGGTGCACGGCCGGGACCCACGACCGGTACAGCAGCAGGGCGATGAGCCGGGCGGTCGCGACGGAGACGAGGGGGCTCAAAGGCGGGGATGAAGCCGATCACCGCGGATGCCGCCGCCGACACGCTGATGGCGATGGTCAGCACGAAGTCGACGATCAGGGCGCCGATCGGGATGAAGGACCACGCGTCGCCGAACGCGCTGCCGGCCGCTGCGGCCGCCCCGCCACCCTCGGGGAACCGACCCGCCCAGCTGGAGGTAGTTCGTGATGACCAGGGCGATGGTCGCCACCACCAGGGCCATCGTCGGCAGCAGCAGGCGGAGATCCCCGTCCAGAGCGCGAAGGGCTGCCTCGATGGCGTAGGCGACCGACGACACCGGGTCCGCCATCACCGAGTGGGCGAACGCCCCAGCAGTGCCAGCCGGGACAGGCCGCCTCTCCGGTTCCGGCGACCCTGGCTGCGGTGGATATCCCGGCACCATCCTGCACTCCTCACCGACCCTGCTGATCCACAACACGCACCAGCTGCGGATCGGTCGCACCGGACCGGACCGGACCGCGAGGGCATGACGTCGACACGTGGCGGGGGGCGGGCGGCTCGCTCAGGCGTCCCGGTCCGGGTGGGGTGGCAGCCGGAGCGGCAGATGACTCACGACGGAGTGCTCAGGGCTCCCGGGATGGGGCCGTACATATGGGCGCCGTATCGGTCGCTGATCGGGGCGGCGGTGAGGCCGTGCAGGAAGATGCTCAGGACGATGGCCAGGCCGCCACCTGGACCACCTCAGCGGCGGCCGGGATCCCGGAGTCGGCCATGAGGACGGCGTAGACGATCGAAGCCAGACCCCGAGGCCCTGCCCAGCCGATGAACCCGGTCGTCGACGGGCGGACCTTGCTGCCGAGCAGCGCAACCGCCACGGCCAGCGGCCGGACGACGAGCAGGCTCGCGACCGCGTAGACCAGGATGCGCCAGTCCAGGTCCCCGAGGACGTCGGCGACGACGACCGAGCCGAAGAGCAGGAACGTCACCAGCGTCAGCAGCTGCCCGTCGGCTTCCGCGAACCCGGTCGTCCTCGGCAGCAGCGAGCGGGCCGTCGTCCCGACGACGAGCCCCGCCGTGAAGGCGGCGACGAAGCCGTTGCCACCACTGGCCTCGCTGTCGGCGTAGGCGACGGCGGCCAGGGCGATGGTGGACAGGGCGATGGTGGACAGGGCGATGGTGGACAGGGCGATGGTGGACAGGGCGATGGTGGACAGACGCTGTGTCGTGTCCGTGGCCCAGTCGCGGGCCGCGGCCTGCTCCAGCAGCCGGCCGCCCGCCCAGCCGACCACGCACCCGACCAGCACACCCACCGACGTAACCAACCGCAGATCCCGTGTCGTGCCTGGGCGATGTCGAGCAACACGGTGAGGAACGGCACGGCGAGTCCGTCGTTGAGACCACTCTCCACGTTGAGGGTCTGTCGGATGCGCATGGGAACCGAGTCGTTCCCCACGAACGACTGGCCCCGTGCGGCATCGGTCGGGGCGAGGGTGACCGCGAGGAGGGCCACGGCAGCGACCGGCATGTCCGGCAGCAGCACGAGCCCTACGCCGAGGCCGAACAGCACGGCCAGCGGGAGGCCGAGTCCGAGCAGGCGAAGGGCCAGCCGGCGCTCACCCAGGACCCTCCGCAGGTCCATCCGGGACGCATCGGTAACAGGACGACGACCAGGGTGACCTCTGCCAGGACGCTGACGACCTCGCTCCCTACGTCCAGGTCCACGATGCCGAGCACTCCGGGCCTCAGCACCAGACCGAAGGCCGTGACGACCATCGACATGGTGATCGGCGCCGCTCAGCCGGCCGGCGAGCAGGCCGAAGACGAGCACCGCCAGGGAGATCACGAGGATGTCGGTGTCCACGGAGGCAGCCTCGTCCGTGCGGGGGGCGGCACAACCGGAGAGGACGCGGGCAGCGCGGTCGGTGTCCCGTCGGGCGCGACGGCCCAGAACCCGTCGTTCTCGGGGCACGGTCAGCCGGGCCGGACCGCTGGGGGCGGCAGGTCCGGGCGGCGCCGTCGCCCGGGCTCAGTCCGTCGGAGACGCGGTGGGGCCTGGCGACGTCGGGGCGCTCGGGGACCCTGTCGTCGGTCCGCCGGGCGAGGTCCCGGGTGCCACCTCGCAGTCGGCGGTGGCTTCCTGCAACCGCTGCTGCAAGGGCTCGACCTGCCTTATCGCCAGATCCAGCTGGGCCGCGTCCAGAGCGGCGGCAGCGATCCCCACATCTTCGACCGCGGCGGCGATGTCCTGTGCGGCGTTGATCGCCCGCAGGCACGCCGCGCTCAACCGGTCCCCGCCCGCCCCTTCCGTGGTGGTCGGCAGCGAGCCGCTCGGCGCGGCACCCTGGCCGACCGGCTGCACCGGGGGGTCCTGCCCGAGCAGGCCGGTGAGCAGTACGCCGGCCATCAGACCGACGACGAACGTCCCGCCCGCCAGCCAGCTGGACCGAGCTCGTCCCAGCCGCCGGTTCTCGTGGTCGGGAGTTGGTGCCTGGACCATGGGTTCCTCCACGCGGCAGCTCTGAGGCGCAGGACTTACCCTGCCTGGCAGGGATGGCGTGAGCCAATCACAGCGGGAGGGCCGGGTGTCCCCACAGGAGTGGACGCGGACACTCGCCGGGCCACCGATCCGGGCAGTCCGGAGGATGGCGACCGCCTGTCAGACGGCGGTGGTGGCCGGGCGGTGGTTCTTGCTGGCCGGCTGGACAGTCCTCGCCGTGATGGCGATCGCGCTGCCGTCCTCGGGCAGCGGGGGCGGCGGCAGTGACATCGATGCGCTGCTCCCCCCCAACAGTGAAGCGGCCGCCGTCCAGGAGTTCAGCCTTCAGGAGTTCGCCGTACCGGTGCTCTCCCAGACGTCCGTGGTCGTGCACGACCCTGAGGGGCTCTCACCGCTGACCCGAGCCGACGTCGCACTGTGGGCGCTGGCGCACACCCAGGCCACCGCCGACGGCTACGTCCCGCCCTCCGGCCGCGGGATCATCGCTGCGGTACCGATCCCGACGTCTACGCCCGACACCGCGGTCACCTACCTTTACGTGTCGCAGGGGACCTCGCTGTCGCAGGCGACCGCGCTGGCCCGCCAGTACGCCAGCCACTTCCACAACCAACCCTCGGTGCAGACCTACGTCACCGGCATCACACCTGCCCGGGTCGCGCAGGCGGACTACCTCGAGAGCCGGCTGCACGTGTTCGAGGTGGCCACCCTGGTCCTCATCGCGCTGGTCGTCGGGCTCACCTTCCGCTCGGTCGTCGCGCCGGTGGTGGTGCTGGTCGTGGCCGGACTGGCCTACGTCATCGCCGTCCGGGTGCTTGCGTCCGCAGCCTCGGCCCTGGGGTTCGCCCTGCCTGACCAGCTGCGACCGCTGACCGCGGCGCTGCTCATCGGCGTCGTCACCGACTACTGCGTGCTGTTCTTCTCCGGCTTCCGGCGGCACCTGGACCGGGGGCTGCGCCGGCAGGAGGCGGCCCGTCGCGTAGTCCTCACCGAGGGCCCGATCGTGGCCGTCGCGGGCCTGACGGTCGCGGCCGGAACGGCAGCTCTGCTGGTGGCCCAGTTCGACCTGTTCCGGGCCTTCGGGCCGGCGCTGGCCCTGACGGTGGTCACCGGTCTGGTCGTGTCACTCACCGTGGTCCCTGCCCTGCTGGCCATCCTCGGTCCCTGGCTGTTCGCGCCGTCCTGGTCCAGTGGGGGCCGGGAGGCCGAGCAACGCACCGGTCGGGGCATGCGGTGGCTCGCCCGCGCCGTCTCCGAGCGGAAGGGAGCAACGATCGCACTGCTCCTGGGTCTCGCGGTCCTCCTCCCGGTCACCCTCCCGCTGTCCTATCTGCGCCTGGGCGTGTCCTTCACCAGCGGTCTGCCTGGAGACGACCCGGTGCAGCGCGGTGTCCAGGTGCTCGAGGACTCCGGGGTCCGCGGGGTCGTCGCACCGACGGAGGTGCTCGTGACGGGGGATGGGGTGGCCGGGCAGCGGGAGGCTCTCCGGCGCTTCCAACGGGCGATCGAGGTCCAGCCCGGCGTCGCCGAGGTCCTGGGTCCGGCTCAGAACCCGCTGCCCGAGGAGTACGGCATCGTCTTGTCCACCGACGGCGACACGGCCCGGTTCGTCGTCATCCTGGACAGCGACCCGCTGTCGGCCACCGCGATCGCCGACCTGGGGGAGCTGCGGGGCGTTCTCGACGTCCTGCTGGCCGAGGCCGGCGTCGAGGACGTCACCGTCGGCGTGACCGGGCAAACAGCTATCGCCGCCGAGCTGGCCACCGTGACCAGGGACAACCTGCCCCCGACGTTGGGTGCAGTGCTCCTGGTGGAGCTGGTGATCCTGGCCCTGTTCCTCCGTTCCCTGGTCGCGCCGGTCGTGCTCCTCGCACTGAGCACCCTGGGGGTCGCCGCGGCAGTCGGCCTGACGGTCATGGTCTTCCAGGACGCGCTCGGCCAGCCGGGCCTGACCTTCTACGTGCCGTTCGCCACTGCCGTCCTGCTGTTGGCGCTGGGCTCGGACTACAACGTCTTCGCGGTGGGGGCGATCTGGGAACAGGCCGCCCGCCGACCGCTCTCCCAGGCGATCGCGGTCGCCATGCCGGCGACCGCACGAGCGATCAGCGCTGCCGGCCTGATCCTGGCAGCGACCTTCGCCATGGTCGCCATCATCCCGCTGAGCACGTTCCGCCAGGTGGCGTTCACGATGGCGGTGGGCCTACTCATCGACACCTTCATCATCCGACCGGTGCTCACTCCTGCAGTGTTGACGCTCCTCGGACGTCGTGCCGGATGGCCGAGCAGTCGGATCCGGACCACGGACGGCCGGACGGCAGCCGGGGATCAGCTCGGTCTGCTGGAGCAGGAGGCCGAGCGCGGGCGCTCTCAGCCGACGGCGGCGTCGGTCTCGTCACGTGGGGGCCCCCGGTGACGGACGACCTCAGGCCCGTCGACGCGACTGACGAGGAGGGCGGGGCAGACGGGGCAGACGGGGCAGACGAGCGACCACCACGGACGGATGCCGTCGAGCGCCGGCGCACCATCTGGCTGGCGGTGACGGTCGTGCTCGGGACGATCGTGCTGCTCTGGACCGCGGACCGGTTGGCCCGCTGGGGAGCGGAATCCGTGCTCGCCCGCGCCCTGCAGGAGCAGACCGGCGTGCAGGAACGGCCGACCGTGGAGGTCCATGGTGGTCCGGTCCTGATCCAGGCACTGCGCGGGCGCTACGACCACGTCGAGGTCGCCATCGAATCGGTCTCCTCCGGGCCGCTCCGGCTGGATGACTACGCGGCCGACCTACGGGGCGTCTATCTCTCCTTCCCCGACCTCCTTGATGGCAACACCGGCCAGCTGTTCGTGGAGCAGGCGGTGGAAGACGCTTTCCTGGCCCACGAGGACCTCGAGCGCTACCTGCGGTTCACCGGGCGCGCTCTCGACGTCGAGGCCGCAGGAGACAGCCAGCTGCGGGTCAGTGGCCCAGTCGACGTGCTCGGCACCGTCCTTCCGGTGTCGGCCCTCGTGAGCATCGACGCGGAGGGTGATGCCCTGGTGCTGCGTCCTACTCGGCTGGATGTCGACCGACCGCTGGAGGGCCTGGCGGAGTTGCTCGTGACCCAGCGGTTCAGCCTGCAGGTCCCGTTGGACCCGCTGCCATTCGGACAGCGACTCACCGACATCGAGGTGCGTCCGTCCGGAATCGCCGTCGGCACTGCGGGGAGCGGCGTCGTCCTCGGCTGACCGACCGGCCCGACGTCGAGCCGACCATGACGGTGTGGTAACGGATTGCTGATCGACCGCGCGCGCACCCCCGGATGCCCCTAGCGTCGGATCATGGAGCTGACGAGAACGAATCGTGGCCGATTCTCTGCCGTCGCGATCGCCGGAGGTCTCGCTCTGGTGGCCCTGACCGGGTGCGGAAACGACTCTGAGCCGACGGCCACCGACGGCACCCCCCAGGTGAGCGCAACGGAGAGTGCCCCGGTGACTGAGAGCGGTGGCTCGGACCAGACGACCGGGTCGCCTGGGGCCACCGACACCGCCGGCGGGTCTGAGACGAGCTCCGCTGTCGACTGCTCTGGTCGTGAATGCTCGGTGACCTTGACCGGTGACGGTGCCGAGGCCGACGTCCTCGGGACGTCGATCGTGCTGGGCACGGTCCAGGACGGCCGGGCGACCTTCCGGATCGGCGATCGCGACGTGTCCTGCGGTCAAGGGGAGAGCGTCTCCGCCGGTCCGCTGACCCTCGCGTGCTCGACCATCACCGACGACGAGGTCACCCTGACCGCTTCGCTCGGCTGACGGCGAGGTCCTAGGAGATCCTCGACCACGCGGGAGTCCGACCACGACCGGGTTGTCGCGCGTTCGCGTTCTTCTCCTCGACGACCGGGGCCGGCAGGCGAGGGACGGGTCAGACCGGACGACGACGCACCCGCCATCGCGGTCGGTCCCGCGCAGTCGACGGTGTCCGCCGGACCCGGCGCGTCGTATGCCTTCTCCGGTCGACCAGGAGGAGTCGGCCCCGCGGGGGAGCAGTGCCGTCGGCAGCTGGCCCACGTCGAGGTCGCGGTGGCCCTGCTGGACGACCGCCCGGAGGGGGCCGACGCACCCGCCTCTGGTGCGCGGGCTGGTGCGGGCGAGGGCCGAGCGGTCCTCAGCCGTAGGCGTCGGCGCAGTGGACGACGCAGGCGACGCGGACCAGCACCAGGTCGCCGTGGATGCAGTAGATGACCCGGCACTGACCCCGTCGAGCTGACCAGTAGCCCTCGACCTGGGCCCGCAGCTGCTCACCGACACGGTGGGGTCTCTCGGCCGGCGGACCGTAGAGGAAGTCGACGGCAGCCGCCACCGCTGTCGGGAGGTCGCGTTCGATCGCTCGCTCCGCTCCGGGGGACACCGGACGGTCTACCGACCTGTGCTCACGGCCGGCACCCGGCCAGCCCCCTCCAAACCTGCTTGTCGTCCTCCGCTCGACCCTCCGTCATCTGGCACTCGGCATCGCGGATGTCCGCGACTGCTTGTCAGTCCGACAAGGTCTCGAGGGTCTCCATCAGGGACTCGTCATCCTCGACGGTCAGGATCACGGTGACAGGGCTACCGGTCTTGATCACCGTCACCCGCTCATGAGTGCCGTCAACGTCGTCGATCACCTGGCTGACAGGGGCGGTGACCGCCGTGACAGGCCAAGTTGTCATGACGACTAGTCCCGGTCACGCAACGACGGACGGACGACCAGTTCCGCAAAGGACCGCATCGCCACCCGCCTGGGACTGACTCTCTCCGCGCGAGGTTCGACGACGCCAAGACGCCGGCGCATGCCGCCGGAGTACGTCCCCACGCGACCCTGCATCGGTCAGCGAGAAGCGGTGCCTTCCGCACGCCTGCGGCGTCTCGATGCGCTTGTGACCGGTGACGAGCGGCTCATGCCAGATCGGTTAGGCCCTGTCCGGCCCATGCAGCCGCAGCGACGTCCGTGACTCGTGGCTGAGTCCGAGGAGGCCGAACTCCCTGTCGGGACAGGTCATGAGGGGACAGGATGCCGGAGTGATGGGGGCCGCTGCCGCACCGGTGAGGTTGTCCGACCTCGTGGCGACGTTGTCCTTGGTCGCTGATCTGGGGATGGGCCGCCCGATGGAGCGGGTGCTTCGGCAGACCGTCATCACGCTGCGGCTGGCCGAGGCTGCCGGTGTCGAGGACCCGGTCCGCGCGGCCGCCTACTACACGTCCCTGCTCACCTGGGTGGGCTGCGCCGCGGACACCAGCGAGTTGGCCGAGCTGTTCGGCGACGAGACCGAGCTCTACGCCGACAGCCACGACGGCGACCTGGCCGGCGTGTCGATGGCGGTCTTCGTCGCCCGGCACCTGGGCAACGGCAGCTCCACGCTGCGGCGGGTCGGCATGGTGGGCAGGTTCCTGGTGACGGCGGGGCGGTCGGTTCAGCGGGTCATGCAGTCACACTGCCAGGCGGCCAGTGAACTGGCCGGCCGGCTCGACCTCGGTGAGGAGGTCAGCCGGCCGCTGCTGCAGGCCTTCGAGCGGTGGGATGGCCGCGGCGTCCCCGGCGTCGTCGGCGGTGAGGACCTGGCGATGGCGGTGCGGCTGGTGCACCTGGCGGACAACATCGAGGCCTTCCACGCCACCGGCGGCGTCCAGGCGGCGGTCGGCGTCGCCCGGGAACGACGGGGCACGCAGTTCGACCCGCGGCTGGTCGACTGCTTCACCGCCCAGCCCGCCGCGGTGCTCGCGGATCTCGACACCATCCAGGCGTGGGACGAGGTGATCGCCCTGGATCCCCGGCTCGGCGCTGCGCTGGACGAGGACCGGCTGGACCGCGCGCTCGAGGCCTTCGCCGACTTCGCCGACCTCAAGTCCCCGTTCCGGCTGGGGCACTCCCGCGCGGTCGCCGTCCTAGCGTCCGGCGGCGCCGAGCGACTGGGACTGGCGCCCCGCGACGTCGTCCTGGTGCGCCGGGCGGCATGGCTGCACGACGTGGGGATGATCGGCGTTCCGAGTGCTGTCTGGGATGAGCCGCGGCCGTGGACGCTGGCCCAGCGCGAGCGTGCACGGACCCACCCCTACCTGACCGAGCGGATGCTCGCCCGGTTGCCGGCGCTCTCGGCGGTCGCCCGCTGCGCGGCGCAGCATTCCGAACGGCTCGACGGATCGGGCTATCCGCACGCGCTGGGTCGGGACGCCCTGCCGATGACCTCGCGGCTGCTGGCCGCCGCCGACGTCCACCAGGCGCTCCGGGAGCGCCGCCCGCACCGGGAGGCGCTGTGCCCCGAGGCCGCGACCACGGTCCTCCGCGACGAGGTCCGCGCCGGCCGGCTGGACGGCGATGCCGTCGACGCCGTGCTCGGCGCGGCCGGCCAGCGAGTGCGCCGGGCGACGCCGCCTCCGACGGGCTTGACCGCACGGGAGGCGCAGGTCCTCGTCCAGCTCGCCCGGGGGCTGTCCAATCCCGAGATCGCCGCAGAGCTCACCGTCTCCCGAAAGACGGTCTCGACCCACCTCGAGCACATCTACAGCAAGCTGGGCGTCTCGACGCGCACGCAGGCGGCGATGTTCGCCATGCGCCACGGGCTGGTGGGCGACCCGGCCGCGGATTCCTGACGCGAAGATCGGGCAGTTGCCCGATCCGCGGCCGCTGCCGCCGCCGGTAGAACAACGTGCATGACCACAGCGACCGCACCTCTTCCCGCAGCTCCCCGTTCCGACGCCGCCCTGTTCACCGTCGCGGGGGCCTTCCTGGACGGCCTGGCTGCCCAGGACTTCTCGCGTATCGCCGCCACCCTGGACGACGCCGCACACCTCTCCGCCCTGCTGCCCCGCGGCTTCGCCGAATGGGACGGTTCCGAGCAGATCAGCGCGGCGTTCCACCACTGGTTCGGCGAGGTCGAACGGTTCGAGCTTGTCGATGCCGTCGTGGGGGAGGTCGGCCCGCGACTCCACCTGCGTTGGCGGGTGCGGGTGCAGGCCGAGGCGCGAGGACAGGGCTGGCTCGTCATCGAGCAGCAGGTGTATGCCGACGCCGGATCCGACGGACGGCTGACCCGGCTCAACCTGCTGTGCTCGGGATTCCACCGGGAAGCGTCCCCCCTCGCCTCGCCGACGTCTGCGCGGAGCTCGCGATGAGCAACAAGGCCGCCATCAGTCTTGCCACCGGCCTGGAGGACGCTGAGCGGGTGACCGTGGCATTGCTCGTCGCCGTGGCCGCCGCCGAGGCCGGTCGTCCGACGCTGGTCTTCCTCACCAAGGAAGCCGTCCGGCTCGCGACCGAGGGTGTTGCAGTCGGAAAAGCCTGCGATGGATGTCCGGGCATCCCCGACCTCATGTCCAGGCTGGCCACCGCCGGCGGGACGTTGCTGGTCTGTCCCATCTGTTTCCGAGCGAAGGCCCTGGACGATCAATCCCTCCTCGGGAACGCCACGCTCGGGGGCACGGTGCAACTCTGGGAGTGGATCGGGCCCGAAGCCGCCAGTTGCTTCAGCTACTGACGACCAGCCACCGGATGCCGTAACGGAGCCGCTGAATATATCGGTGGCTCCACGGCGGCTGCCGCTTGCGGAGACTTGACTGGCTGCCGACGAGGCCCGCGCGGACCGTCCTGCGGGACGGCGCGTCGTCGCGGAGTTGGAGCTCGGGGCCGCGCCCGGGCCTGTGGACGACGGCCTGGGGGGAGGGCGACCCTGGCCATGCGTCGGGAAAGGAGGCAGTTGACGGCCACGGTGACCGTCCGCTACATCGTCGGCGCGTCGATCGGCTTCTACTGCCGGCACCTCGGCTTCCACGAACAGATGCACCCAGCGCCCGCGTTCGCCATGCTCCTCCGCGGCAACCTCCGTCTCGCGCTGAGCTCAGGCCCCAGGCCACAGGTGCCTGTTCTGCCGTCGCCTCGCGGAGGCGCAGGGGCTGTGGGGGCGCGGGTGACGCACCAGCCAGCGGTCGGAGGGAGACGGTCGGCGTGACTGAGGTCCACGTGGTCGAGGACGCCGCTCCCGACTGCGCACCCATCCGGGGGGCTTCCACTGCTGCGGCGGCCCCCCCGGACGCGGGGTGTCGGCGCTTTACGCGTTGGTCTTTCGCTTCACCCAGCCGAACGCAGCGGTAGCGATGAAGAGGATGGCTCCCACGATGACGAGCCAGAACAAGGCCTTGAAGACGAAGCCGATGACGATGAGCGCCACCCAGATGACGAGCAGTAGTCCGATGAAGCCGAGCACAGTGACCTCCATGTGATGGTTGTCCAGGGCTGATGCCCGCTTCTTCGACGAGATTCACCTCCCGACAGCACATGTTCACAAGATCGTTAAGGAAGGCGTCCCCGGCCACTGCGCCGTCGTCCTCCGAGTCGAGCCGCCTCAGGTCTGCTGGATCACCGAGAAGACGCTCCCGGCCGGGTCGGTGAACCAGGCGATCAGCGGGCCGCCAGCGCGCGTGATACCCCTCTCGTCCGTCGACGGGTTCTTGTAGTGCAGGAACTGGACGCCGCGGCCGCTGAGCTCGTCGACCGCCTGTTCGACGTCGGCCACCGGGAAGTTCAGCACCGCGAACGTGGCCGGGACGTGGTCGGCCTTCGGGTAGACCAGCACCTCGGCCCCGCCCCCGACGTGCAGCTGGAGCAAGCCGCCCATCTCGGGACCGTCGGCGACCCGGAGCCCGAGCGTGTGTTCGTAGAAGCTGCGGGCGGCGACGGCGTCGTCCACGGAGAAACCGCTGAAGGCCGGGCTGTCGGTGAGCACTGATGGTCTCCCCTCGTCGTTCCTGCTCCTACTGACCGACCGGTGGCGCGGAACTCATCGCGGCCCCGGGTGGAGCGGCAAGCCGAGCGCCCGGAACAGCTCGTTGTCCAGGTTCAGGAAGCGCGAGATGTGGACGACCCGCCCACCGTCGGTCTCCAGCACGTGCAGTGCCCACGGCTGGGATCCTCCATCGGGACTGCGCCGCCACTGGGCCACGGCCGGGCTCCCCGCCTCGACCGCCCACACCCGCGAGCCCCGGCACTCCACACCCGGCCCGAACATCCACGCGCCGATGTCGCCGGAACCGCGCATGCGGAGACTGACAGGACCGCTCGGTCAGCGAGCGGCAGGTCATCGCCAAGGACGCCGACCCTGCCGAGCGGCTCGCTACGTGGACGCCTTCGAGCGCTATGACATCGAGGCCCTCGCGCGGTTGCTGCACGAGGGCGCGACCCAGCATGCCGCCGCTCTAGATGTGGCTGACGTGGTTGCGACGGGGTGTGAACGGGAACGGCTGCGGGGTAGATCCCGGCCGATGTCGAACACGCAGACCACGAGCAGCCCGTCCCGCACCGCCGGCCGGCGGCCGATCAGCGAGGTGATCCACGACTTCCCGTGGATCCACCGCATCCTCGGCCTGATCGGGAACGCCGCCTTCTTCGTGGGCAGCATCCTGTTCTTCTTCGAGGCCCTGAAGACGGCCGGCATCTGGCTGTTCGTGATCGGCAGCTTCCTCATGCTGGCGGGCTCGGCAGGCGAGTTCCTCGTCCGCTGGGCAGAGCGACAACGGTCTTAGCTGCCGGTTCGTGGGCCGGTGATGGGCCGGGCCGGCGGCGTTGCGGAGGCCGGTGGTGGTTCGCCGCGCGACGGGCGGCGGTTCCTGGAGCGACGTCCTCGTCGGGCCCGTTTGGGATGACCCATCACGTGGAGAAGAGGGCCGATCGCCCTGGATTCGCCTTTGCGGGGGTGGTGGGAGGGCTCCCACCCCGAAGTGTCCGAGGGGCAACACGGTACTTCCGCACACGCCTTCAGCAAGGACGCTCATGAACGCCATCGCTCGGAAACGAGCCCGCCGACGTGCCGATCAGACCGTGTCGGAGCGGATCGTCAGGACTCGCCGGGGACAGGGCGACCGAGAGTCGGTCGGTCTCCGCCCGCGGAGGAGCTGTGGGACGACGAGCAGCTGACTGACTGCCTCCCCCAGCAGCCCTGACGGAGCCGGCCTCCTGTTCAGGTGGTTTCCCGGTCTACGACCGGCCACCGGTCCGGGGGGAGCGGCTGAGGAAGTCCTCGGCGATCTGGTCGAAGGTCGCCCAGCGGACGCCGTCGTGACCGTTGATGTGCTCGATGAGGCGTTCGAGCATGAGCAGCACCTGCGGGCGTCCGGAGACGTTCGGGTGGATGGTCATGGTGATGGCCGCGTAGTCCATCCCGGCGTGCACCCAGTCGAACTGGTCGCGCCGCATCTGCTCGATGTCCCGAGGGTTCAGGAAGCCGTGGCTGTTCGGGCTGGACTTGATGAACATCATCGGCGGCAGGTCATCGAGGTACCCGTTGGCAGGGGTCTCGACCAGATCGACCTCCTCCCCGCGGACCAACGGCTTCATCCAGCTCTCCGCCGACGCCGAGTAGTCGATCTTCGTCCCGAGTCGCCCAGCCGGACGGAGTAGGGCTCGAAGTCCCGGTGCATGAGCGAGTGGTCGTACGTGATGTCGCGCTCGAGCAGCAGCTCGTTGGTGACGCCGCTGAACTCCCACCACGGGGCCACGTAACCGGTGGGACGTGCCCAGCCCGCTTCTCTATCAGCTCGATGCAGCGGTCCAGCACTGCCTGCTCCTGCTCCCGGTTCATCGCTACGGGGTTCTCATGGCGGTAGCCGTGCACGCCGATCTCCTGCTCGCCTGCGACGCAGGCCGCGAACTGCCCCGGGACCGTCTCGATCGCGTGCCCCGGCGAGAAGAACGTCTGCGTCAGGCCGGACCGCTCGAACAGCTCGAGGATGCGCGGGGGTGCCTCCGGCGGCGTAGAGGGGTGCCACGGGACCTGAGGGCACCCGGACGACCCAGGCCGTGCTGAACCCCGCCATCCAGCAGAACTACCCGCAAGAGTGGGGCCGAGTTCGGCAAGGTCGACATGCTGGTCAACAACGCCGGCATCGGCACGGTGCATCCGGCGACCCGGGAGACGCCCGAGCAGTTCGGGTGGTGATCGACCTCGACCCCAACGGCTGCTACTGGATGGCACAGGCCTGCGGGCGGGTGATGCAACCGGGCAGCTCGATCGTCAACATCTCCAGCGTCCATGGACTGAACCCGGGGCGGGACAGGCTGCTTGCGCCGCGAGCAAGGCGAGGCTGATCGGGCGGACCCGCGACCTGGCCCAGTAGTGGACCGGCCGCAAGGGGATCCGGGTCAACGCTCTGGCGCCGGGGTTCTTCGCCTCGGAGATGACCGACAACTACGCAGAGGGCTACCTGGAGTCATAGATGCCCCGTGTGCTGATGAACCGGCCGGGTGACCAGACGAGTTGGCTGCTGCGCCGGTCTGTCTGGTCAGCGACGTGGGGTGCTCTATCAGCAGCACGCGCTGCCGGTCGAGGGCTGCATGCTGACCAGCTGAGCGACGAGGCGCGATCGCGCGCTTCGTCGCACGGCGGCTCGCCGGACGTCGGCACTGCCCACCGTCGGTCGGCCAGGCAGCGATCCGGATCAGACGGCGCAGCCGTCGGGTCCGCAGGCGCCCGCCGCGCCGCCCGTGACGGCGATCAACGGGGACCGCTCGGACCAGGCCCGTTCCAGTGCCTGCAGCAGGGCGTCGGCCGGCTGGGCTCCGGAAATGCCGTACTTGCGGTCGACGACGAAGAACGGGACGCCGCTGATCCCGATCGCCGCGGCCTCGGCCTCATCGGCCCGGACGGCGCCGGCGAAGCGCTGCTCGTCGAGCACGGTCCGCACCTCGTCGGCGTCCAGCCCGGCCTCGGTGGCCAGCCGCACCAGGGTGTCCCGGTCGCCCACGGCCTCGCCCTCGGTGAAGTAGCCGCGCAGCAACCGTTCCTTGACCGCGTCCTGGACGCCGCGCAGCCCGGCGAAGTGGATGAGCTGGTGGGCGTCGAAGGTGTTCGCCCGAGACGCCCGGTCGAACCGGAAGTCCAGGCCCTCAGCGGCAGCCTGCGCGGTCATCGTGTCGAGCATCTGCTGCCCACCGGAGAGGTCGGTGCCGTACTTGGCAGCCAGTCGCTCGGCGTAGTCGCCCTTGCCGACCGGCCGGTCGGCTGGCGCCGACTCGGCGCCCGGATCGAGCTCAAAGCTCTTCCACTCGACCTCCACGGCGTCCCGCTGCGGGAAGCGGGCCAGCGCAGCCTCGAACCGGCGCTTGCCGATGTGGCACCAAGGGCAGACGACGTCAGACCAGATCTCGACCTTCATGCCCGGGATAACACCACCGTGCCGGCGCATCTTCCCCCCGCGTACCCGGCGTGGACGTGGGGACCCCGGCGTTCAGCCGAGCTGCGTGGTGATGACGATGGCGCCCGCGAGGCTGCGGGCGATCGGGCACCCGTCGGCGTGTACCCGCAGCACTCGCAGGACCTTCGCGGCGTCCTGCTCGGGGAAGCCCAGGCCGGTGTTAGGTGACCTCGATGCGCGTGACCACCAACACCTTGCCCTCCAACTCGACCTCCCCGCGCGCGTGCCCCACCAGACCGGTGGGGTCGATCCGCCGGGCCGTCAGGGCACCGGCGAACGTCGCGGTGAGCTACTCCGAACATCCACGGTGACCGGGCAGGGGTAGTTCCGGTGAAGCCGGGACGACGTTGCGGGCTGGGTCGGTACCGGTCAGGCTGCGTGGTGGGGAGTCACGGTGTAGCCGAGGGCCTGCAGTTCGCGGACGTGGTTACGGACCCTGCGCTGGGGGTTGGTGCGGAAGTCGTAGTAGCCCGAGCCGAGGTCGACGAAGTGGGCGTCCTCGTCGGAGAGCAGTGCCCAGACGATCATCAGGATGGACCGGCCGACCGCGACGATGGTTCGTTTCGTTCCGCGGCGGCGGGCGATGCGCCGGTACCGCTCGCGAGGAACGTGTGGGTGCGGCTTGCACCGACGGCGGCTTCGCCCAGCACCCGGGCCAGGTAGCGGTTGCCGTGCCCGGTGCCGGTGTTGCCCTTCTTGCGGCCGGCGGACTCGCTGACTCCGGGGGCGAAGCGGGCCCAGGACGCCAGGTGCGCCGGGGTCGGGAACCGGGACATGTCCAGTCCAACCTCGGCGATGATCGTCTGCGTGGCGGTGACCCCGACGCCGGGATCTCATCCAGTCGGGCCACCGCCGAGACGAAAGGGGCGATCTGGACCTCGATCCGGTCGGCCACTGTGGCGATGTCGGCGCTGATCGCGTCCACCCGATGCAGCATCCGGGACAGCAGGAACGCGTGATGTTCGGTGAACCGGCCGGTGAGCGCCTCGGTCAGGGCGCCTGTCTTGGATCGCATCGACCCGCGGGCCAGCTCGGCCAGCACCGCCGCGTCGCGTTCCCGGTCTTCCAGCAGGTAGAACGGCGCCCGCCAGTGGTCGCTGGTCGCCTCCATCACCACGCGAGTGACCCCCAGCCCGGCCAGCCAGTCACCCAGCCCGAGCAGTACTGCGGTCATCGTGGTGACCGTGCGGACCTCCTGCATCCGTCGCCCGTCCGGGCCGGGAACCCGCACGCAGCACACCACCTTGGTGGGCACCACTCGAGCCGGGGCGGTTCGCCGGAAAGCAGTAGCCGCCGGAACGCGGTTTCGGAGACGCTGGACGCCCGCACACCACCGGAGGGTGAGGCTGATGTCTGTCGAGGACGCTGCATCGACGGTCGATGGAACGGGTGGAGAACTGCTCGCCGGTGGCAGAACCACGCCCGGGGTCGTCCGCGTCGGGAACTCGGTGCATCGCCCCCTCCGCCGGTGGACGACCACGGTCCACGCGGTGCTGCGGCATCTGGAACAGGCAGACTTCACGCAGGCGCCCCGGGTGCTCGGGCTCGACGACGCGGGACGGGAGGTACTCACCTATCTGGAGGGGGAGACGGTCGCAGATGCGCGGCCCTGGCCCGGGTGGGTTTCCTCGGATGGGGCCCTGGCGCAGGTCGGCTCCTGGTTGCGGCGGCTGCACGACGCGACCGTCGATTTCGTGCCGCCCGAGCGTGCGGTCTGGTTCGCCGGTCAGCGCTGGCAGCCGGGTCTGGTTATCGGGCATAACGACGCCGCGCCGTACAACGCGGTCTGGCGGCGGGGACAGCTGGTCGGATTCGTGGACTGGGACGTCGCGGGACCGTGCTCGCGGGAGTTCGACCTGGCGTACTCGGCTCTGATGTGGGTTCCCCTGCTCGCTCCGGGGTCGGCGTGGCCGATTGCGTCGGGCCCGGTGGAGGACCGGTACCGGCGCCTGCACCTTCTGCTGGACGCCTACGGGTACGACGACGACCGCTCCGGGCTGCGGGGGGCCGTGGCCACACGCGCCCGGAGAAACGCCGAGGTGACCCGTCAGCTCGCCGACGGGGGCGACCCGATGTTCCGGGCGCTCCGGGACCAGGCCGACGATCTGGACCGGGCCGGCCAGCACGTCCACGAGCTCCCGGAGTCCTTTTGGCGGCGGCCAGCAGCCGACCTCTGAGCTCGGGGGCTGGACGTCACCCGGCCGATGCTGGTCGGACTCGATGGGTCCAAGGCGCTGCGCGAGGCCGTCGTCGACGTGCTCGACCGCCCGGTGATACAGCGCTGCCAACTACACAAGATCCGCAACGTCAAGGACAAGTTGTCACAGCGGCTACGCGCCAGCGCCGGCGGGGCGATGACCGACGCCCACCACGCCGATTCCGCGCTGGAGGCCGAGGCGGCCCTGCTCGCACTGGCCCGTGAGATGGGCAAGACCCACCCCGGGGGCGGCAGCCAGCCTGCGTGAGGGCCTGGCCGAGACACTGACCGTGCCGCGACTGGATCTGCCGCCCACGCTGGCCCGATCGATGCGGGCGACGAACATGATCGAGTCGATGATCTCCATCCGCCGGGATCACGCCGGCAACGTCAAGCGCTGGCGCGACGGACAGCTGGCGCTGCGCTGGTGCGCCACCGGAATGGTCGAGGCCGGCAAGCAGTTCCGCCGCGTCAACGGCCACCTCCACCCGCCGGCGCTACGCACCGCCCTCGAGCAAGCCACCACCGCAACCGTCATAACCGCCGTACATGATGAGCCCGTCAGCAACGCCGCCTAGTTGATCAACGGTCCGCCACCGAAGGCCCGCTGGGCCCGTAGACGGAGTCGGGATTGTCAGCCGCCGAGTGGAACCGCAGTACCACCCGGCCGGTTCACAGCCAGACACGAGAAAGCCCCGGGTTCCTGACCTGCTGGAATCCCGGGGCAATGCTGTGTCCGAGGGGCGGCACGCCACAGACGCACACGGCTGTCGACGTGACCGCTGAGGGGTGTTGATCAGCCGTAGACGTTGGCGCGGTGCGAGATGCGTACCACCCGGACCAGGACTTGGTCGTCGTGAATCGAGTAGATGACTCGGTACTGGCCCCTGCGGGCGGACCAGTAGCCCTCCAGGTCGAACCGTAAGGGTTTGCCGACCCGGTGAGGATCGGCGGCGAGCGGCCCGAACAAGAAGTCGACGACGGCGACGGCGACGGCTTCAGGAAGGTCGCGTTCGATGGCGCGCTTGGCCGCCGCGGAAAGGACGACGGCATAGGTCCGCGGTTGGCTCACCGGCGGCGTGCCGCCAGCGCGGCGCGCACGTCGGCTTCGTCGTAGACCTCGCCGTCGCTCATCTGCGACTCGGCCTCCCGGATCTGGGCTGTGGCCTTCGGGTCGGACAGGATCTCGAGCGTCTCGACCAGTGAGTCGTAGTCCTCGACGGCGAGGATCACGGCGACCGGGCTGCCGTTCTTGGTCACGGTCACTCGTTCATGCGTCCCGGCAACCTCGTCGATGACGTGGCTGAAGTGCGCTTTCACGGACGCCAGAGACTGAATCGACATGACCCGAATTATGGTCAACCAGTCACCCGCGGTCAAGGAGCGTCGGGTGGGAGCTTCACGCATGCAGCCCGGTGACGAACTGGGTGTGACTGCTGGCGGTCGCGGCCAGGAACGCCGTCTCGTCCAGCCCGAGCTTGACCACGGCGGTGGGTAGCCACTGGGAGTCCAGGATCTGCTGCCCGTAGTGCCGCACTGCCCGCATGATGGTGGGCCAGCCGACGCCGAGGTCGGCGGCGATGGCGGCCACGCTGTGGGCGTCCTGCCCGACCCGACGGCGTGCCTCCACGCGGGCCCGCTCGGTGAGCACCGCCTTCACCCCGATCGCCGGTGTGCAGCTGGAGTGTTCCCGGTAAAGCGGACACGGGGTCAAGCTGCCGGTTGATAAGTCTTCCGATATCCTAGTTCGTATTCCGCTGGCGTCAAGTAGTCGAGTGTAGAATGGCGGCGGACCGTGTTGTAGTAGTTGATGATCCAGTC
>JBBSVA010000014.1:0-51014 GCA_038233915.1 Mycobacteriales bacterium | reverse complement strand
CGGGTCGGTGAGGGTGCCCGGCTGGAAATCCGGGATGAGCTCCTCGCCGTTGGCGTAGACGTCCACCGGGACACCGGGGACGGCGTGCAGCACCGAGACTGTCGCGGTGCCGTCCTCGGCGAGCGCCGGGGCGGCGCTCATCCCGTGGACGAGGGCGCCGGCAGCGCCGACGAGGAGTGACCTGCGGAGGGCGGTCATGGTCTTCCTTCCGTGGAGGGGGCGTGCTCACCCCCTCTTCCGGATCCGCCCCCCGCGTGGATGCACCTCGCGCCCGGGAGAGTGCCCGCGCCTCAGACCGGGGTCGCGAGGGTGACCGCGAAGTCCCCGTCCGGGTCGGTCCAGGACTCGGCGACCCGCAGGCCGGCGGCGTCCAGCTCCGCGGCGACCTGCTCGACCCGGAACTTGGTCGAGACCTCGGTCCGCAGGTCCTCCCCGGCGGCGAACTGCACGTCCAGGTCCAGTGCCCCGATGTGCACGACCTGCTCGTGCTGGGAGCGCAGCAGCATCTCCACCCAGGAGTTCTCGGCGTCCCAGCGCGCGACGTGGGCGAACGCGTCGGTGTCGAAGTCGGCCTTGAGCTCGCGGTTGACCACGGTCAGCACGTTCTGGTTGAACGCCGCGGTCACTCCGGCGGCGTCGTCGTAGGCGGTGACCAGCCGGTCGGTGTCCTTGACCAGGTCGGTGCCCAGCAGGAACCAGTCGCCCGGGTCCAGCATCGCGCCGACCGAGGTCAGGAACGACGCCCGCAGCACCGGCTCCAGGTTGCCGATCGTCGAACCCAGGAAGGCGACCAGTCGGCGGCCCTCGTGGGGCAGGTCGCCCAGGTGCTGGGTGAAGTCGCCGACCGCGGCGTCCACCGCGAGGTCCGGGAACTCCTCGCCCAGGACGGCGCCGGCGTTCCGCAGCACCGACGGGTCGACGTCGAAGGGCACGAACCGGCGCAGCGTGCCGGCCCTGGTCAGCGCGGTGAGCAGCAGCCGGGTCTTCTCCGACGTGCCGCTGCCCAGCTCGATCAGGGTGTCCGCGCCGGAGAGCACCGCGATCTCGTCGGCGTGCTCGGTGAGGACCGCGCGCTCGGCCCGGGTCGGGTAGTACTCGGGCAGCCGGGTGATCTCGTCGAAGAGCTCGCTGCCGCGCTCGTCGTAGAACCAGGTCGGCGGCAGCGTCTTCGGGGTGGCGGTGAGGCCGGCGGTGACGTCGGCGCGCAGCGCAGCCCCGGCGTCGACCGGCCCGAGGTGGTCGGTCAGGGTGAAACTCACGAAAGTGCCTCCAGGGTGGTGCCGTCTGGGGTGACCGACACCAGGTGCCGGTCGGGGACGTCGACCCATCGTGCGTCGTCGTCCCAGGGTTCGCTGGCCAGCGCGGTGCCCTCGTCGGTGACCAGCACCGAGAGCGTGTCGCCCCAGGTGGTGGCCAGCAGCCGCGTGCCGTCGGCGGCCAGCAGGTTCAACCGGGCCGTGGGGTCGGCGGCGCCGACCTCCCGGACGACGTCGCCGAGTGAGTCGGTGCCGCGGGCGAAGACCAGCGCGGCCAGCTGGGCGCTGTCACAGACCGACTCCGCGCCCGGGGTGGGCGGCAGCGCCGCCCGGTCGACCCGGCCGTTGTGCGAGAGCAGCCAGCGGCCGTCGGTGAACGGCGCGGCCGCGGACTCCTCGATGGGCATGCCGACGGTCGCCGAGCGGACCGCGGCCAGCACGCAGGACGAGGAGACGGCGGGCGCCACCGACGCGAAGGAGGCCGCGCCCCACAGCGGGGACGCCGACCGCCAGCGCGCGGGCTCGGCCCGGTCGGGTGCCCACCAGCCCACCCCCCAGCCATCGGCGTTGACCGTGCCGTGCCGCTGGCGGCGGGGTGCGTAGGACTGCACGACCAGCGCGGACGGCGGCTCCAGCACCAGGGACGCCAGCGACCGGGGCCGCCCGAGCCACGCGACGTGCCTACACATGCGGGTGTCTACACATCCCAGGCCAGCCGGAACCCGCTGAACACCTGACGGCGCTGCAGGTGGTCCCAGTTGCGGAAGCTGGGGCGCAGCACCGAGGCGCCCACCGCCCAGGACCCGCCGCGGAGCACCTTGTAGTCCCCGCCGAAGAACGGTTCGGAGTACTGCGCGTAGAGCATCGGGATGAAATCGGGCCAGGCGGTGAAGTCCGACGAGGTCCACTCCCAGACATCGCCGAGCAGCTGCTCCACGCCGTACGCCGAGGCGCCGGCCGGGTACGCGCCGACCGGGGCCGGGCGCAGCGCGGTGCCGCCGGAGTTGACCAGGTCCGGGGTCGGCTCGGCGGCGCCCCACGGGAAGCGACGCCGCCGGCCGGCGGCCGGGTCCCAGGCCGCGGCCTTCTCCCACTCCTGCTCGGTGGGCAGCCTGGCCCCCGCCCAGGCGGCGTACGCCTCGGCCTCGTAGAAGGTCACGTGCTGCACCGGCTCGTCCCCGGGCACGTCCTCGACGACGCCGAACCGGGTCCGGGTGCCGTCGGCGTGCCAGGTCATCGGGCGCGCCAGGCCGGCGTCCCGGACGTGCTCCCAGCCGCGCGCGGACCACCAGCGAGGGGTCGTGTAGCCGTCGTCGGCGACGAAGCGGGCGTACTCGGTGGTGGTGACCGGCACCCGGCCGATTCGGAAGGACGGCACGTCGACGGTGTGCGCCGGGCGCTCGTTGTCCAGGCTGAACGGCTCGTCCACGCCGTCCACCCCGAGCTCGAACGGACCACCCGGGACCAGCACGCTGGTGCCGGCGACCCCCGGCCGGCCCGAGGGCAGCACCGACCCGGTGCCCAGCAGGGCGTCCCCGCGGCGCAGCTGCAGGGTCTGCAACATGGTCTCGCCGTGCTGCTCCTCGTGGCTGACCACCATCGCGACGTCGAACGGGTCGTCGTCCGGGGTGAATGCGGCGATCCGGTCCAGCACCCGGGAGCGGACGTCGGTGACGTAGCCGCGGGCCGCGACCGGGGGCAGCAGCGGCAGTCCGGCGCGGACGGCCCGCGGGTGGGTGAACGCGTCGTAGAGCGCCTCGACATCGACCGGCAGCACGCCCGGCCGACCGGCCTCGCCGCCGCGCAGCAGCCAGAGGTCCTCCTGCTGTCCGATGTGCGCGAGGTCCCAGACCATCGGGCTCATCAGCGGGTCGTGCTGGCGCAGCAGCTCGGGCTCGTCGAGGTCGGTCAGCAGCAGGGTGCGGTCGCGGGCGACGGCGAGGTCGCGGACGAGGGCGTCGGTGGGGTCGCTCATGATTCCTCCTCGAGACGGGTGGCGGCGAGCAGGGCGGCGGCCGGTCCGGCCGTCCGGGCGGTCTCCCGGACGGCGTCCCCCGGGCTGCGGCCCGAGGCCACCAGCTCGGCCAGCGCGTGCACCTCGGGGCGCAGCGCGGTCGGTACGCGGTCGGCCGCCGCGGTGAGGCAGGCGGTGGCGGCGGTGTGCAGGTCGGGGTCGGCCAGGCCGTGGTGGGCGGCGTCGCCCCAGCGGCCGGTGACCGGGGCGCAGGCCCCGGCGGCCAGGTCGGCGGCCACCGGGTCGTCGAGCAGGGTCGCGGTGACCGCGGCCAGGGCCGGCCACCAGGGCTCGGGGGCGGCGTCCAAATAGCGGACCTCGAGGACCCCGCGCAGCCGGACCGGCGGGAAGAGCGTGGTCAGGTGGTAGTCCAGGTCGCCGGCGCTGGGCCGTCGACCGCCCAGCGCGGGCTCGCCGCGGACCCAGTCGGCGAAGGACACCGGCCCGGTCACCGGCTCGGCGCCCCCGACGTCGGTGAAGCGCACCAGCATCACCGGGGCGGCCAGCGCGTACGCCGCCCACTCGTGCGCCGGGTCTCCGTGGCCCAGCAGCGGTCCGCACCGAGCCTGGTCCAGGTCGCCCCAGACCTGCTGGCGGCCCGACGCCCAGCCGGTGTCCCGGCCGCTGAGCCAGGGCGAGCAGGCCGACGCCGCGACCAGCACCGGCCCCAGCGCGTGGGCCAGCCGGACCCGGTCGGTCCAGCTGCACTCGGGCCCCGCCTCGACGTTGACCTGCAGCGACGCTGTCGACGTCATCATCGCCGCTCCCGCGCCGGGGCAGCCGATCGCGGCGAAGTGCTGCTCCATGGCCAGGTACCGCGGGCCGGGGCTGACCCGCGCCGACGGCCGGAGCGGGTCTGTGCCCAGCGGCGCGGCGGCCAGCCCGTCGGCGGCCAGCCGGTGGGTGAGCACGGCGCTGTCGGCACGCAGCGCGGCCACCGCCGCCCCGACGTCGTCGAACGGCGGCCCGGAGAGCTCGACCTGGCCCCCCGGCTCGAGGGTCACCCGGCTGCCGCCGGGCAGGGCCGGCAACCGGTCGACGAGACCGGTGATCCGCTCCCAGGGCACCCGGTCGCCGGGGGCCCGCAGGTCGACGAGGTGCGCCTCCAGCTCGAGCCCGACGGGGCCGGGCTCGGCGGCGACCAGCGCGGTCGCGGCGACATGGGCGAGCGCCGCGTCGACGTCGTCCAGGCGCCGACCGTGCTGCTCGGCGGTGTGCTGCAGTGCGAGAACCATGGCCGACGGCCACCCCCTCCAGGTCCGGACCGGTCGGTGACGACCGCGGGTCGGTGCGGGGGCGGCTCACCTCGGGGCGGGCCGTCCTCGCCTCCAGGGTGCACACGCTCGGCGGCAGAGGCAACTCGCGGCCGGGGGCGGGGCGCGTCGCAGGCTCGGTGGAAGTCCCCGGACTGCAGACGCCTAGCCTGCCCCTGGCCGGGTAGGACGGGCGGAGGCGTCGGAACGGACACCGACGGCGACAGCAGACGGGGGACAGACGTGGGCGCGGAGGTCGGCTGTTCGCCGCACGCTGCGCTGGTCTGCAGCGACGACGACGCCGTGCTCGCCGCAGCCCCGTCCTTTCTCTGTGCCGGCCTCGACGCAGGTCAGGCCGCCCTCGCGGTGGTCTCCCCGGAGATGGCCGAGCTGCTCCGCCCGGCGCTGGCCGGGCACGCCGTGCACTGGGTCGAGTGGGCCGAGGTCTTCGGCGGCGGCGCCCCCGCCGCGGTCACCGCGATGCGGCGGCTGGCCTCCCGGGTGCGCCCGGACGAGTCCGCGGTGGTGCGGGTGCTGATCGAGCCGTTGGCCGGCGACGAGCCGGACTCCTGGCGGGAGTGGCAGCGCTTCGAGGCGGTGCTGGACCACGTCGCGGCGACCGAGCCGCTGTGCGTCGCTTGCCTGCACGACGCCCGCCGGCAGCCCGCGGAGCTGCTGGACACGGTCCGCGCGACCCACTCGACGCTGCTGGTGGGCGACCACCAGGAGCCCAACCCCGGCCACCAGGACGCCGCCGAGCTCCTGGTGTCCTTCCCGGTGCCGGCCGAGCCGTTGGAGGACAGCGAGCCGCTGGTCGCCGAGAACGCCGTCCGGGACCTGCGCGGGCTCCGCCGGGAGCTGGCCGCCCGGGCCGCCGGGGTCGGGCTGCTGGACGCGTACGCGACCCGGGTCGAGGACTTCCTGCTCGCCGTCGACGAGATGACCACCAACGCGCTGCGACACGGTCGACCCCCGGTCGACCTGCGGCTCTGGGCCGGCGACGGGCGCCTGGTGTGTCGGGTGAGCGACCACGGCAGCGGCCTGACCGACCCGTTCATCGGCTACGGCCCGGCACACGGCGAGGACCTCTCCCAGGGCGGCATGGGCCTGTGGCTGGCCCGGCAGCTCTGCGACCACGTCGACATCACCCCGGACGGCGCCGGCGTCTCGATCCGGCTGATCACCCACCTGCGCTGAGGTGGCGCGTGACCGGGACGACGAGGGTCGGGCCCGCAACGCCCGGCCCCGGGACGGTCTCGGCCGCCCACTGCCGCACGGTGAGCCGGGGGAGCCGCGGGCGCCCGAGGGGGTGGTCCGGACGGCGGCGGAGACACTGGACCAGGCGCAGCAGCTGCTGGACGCCGGCCGGCCCTTCCACGCCCACGAGGTGCTGGAGGACGCCTGGAAGACCGGGCCCGCCGCGCAGCGCGAGCTGTGGCGGGGTCTGGCCCAGCTGGCCGTCGGGCTGACCCACGCGGCCCGCGGCAACACCACCGGCGCCCGGACCCTGCTGGACCGCGGTGCGACGCACGTCGGTGCGGCCGCGGACGTGGCCGCCGGGCTCGGGGTGGATGCCCCAGCCCTGGCCGACTGGGCGAGACGGGTCGACGTCACCGATGTCGGGCCGGCGCCCCGGCTGCGCTGAGCCCGGGCTCAGGCCGTCTCCCCTACCGGCGTGGATCAGGTCCGACGACGACCGTGCGTCCTCAGCCACCGGCGTCGGTGGCTGTGGACGCACGCTGGTCGTCCCAGCTGATCAACGCCGGGGGCGAGACGGTGGGTCAGTTGACGAGCTCGATGGCCGCCCAGCCGGCCAGCACGATCAGGAACGGGATCGCGTAGAAGAGCAGCATCGCCCAGCGCGGGGTGCGCACCAGCGGCGCCCCGGTGCGCGGGTCGCGGACCTCGCGGGACCGGCGGGACACCATGACCGCCGGCGGGATGCCGACGACGATGCCGATGCCCAGCCACAGCCAGCCGGACCGGCCCAGGTAGGGCTCGCCGAGCAGGACCGCGAAGGCACCCTGGCCGATCAGCCAGCCGGCGGCGGCGGCGAGCACCAGGGTGGTGGTCGTCCACCACCACGGCGGCTTGCGGTGCTCGTCGGTCAGGCTGGCCGCGTACTCCCGCGGGGTGCCGAACGCCTCGGTGGGGTCCTCGCCGGTGTCGGCCACGTGGCTCTCTACCTCGGCCACGATCTCGCCGATCCGGTCGGCCGGTACCTCCTGCAGGCGCAGGGCCAGCACCAGGGACTGCCGGTAGTCGGCGATGGTCTCGGGGGTGCTGCTCATCGGGTGCTCCTCGGGTCCGGGAGCAGGCCGGAGGCCCGCTCGGTGAAGGTGTGCCAGGCCGCCGAGCGGCGGTCCAGGTGGTCCCGCCCGGCGGGCGTGACGGCGAAGAACTTCCGGCCGGGGCCGCCGATGCCCTCGCGCCAGGACGAGGTCACCAGCCCCTCGGCCTCGAGCCGGTTGAGCACCGGGTAGAGCGTGCCGCCCTTGACGGCGCCCAGGCCGCCGGTCTGCAGCTGTTGCGCCACGGCGTAGCCGTAGGTCTCCTCCTCGGCGACCACGGACAGCACCGCCAGGGGCAGCACCGCCCGGAGCCACTCGGTCGGCAGGTCGTCGTCCATGACTAGAAGCTAACACCAACTAGTCAGAGACGCAAACTAGTCAGGCGAAAAGGTGATGCGGTCGCAACGGTCGGCCTCGTGGGCTTTACCCGGGGCGCGGAGGTCGGGAGGATCGCGGTGCGATGAGCACTGACACCCAGACCCCAGCCCAGACGCCTGCCGAGCCCCCGGCCGCCGCCGAGGTGGCCACCCCCGCCCGCGGGCCGGTCACCTCGGCGTCGTACTCGATCACCGTCCGACTCTCCGCCGACGGCGACCCGGCCACCATCGGCCGGATCGCGACCGCGGTCGGTTCCGCCGGCGGCGCGGTGACCGCGATCGACGTCGTCGAGTCCCGGTCGGACGGTTTGACCGTCGACGTCACCTGCTCGGCCGCGGACGCCGCGCACTCCGAGGAGGTCGTCGCGGCTCTCGACGCCGTCGAGGACGTGCACGTGCGCAAGGTCAGCGACCGGACCTTCCTGCTGCACCTGGGCGGCAAGATCGAGGTCGTCTCCAAGGTCCCGCTGAAGACCCGCGACGACCTGTCGATGGCCTACACCCCCGGCGTGGCCCGGGTCTGCCTCGCGTTGGCCGCGCACCCCGAGGACGTCCGCCGGTTGACCATCAAGGGCAACACGGTCGCCGTCGTCACCGACGGGTCAGCCGTGCTGGGCCTGGGCGACATCGGCCCGGGCGCGTCGTTGCCGGTGATGGAGGGCAAGGCCGCCTTGTTCAAGCGGTTCGCCGACATCGACGCCTGGCCGATCTGCCTGGACACCCAGGACGTGGACGAGATCGTGCGCACCGTCGAGCTCATCGCCCCCGGCTTCGGCGGGATCAACCTGGAGGACATCGCCGCCCCGCGGTGCTTCGAGATCGAGGCCAGGCTGCGCGAGAAGCTGGACATCCCGGTCTTCCACGACGACCAGCACGGGACGGCGATCGTCGCCCTCGCGGCGCTGCGGAACGCGCTGCGGGTGGTCGGCAAGCGGCTGCCCGACGTGCGTGTGGTCGTGGCCGGCGGTGGTGCGGCCGGCACGGCGATCGTCTCGCTGCTGCTGGAGGCCGGCGCCCAGCACGTGCTGGTGTGGGACCGCGAGGGCGTGCTGTCCCCGGACGACGATCAGCTCTCCCCGGCCAAGCGCGCCCTGGCGCAGCGGACCAACCCGGAGTGCCGGCGCGGCGAGCTGCCCGACGCGCTCGTGGGCGCCGACGTCTTCATCGGGGTGAGCGCGGGCAACGTGCTGCCGGTCGAGGCGCTGGAGGGGATGGCCGAGAAGGCGATCGTCTTTCCGATGGCCAACCCGACGCCGGAGGTCGACCCGGTGCGCGCCCGGCCGTACTGCGCGGTGGTGGCCTCGGGCCGCTCGGACCTGCCGAACCAGATCAACAACGTGCTGGCGTTCCCCGGGGTCTTCCGCGGCCTGCTCGACGCCAAGGCCAAGGAGATCCGCCCCGGGATGCTGCTGGCGGCCGCCGATGCGCTCGCCGCCGTGGTCCGGGACGACCAGCTCAACGCCAACTACATCATCCCCAGCGTCTTCGACGCGGCCGCCACGGAGGCGGTGGCGCAGGCGGTCGCCGAGTCCGCGCGGCACATCCCGGGGGCGACCGTGCAGGTGGACGAGGACCGGCCGCTGGTCTGAGACCCACCCGCGCGGGGGGCGTGCGCTGGACGGGGTGTCGGCCGGAGGACGACGATGGCGTGGTGCCCGAGTTGCCCGAGGTGGAGGCGCTGGCCGCGTTCCTCCGCGAGAACGCCGTCGGCAAGGTCGTCACGCGGGTCGACCTGACCGGCATCCAGACGATCAAGACCTTCGACCCGCCGCTGAGCGCGCTGGCCGGCCTGGAGGTGACCGGCGCCGGGCGGGCCGGGAAGTTCCTGGACCTCGACGTGTCCGGCGTGCACCTGGTCGTCCACCTGGCCCGGGCCGGCTGGCTGCACTGGCGGTCCGAGCTGCCCGCCGCCCCGCCCAAGCCGGGCAAGGGCCCGCTGGCGCTGCGCGTGCACCTGGACGACGGCGCCGGGTTCGACCTCACCGAGCAGGGCACCCGCAAGGGCCTGGCGGTCTACGTCGTCCGGTCGGCGGCCGACGTCCCGGGCATCGCCCGGCTAGGTCCGGACGCCCTCGCCGTCGACCTCGAGGCGTTCGCTGCGCTGCTGGGCGGCCGGAAGGGCCAGCTCAAGGGCGCGTTGACCGACCAGACGCTGCTGTCCGGGATCGGCAACGCCTACTCCGACGAGATCCTGCACGTCGCGAAGCTGTCGCCGTTCAAGTCCGCCGACAAGCTGACCGATGCCGAGGTGCTTCGGCTCTACGGCGCCGTCCGGACGACGTTGACCGCCGCCCTGGAGCGGCAGGTGGGCCAGCAGGCGGCCACGCTCAAGGGCGAGAAGCGGGCCACCATGCAGGTGCACGCCCGGACCGGGCTGCCCTGCCCGGTGTGCGGGGACACCGTCCGGGAGGTGTCCTTCGCCGACACCTCGCTGCAGTACTGCGCCACCTGCCAGACCGGCGGCAAGCCGCTGGCCGACCGGCGGATGTCCAAGCTGCTGCGCTGACGCCGGGCGCCCGGACGGGCGCCCGGCGCCGGTGCTCAGACGGCCGGGAAGCCGGCCTGGTCCACCCGACGGTGGTACCGCGAGCCGAGCTTCCCGCCGAGCAGCGCGCCCAGCAGGGTCACCACGAGCACCGCACCCAGGGCGATGAGCCCTGCGGTGGTCGCGGTCCCGGACTCGACCGGGAGCGCGGGCAGGTTGAGCTGGTCGAAGACGTTGTACTGCGAGCCGAGCACGAGGCCGGCCACCGCGACGAGCACGGTGATGATGATCAGCCACAGCCAGACGCCCAGGCCCTGCTTGGCGCCGTTGAAGCGGGCCATCCGGCCGGCCACGTAGCCGCCGGCGAGGTAGGCCAGGAAGAGCACCACGAGCAGTGCGATGGCCGCGCCCAGGCCGATGCCGGTGGTGGCCTGGTCGACCGCCTCGTCGGCGGTGTCCACCCCCGTGTTCAGCCCGAACGCCAGACCCGCCGCGGACAGCAGCGCCAGCAGGATCACCGCGACGCCGGTCGCGCACAGCCAGCCGAAGAACGCCGACCCCATGTGCAGGCCGCCGAACCGGGCGCGCTGCACGGCGGCCATCTCCTTGGCCGTGGTCGGCACCGGCGCGCCGGTACGGTCGTCGCGGCCGTCGCCGTCCCGGTCGTGCACCCGGTCACCGGTCACCTGGGTCTCGGTGCGCTCGAGCCGGTCGTCCCGGCCGTCACCGTCTCTGTCGTGCCGGCCCGCGGCGGCGGGGCTCGCCCCGGCGGGGGTCGCTCCGTAGGACTGGGTCTGCGGGGTGGGGGTGTCCCGGTCGGCCATGGTGTGACCCTCCGTCGGTGGCACCGGGGCCACGTTGGTCCCGGTCGTCGGGGTTGGGTGCCCCCGGGCGTCGTCGTGCAACCCTCCCGGCGTGTTCGTCACCCTGGACCTCTTCAGCGCCCTGGTCGACAGCCGGACCGGTGCCGGTGCCGCGTTGGCCGACATCGCCGGCCCCGGCGTGGACGGCGGGCAGCTCTACGACGAGTGGGACGCCCGGTCCAAGGCCGGTCAGCGCGACCTGGCCGGGTGGGTGCCGTTCGCCGAGCACTGCCGGCGCGCGCTGGCCGGGACCTGGGCGGCGCGCGGCTGGTCCACCCGCCCGGTCGATGTCGACACCGCGACCACCCGGCTGCTGGACTCGCTGCCGGACTGGCCGCTGTGGCCCGACGTCACCGCGGCGCTGCCGGAGCTGCGCCGCGCCCACCGGGTCGGCGTGCTGTCCAACGTGGACGACGCACTGCTGGCCCGCACCCGGGTGGCCGGGCTGCTGGCCGACGCGGACCTGCTCACCAGCGAGCGGCTGCACGCCTACAAGCCGCACCCCGAGCTCTACCGCCGGGCGGTCGCGGCCGGCGTCCAGGTGCACGTGCCGGCCTCGGCGCGGGACACCCGGGGTGCCCTGGAGGCCGGGATGACCGTGGTCCGGGTGGCCCGGCCCGGGCACCACGTCGACCCCGACGGCCCGTCGCCCTCCCGGGTGGTCTCCGACCTCCGGGAGCTGCCCGGGGTCCTCGCCGGGCTCAGCTGACCGCCGACCACCAGTCCGGCGTGCTCGGGGTGGCCGACGTCAGGTCCAGCCGCTCCCCGGGCCGGGGGACGACGACCTCGACCTCGGAGCGGCGCGCGGCGGCCAGCAGCCGCTCGACCGGCTCGGCCCAGGCGTGGAAGGCCAGGTTGAAGGTGGCCCAGTGGATCGGCAGGAACACCTTGCCGCCGAGGTCGCCGTGCGCGCGCACGGCCTCCTCCGGGTCCATGTGGATGGCCGGCCACTGCGGGCTGTAGGCGCCGACCGGCAGCAGGGTCAGGTCGAAGGGGCCGTGCTGGGCGCCGATCGCGGCGAAGGCCGGGTGGTAGCCGGTGTCCCCGCCGAAGAAGACCCGGTGCCGCGGCCCGGCGACCACCCAGGAGGACCAGAGCGTGTCGTCGCGGGACAGCCCGCGGCCGGAGAAGTGCCGGGCCTCGGCGCAGACCAGGGTCAGCTCGCCGACCTGGTGGGTGCCGTTCCAGTCCAGCTCGACGACCCGGTCCTCCGGCACGCCCCAGCCGCGCAGGTGCTCCCCGATCCCCAGCGGGACGATGAACGGCGCGGTCTGCTCGCGGACCAGCCGGCGGACCGTGGGCAGGTCCAGGTGGTCGTAGTGGTCGTGGCTGATCAGCACTGCGTCCACCCGGGGCAGCTCCTCGAGCGGGCCGGGCACCGGGTGTAGCCGCTTGGGACCCAGCACCGTCGAGGGGGAGACCCGCTCGCCCCAGACCGGGTCGACCAGCACCCGGGCGCCGTCGACCTCCAGCAGCGCGCTGGCGTGCCCGAACCAGGTCACCGCGAGCTCCGCGGCCTGCGCCGGGACCTCCGGGGACACCAGCGGCACCGGCTTGGAGGGCACCCCGGCCCCGCGGCCCTTGCGGGCCTCCCGGACGAGGGCGCCGGCCGAGCCGGGCTGCATCGTCGTCGTCGCCACGGTGTTGCGGAACTTGCCTTCGGAGAACTGCGGCGAGCCGGCCACCCGCGGGCGCAGCTTCCGGCGGCTGGCACCGATCGAGACGGGCACGCCCCAGGCGGCCCGGCCGATCAGCGCGGCGGGGACGGCGAGGGCGGCGGCGGTGACGGCGCGGACGACGGTCCGGCGGAGGGTCGGTGACACGCCCACCAGCATCCCTGGTCGCGCTGTGCCGCGCCGCAGTCGGGCGCGGCACAGCGCGCGGGGACGGGCTCAGCCGGCGATGGCGGCCACCGGGGAGGTCCGGGCGGCCCGCCGGGAGGGCAGCACCGAGGCCAGCAGTCCGGCCGTCGTGGCCACCACGACGATGGCCAGCACCTGGACCCACGGCACGCTGACCACGGTGCCGTCGGCGGAGATCGAGCCCAGCACCGAGGCCGCGCCGGCCAACCCGTAGGCCCCGCCCAGCACCACCCCGAGCACGGCGGCGACCCCGGCGACCAGCACGGCCTCCCAGGCCAGCAGCCCGCGCAGCTGGCCCCGGGTCAGCCCCAGCGCCCGGAGCAGCCCGCTCTCCTGGCGACGCTCGACCACCGACAGGGCGAGGGTGTTGCCCACCCCGATCAGCGCGATGACCACCGCGACGCCGAGCAGGCCGGTCACCACCAGCAGCAGGGAGTCCAGCACGCTGTCCAGTGCGGCGCGCTCGCTGGCCAGCCCGGTGACCATGCTGGTCGGGGCGGCGGTGCCCACCAGGTCGGTGATCTCCTCCACGGTGCCCCCGGCGTCGGCGGACCCGGTGAGCCGCAGCCACAGCTGGTCGACACCGGCGGTGGGCACCAGGGCGCTGAGCTCCGTCGTCGTCAGGCGGGGGGTGGAGACGTCGCTGCTGCCGGCGACCACGGTCATCGTCAGCGAGCGACCGTCCCGGGTGAGGGTGAACGGATCGCCGGCGGCCACGCCGAACTGGTCCAGCGCCCACGCCGGCAGCACGACCTGGCCCCTGTCGGGCAGCGGCTGCTCGGTTCCCGAGCGGAGCACCGGTGCCGTGGCTGCCGCGTCGAAGCCGTCGACGTCCAGGTCCTGGCCGTCGGGACCGGTGACCGTGCCGGCGGTGATGCCGACCCCGGCCCCCACGCCGTCGACGTCCTCGAGCTGGTCGAGCAGCGACCCGGGCAGCGCCGTGCCGAACCCGTCGACGACGACGTCGGTCGGGTAGGCGGCGTCCAGCCCGGCCGAGGCGGTGGCCCGGGTGGAGGAGGCGCCGACCACCATCGCCGTCGTCAGGGTGACGCCGATGAGCAGCGCGGTGGCGGTGGCCGCCGTCCGGCGCGGGTTGCGGGTGGCGTTGCCGGCCGCCAGCCGGGCCGGCACGCCACCCACCCGGCCGAGCAGCCGGCCGGCGGCCGCGACGACCGGCGGGACGGCCCGCTGGGTGAGCAGCACGACGCCCAGGAAGCTCATCGCCCCGCCGGGCAGCGCGACCAGCACCTGCCCGGTGACGGCGCCCAGGACGGTGAGCGCGGCGCCGGGCACGGTCAGCAGCAGGCCCAGGACCAGGCGCAGCACGCCGCCCCGGGAGCGCAGCGGCGCCGGGTCGGTGGGCCGGAGGGCGGCCAGCGGGGCCACCCGGGTGGCGGCCCGGGCCGGGGCCAACGCGGCGACGACGGTGACCACGGTGCCCAGCACCAGGCCGACGACGACGGCCAGCAGCGGCACCGAGACCCCGGCCAGTGGGATGGGTGCGTCGGTGGCGGCGGCCACCGCGGAGACCCCGGCGGCCAGCCCGATGCCGGCGAGCACGCCCAGCACCGAGGCCATCACGCCGGTCAGCAGCGCCTCGACGAGCACGCTGCGCCGGATCTGCCGGGCGGTGGCGCCGACGCAGCGCAGCAGGGCGAGCTCCCGGGTCCGCTGGGCCAGCAGCACGGCGAAGGTGTTGGCGATGACCAGCCCGGCGACCAGCACCGCGACCGTCGCGAAGACCAGCAGCACGGCGGTGAGCGCGGTCGCGCCCCCGGTGATCCCGGCGGCAGCGGTCTCGGCGGCCTCCTCCCCGGTCCGGAGCACCGTCTGACGGGTCGCGTAGGAGGCTTGCAGGTCGAACCGGTCGGGGTCGCCGGCGATGCGCAGCTCGGGGGCCGTGGCGCCCCAGGCGGTGGCCTGCTCCGGTGTCACGAAGCCCTGGGTGAACAGCCCACCGGCGACCGAGCCGGACAGGTCGACGAGCCCGGTGACCGTGATCTCGCCCGCTGTCTCGGTGCCCTGGGCGTCGTAGGAGGTCACCGCCAGGGTGTCGCCGACCGCGACGCCGTCGGTCTCGGCGAGCAGGACCTGGCCCGGGCCGGTGGGGAAGCTGCCGGCGGCTAGCTGCTGCCAGCGCAGCGCGGGGTCGGCGGCTAGCGCGGTGATCGAGACGTAGCGGGCGCCGGTGCGCCCGGGCAGCACTGCCTGCACCGACGTCGTCCACTCGGGGGCGACGGCCTGTACCCCGGGCACGGCGCCGACGGCGCCGACGATGCCCTCCAGCGACTCGCCGTCGGTGGAGGAGAGCACCAGGTCGGTGCCCACGTACTGCGCGCCCACGGACTCCAGCACGGTGGAACGGGTGGTCTGGTTCAGCACCAGCGTGGCGACGACGAACGCGACGGCGATGACGATCGCCAGCATCGAGGCGACCAGCCGGCCGGCGTTGGCCCGGACCTGGGCGAGGAGGACGGCGCGCACGTCAGCCCCCCAGCCCACGGAGTGCGTCGATGACGGCGTCGGCGGTGGGGGAGTGGACCTCGCCGGCCAGCCGGCCGTCGGCCAGCAGCACGACCCGGTCGGCGTACGCGGCGGCCGCCGGGTCGTGGGTGACCATGACGACGGTCTGCCCGGTCTCCTTGACGCTGGAGCGCAGCAGGCCCAGCACTTCGGCGCCGGAGCGGGAGTCCAGGTTGCCGGTGGGCTCGTCGGCGAAGACGACGTCGGGACGGGGCAGCAGCGCCCGGGCGACGGCGACCCGCTGCTGCTGCCCGCCGGACAGCTCGTGCGGGCGGTGGCTCAGCCGGTCGCACAGGCCCAGCCGGGCGACGACGGCGTCCATCCAGGCCCGGTCGGGGCGCTGGCCGGCCAGCTGCATGGGCAGCACCATGTTGTCCCGGGCGTCGAGCACCGGCAGCAGGTTGAAGGACTGGAAGACGAAGCCGATCCGCTCCCGGCGCAGCGTGGTCAGCTGGTCGTCACGCAGGCTGGTCAGCTCGGTGTCGCCCAGCCACACCTGCCCGGCGGTGGCGGTGTCCAGCCCGGCCAGGCAGTGCATGAGGGTGGACTTGCCCGACCCGGACGGGCCCATGATCGCGGTGAACGCGCCGCGCTGGAAGGCGACGTCGACCCCGGCGAGCGCGTGCACCGCGGTCTCCCCGCTGCCGTGGGTCTTGCGCAGCCCGGCGGCCCGGACGGCGGCGGAGCTGTGCGGGGCGGGCTCCTCGCCGGGGGCGCGCATCACGGGGACGGCGGTGTCGGGCATCGGATCTCCTCGAAGACGTGGACCAGGACCCGTCCACGGTCCCGTCCGAGCCCCCTCCAGCGCGTCGGAGCTGGGGCCCGTCTGTGCGACACCCCCGCTGCACCTGTGGGGGGAGCCCGGGTCCTCCCGGGGGTGGACCTACTCCTCGAACAGGTCGCCGGGCCCGGCTGCCGTGACGGCCTGCCGGGTGCGGTCGGCCAGCTGGACCACGGTCCGGGTCCGGCCGTCGTCGACCAGCAGCCCCATGCCGTCGGTCAGCGTCAGGTCGACCGGTTCGCCGCCCACCAGCTGCACGGCCGCCGTCCCGGGCGGGGCGACGACCAGCACGGTGCTGACGGCTGCGCCGGTGTCCCGGTCGGCGACGGTGCACCGGGCGGCGACCACCAGCGCGGCCGGATCGGTCCCCGCGGGGAGTGCCTGCATCCCGCAGCCGACCTGCTGCAACGTGCCGTCCTCGCGTCGTCCGGCGGCTGCGGTGCTCACCACGACAGCGCTGCCGGGCACCGGGACGGCGAGCACGACCCCCTGCACGACGCGGTCCTCCCCGGCCTGGTCGATCGGGGCCGGCAGCGGGCCGGCCCAGAGCAGCTGCGGGGCCAGCGTCGAGGGGTCCAGCCCGGTCGGCACGGTCACCGACAGCAGGGCGGTGGCGACGGCGTCCGGGTCGGGGGTCCCGGTGGGCCGGACGGCGGTCACCGCAGGCAGCGGCGGGGACGTGACGGACCGGTCCGACAGGGTCACCGGCACGTCGGTCAGGGTGGTCGCGTGGGACTCCCCGGCCTGCGCGACCTGGACCCGGACCGCCCGGCCCGAGGTGTCCGGGGCGGCGACCCGGACCGCGGCGACGCCGTCGTCGACCGGCTGGGGTGTGTAGACCCGCTGCACGCTCCCGGCCGGACCCACCGTCTGCCCCGGGGACACCCGCACGCCCTGGTCCCGGCCGACGACGACCACCAGCGCGGTGCCGTCCAGCAGGGCCGCGGGTCGGTCGGCCCGCAGCACGACCGGGCGGTTGGCCGGGGTCAGCTGTCCGGGGGCGGCGCCGGCCGGGCCGGTGGACCACTGCCCGAGCAGCCCGCCCGCGGTGGACCCGACGACCAGCACCCAGCGCTGGTCGAGCAGGTCGCCGGCGAGGACCACCCGGCGGTCGAGGGGCGCGTCCGGGCCGGTCCAGACGTCGCGGACCGCGTCCAGGAAGCCGGTGTCCCCGGCCAGCGACCCGCGGACCGGCCCGTCCAGCGGCCCGGCCGGGGCGGCCCGGACGGCCGGGGCGTCGTCGAACCGTCCGACGGCGGCCGGCACCAGCACGGCCAGCAGGGCGAGCACCGACAGGGCGACCTGCGGCCGGCGCCGCCGGGCCCGGCGCACCGCCCGGACGGCGGCCACCGCCTCGCCCTCCGTGCGCTGGCTGGGCCGGCGGACCCCGGCCAGCCGGGCCAGCTCGCCCCGCGGGTCACCGTCCAACGCCGACCGGGCCCGGTCCAGCCGCTCGGCGATCGGACCGGGGACGAGGCCGGCCGGGTCGGTGCCCTCGTGGTCGGCGAGCACCAGGGCGGTGCGGTCGTCGTCGTCCAGGCCGGCCAGGGTGGCGGCGGTCCGGCGGGCGGCGGCCAGCTCGGCGGGGGAGGCCCACCAGGGCGCGGCGCGCTCCTCGGTGAATGCGCTGCGGGCCGGGCGGGTCCGCAGCAGGGCACGCAGCGCCGCCGTCCGGTCGGCGTCCGCGGGCAGCCGGGCCAGTGCGCGGTGCACCCGGTGCTCGGCGGCGGCCTCGTCGCCCTCGAGCAGGAAGGCCGTGGTCAGCAGATCGGCGCGGTGCGCAGCGACGACCCGGGACTCCCGCACCGGCCCAGTGTGCGACTCCGCAGCGGTGTGGCCCGTCAGTGCGTGGCGTCGCGCAGCAGGTCGTCGGGCCGGACCAGCCCGGACCGGAACGCCAGCACCACGGCCTGCACCCGGTCACGCGAGCCGGTCTTGGCCAGCACCCGACCGACGTGGGTCTTCACGGTGGCCTCGCTGACGAACAGGCCGGCCGCGATCTCGGTGTTCGAGGCCCCGTAGGCCATCTGCACCAGCACCTCGCGTTCCCGGGGGGTCAGCTCGGCCAGTGCCGGCTCCGGGCCCTCGGCCGGCCGCTCCGCGCGGAGCAGCGGCGCCACGTGCTGCAGCAGCCGCCGGGTGGAGCTCGCGGCGATCACCGAGTCCCCGCCGTGCACCGTCCGGACGGCGGTGAGCATCTCCTCCGGGGCGGCGTCCTTCAGCAGGAACCCGCTGGCCCCGGCCCCGATCGCGGCCACCACGTACTCGTCCAGGTCGAAGGTGGTCAGCACGACCACCCGGGGCGGGTCGGGCAGCGCGGTCACCGCCCGGGTGGCCTCGATCCCGTCGGTGCCCGGCATCCGGACGTCCATCAGCACGACGTCGGCCGGCGTCCGGCGCAGCAGGTCAACCACCTGGGAGCCGTCCCCGGCCTCGCCCACGACCGTCAGGTCGGGCTGGCTGTCGATCACCATCCGGAACCCGGCACGGACCATCTGCTGGTCGTCGACGAGCACGACCCGGATCGGTGCTGTCTCGGTCATCGGGGGCGACGGTAGGGCAGCACCGCGTGCACGCCGAACCCCCCGCCGTGCCGGGGACCGGCTGCCAGTCGGCCGCCGTGCAGCTGCGCCCGCTCCCGCATGCCGATCACCCCGTGTCCACCTCCCGGACCCGAGCCGTCCCCGGTGGCCACGGCGGACGCGCCCCGGCCGTCGTCGAGCACGGACACCTCCAGCGCCTGCGCCCGCCACTGCAGCCGGACCCAGGCCTGGCTGGCCGGCCCGGCGTGCTTGAGCACGTTGGTCAGTGACTCCTGCACGATTCGATAGGCGGCGAGCTGGGTGCCGGCCCCGAGCTCGACCGGGGTGCCCTCGCTGATCAGGTCGACGTCCAGCCCGCTGCGGCGGACGTCGTCCACCAGCGCGGGGACGGCGGCGACGTCGGGCTGCGGGGCGAACTCCTGGACGCCGTCCTCCCGCAGGACGCCGAGCAGGGACCGCATGTCGGTCAGCGCCTGTCGCCCGGTCGCCGCGATCTGCTCCAACGCGCCGGTGGCCGCGGCCGGGTCGGTGCGTCCGGCGTACCGGCCGCCGTCGGCCTGGGCGATGACCACCGACAGCGAGTGTGCGACGACGTCGTGCATCTCCCGGGCGATCCGGGCCCGCTCGGCGCCGGCAGCCAGCCGGACCTCCTGGTCGCGCTCCAGCTCCACCAGGTCGGCCCGCTCCCGCAGCGCCTGCTCGCGTTGCAGCCGCACCCGCTTGAGGTCGCCGAGCGCCCAGGTCGCCAGCACCAGCACGCCGATCGCCGCGGCGGAGAACACGGTGCCCTGGATCGAGTCGGTGCCGCTGCTGATCGAGATCCCGCCGAAGTACCGGCCCCCGGCGAGCAGTGCGCCGACCAGCCCGAGCACCAGCCCGATCCGGCCCCAGCGGCGGGGTGCGTAGGCGGCCAGCGCGTAGACCATCACCGGGGCCGCGAGGTTGGCCGGCAGGAACTCGCTGACCAGCACCACCTCGGCCAGCCCCGCCACGACGACGACGACCGCGGCGGGCACGGGGGCCCGACGTCGCCAGGCCAGCGGCACCAGCAGGGCCAGGGTGAGGACGAGGCCGACCGGGCCGGTGGTTCCCAGGCCGGTCGAGCCGACCAGGCAGAGGAGCCCCAGCAGCCCGGCGATCGTGACGTCGACCGGGAAGGGCCGGGCGCGCAACCACCGGGAGACCCGCTCCAGCACCGGTTGCTGCTCCACGGGTCGACCCTAGGCAGCCCGGTGGCGCCCTGTCGTCGTCCTCCGGGGGGACCCCGGCGTCCCGGTCTCCGTCCGGAGGGGGAGGACTGCGGATGCGGACCCTCTCGTGCGGTGTCACGCTCGGGGCTGCCCCGCCCCGGAAACCCGCCCCGCACCTCCCCGGAACGAGGACCCCATCAGCACCACGACGACCGATCCCACCGACGAGGGCCGCCGGCCGTTCCAGATGACCGTCGGGGAGCCGGACGCCGACGGTGTGCTGCGGGTCGCGGTGTCCGGGGTGCTGGACAACTACGCCAACCCGCGACTGCCGCGCCAGCTCCTCGCCGCGCTGGCCGACGCCCCGGCCCGGCTCTCCGTGGACCTGGAGGATGTCGACTTCTTCGGCTCGGCCGGCATCACCGCGCTGGTCGAGGTCTCCAAGGCCGCCGTCGTCGCCGGCAAGGAGCTGCACATCGTGGCCACCCACCGGGTGGTGACCGGGCCGCTGGAGGTCACCGGCCTGCTCGACCGGCTGCACGTCGGCAAGGGCTGACCGCCCGCCCTCTCAGCCGCCGGCGGGCTCCTCGACGGCCCAGCGTCGTCCCCACGCCTCGAGCGCGTCGAGCACCGGCACGAGCTCACGGCCGGCCTCGGTGAGGTGGTAGTCCGAGCGGGGCGGTGCGTCCAGGTAGGGACGACGCTCCAGCACCCCGGCGGCCACCAGGTCCTTGAGTCGGGCCGCCAGCCGGTCCCGGGGGGCGCCGGTACCGGCCAGGATGTCGGAGAAGCGGTGGGCGCCCAGGTGGACCTCGCGGACCGCGAGCAGCGCCCAGCGGTCGCCCACCACCTCGAGGGCGGCGGCGATCGGGCACGGACGGCCCGGCAGATCTGACAACACGATCACGTTCGACAGTTTGCCCTTCCAACCGACTCCCCGCCACGGTGCTCCGGTCTGGATGCGGACCGTCGAGGTGCAGCCCGTGGCCGCCCAGCCCGTGGCCGCCCAGCCCGACACGCCGCCACGTCCACTCGTTCCACGGCGCGAGGTTCGACGTCGCCCAGGTGCGGTGCAGGACGCTCGCGGTCGCCTCCGTGGCGACCGTGCTCGCGCACGACGGCTCCGCGTGACCCCTGTGACGGTGGCTCCTGGGACGGTGGTCCGGCGGACGGTGGCCGCGGGGACTCCTCCGGCGGGACTCAGCGCGCGGAGACGGTGATTCCGGCCCCGTTGCTGCCGAACCGGACGTGCCCCAGGTCGGGGGCGTAGGCGTCGGCCTCGAGCTCGCTGTGGTGGTGGGTGTCGCCGATGGCCAGGGTCATGCAGCCGGCGGCGCGGCCCGCGGCGAGTCCGGCGGGTGCGTCCTCGACGACGAGGCAGCGCTGCGGGTCGACGCCGATCCGGTGCGCGCCGAGCAGGAACGGGTCCGGCGCGGGCTTGCCGTTGGTGATGTCATCGACGCAGACCACCTCGCGCGGACGGCGCAGCCCGGACCCGGCCAGGCGTGCCTCCAGCAGCGGTCCGGTGCAGGAGGTGACGATCGCGACGCGGTTCGCGGGCAGCGTGGTGAAGGCCTCGAGCACGCCGGGCAGCACCGCGATGCCGGCGAGGGCCTCGGCGACCTCGAGCTCGTGGATGCGTGCCAGGCCCTGCTCGACCCGGTCGGCGGGGAGTAGTGAGGCCACGATCTGGCTGGCCGGGCGCCCGCCGAGGGCGGTGAGCGCGGCCGGGTCGACGTCGTGCTCGGCGGCCCAGGTCTGCCACGCGCGGATGGACCCGCGCATGGAGTCGATGAGGGTGCCGTCCATGTCAAACAGCACGCCCTCGAAGTGCCGGTCGGCCAGCGCGTCGAGCTCGAGGAAGGCGCCGGGTCTGGGCGCGGTCTGTTGCACGCGACTGATCGTCCCACCCCGGCGTCGTGGGCCGGTGAGCAGCAGTCGGCGGGGTGCACGGCGTGCCGCGGTGGTCGGGTGTGCTCGCTGCTGGTCCGTGGTCGTCTCGGGTGCGCCGGCCCGCACGTGGCAGGGTCGACCCCCGTGCGCACGCCGTTGGGGTCCTCGTTCTGGCGGCTCTTCGCGGCCAGCGCGTCCTCGAACCTGGCCGACGGCGTCACCCGGGTCGCTCTCCCGTTGCTGGCCGCGACGATCACGCGGGACCCGCTCGCGATCGGCGCGCTGACGGCGCTGGCGTTCCTGCCCTGGCTGCTGGTCGCCCTGCCGGCCGGGGCGGTGGTGGACCGGGTGCGCCGCACCCGGGCGATGGCCGTCGCGAACACGGTCCGGGCGGTCGCGCTGGTGCTGCTCGGCGTCACCGTGCTGACCGGCTCGGTGGGCCTGCCGGTGCTGTACGCCGTCGCGTTCGTGATCGGGGTGGCCGAGACGTTCTACGACTCGGCCGCGCGTGCGGTGCTGCCCCAGGTGGTGCGCCGGGACCAGCTCGACCGGGGCAACGGCTGGCTCACGACGGGGGAGTCGGCCGGCGAGGGCTTCGTCGGCGCACCGCTGGGGTCGCTGCTCTTCGCGCTGGCCGCAGCCGCGCCGTTCCTGGCCAACGCCGCTGTCTACGTGGTCGCCGTCGTGCTGGTGCTGACCATCGCGGGCACCGCTCGGCCCGAGCGGACCGGGGCGCCCACGACGATCCGGCGCGACATCGCCGACGGCGTCCGCTGGCTGTGGGGTCACCGGTTCCTGCGCGGTCTGACGGCGGTGTCGGGGGTGACCTCGCTGTTGTCCGCGCTCTCGTCGGGGCTGCTGGTGCTCTTCGCCCTCGACACGCTGCAGTTGAGCGAGGTCGGGTTCGGGGTGCTGCTGACCGCCTTCGCGGTGGGCGCGGTCGTCGGAGGTCTGGCCGCGGCACCCCTCGCGGCTCGGATCGGGCGGACCACGACCCTGGTCGTCGGTGCTGCGGTCGCCGGTGCCTGCCTGACCGCGATCGGGTTCGTTCGTGAACCGTGGCTGGCCGGTGTGCTTCTCGCCGTGGAGGCGGCCGCGGTGATGTTCTGGACTGTGCTGACCATGTCGCTGCGCCAGGCGTTGATCCCCGAGGGCGTGTTCGGCCGCGTGCAGGGCGCGTACCGGACGCTCGTCTGGGGTGCGATCCCGGTCGGGTCGCTGGCCGGTGGGCTGTTGGCGTCGGCCACCTCGGTGCCCGCGGTGTTCGTCGTCGGCGGGGTGGGTCAGGTGCTGGTGACCGGGTGGCTGTGGCGGCTGCTGGTGGCCCACCGGCAGCAGGTCGCCGAGGCCTTCGCGGAGCCCGTCGCGGCCTGATCCGGTGGCTGGGGATGGCAGGTCAGATCGTGGCGGAGGGTCGAACGGTGGGCTCCAGGTGGGTGAGCGAGTCCAGGTCGACCGGTGGTCGGCTCGGCCTCGGGTCTGCCCATTCGTCCCAGAGGTCCGTCAGCCCATCGAGGTCGAGGATCGCTGCGACCGCTCTCGATCCTGGCCCCCAGGGGTCGTCACCGAGCCGTCCCTCGCCGGGGTCGGAGGGGCCGGTGCTCGTCGGTGTGCTGGTCCTGCTGAGGTCGGGCGGCGCCTGGAACACCCCGTCGTCCGGTGGTGGCTGGCCGGGCGGTGCGCTGTCCGACCGGGCTCCGCTGATCCGCGGTCCGATGACGATCTCGGTGTCGTCGGGACGGAAGGTCCGGTAGCTGTTGTCGGGCTGGCGGGCCACCCGGAACCCGTGGTGGACCTTGGTGTGGTGCCGTTCGCACAGCAGCGCGGAGTTCTCCAGGCTGGTGTCGCCGTCGTCGATCCAGTGGACGAGGTGGTGGACGTCGCACCAGTACTTGGGGGCCCCGCAGCCGGTGAAGACACAGCCCCGGTCGCGGAGCTCGACGGCCTTGCGCAGGTGCGCGGGGACGATGCGGTGGGACCGGCCGAGGTCCAACGGCTGGGAGTCCGGGCCCATCAACACGCGGGTGACCTGGGAGTCGCACGCCAGCAGGCGCGCCTTCGCCGCGGAGATCGCAGTCCCGAAGCCCATGGTCGCGGCGCCGGGTCCGGTGGTGGGGTCGAGCAGGTCCTCCAGCGGCACCACCACGGTGACCTGGGGCTTGCGTCCGCGCAGGGTGGGCAGGTTCCCGGCGGCGAGGTGGGTGTCGCAGATCTGCACGAGGGCGTCGGCGAGCTGCTGGGCGCGGGTGCGGGTGTCCCCGGCAGGGCGGTCGGCCTGCACCACGGACTCCAGGGCAGTGCGGACCTTCTCCCCGCCGATCCCGTCCACCGCACCGTGCAGACCCAGCGACCCGTCCCCGCGGGCGGACAGCGTGAGTCCCCGCTGCTCGGTGGGGTCGGGCTCAGGGCCGTCGGGGTCGAGCCGGGACAGGTAGTGCCCGACCCCCGACACGGTGTCCTGGTGTGTGCCGGCTGCCGCGAGCGCGGTCAGCGTCTGCTCGACCTGCCCGTAGTCCAGGCCCTGCGCGTCAGCCGCGGCCCGGGCGTCCTCGGTGGCGACCTGGCCGAGGACAGCGACCTGGTCGGCGGTGATCGCGCCGTGCGCGATCGCGTCATTGGCGGCAGGCAGGTGCTCGAGGGACCGTCCGACCGAGACGAGCTTGTGCGCAGCGGGGCCGGACAGCCGGCCGTGCCCGCGGAGCCAGGCCACCATGGTCTTGTGCCCGTCGATCTCGGGCAGCCCGGACAGCTCGCCGTGGCGGACGGTGCGGGCCAGGGCGGCGTCGAGCTGGTTGCGCAGGGCCAGCAGCACGGGGAGCCGTTCGTGGAGCTGGAACCCGAACCGGGAGGCCTCGTCGCGACGGGCCAGGACCGCGGACAAGGCGGTCGCGGCGGCGGTCAGTTCGTCCACCTCAGCCCCCTCGACTCTTCGAATGCGTGTTCGAAGTCTACCGCGGTAGGAAGGCCGGGGCCAGGGAAAGTGCTGCTCAGGAGCCTTGTTGTGGACAGTGGTCGGATTGTGGACAGCCGCCAGCGGATGGTCTGTCGGGATGCTAGGCGGACCGATGTGCGGGTCGACGTCGGCAAGCAGCCGGTCCGCCCACCGGGTCAGCGCGGCGACCGGGTCACCCCTGCTCGCGTTGCGCACCGGCCGACCGCGGCGTGTCGCCCGAAATGTCGGTGCCACCCCCTACTGTGAGCGCACACACAGCGGATCCACAGTGAGGTGCGAACCACGTGACCGATCCAGAACGCCGGCTGCTCACCCCCCAGGAGTACCGGCAGGCCCAGGACTCCCCGGAGTTCATCGAACTGCGGCGGCGCTTCCGGCGCTTCGCCGTCCCGATGACCGTGGCCTTCCTGACCTGGTACCTGGCCTACGTGCTGCTGTCCACCTACGCAGTGGACCTGATGAGCACCCACGTGTTCGGGAACGTGAACCTCGGCATCATCCTGGGCCTGGGCCAGTTCGTGACGACCTTCCTCATCACCCAGCTGTACGTCGCGTACTCCTCCCGGCAGACCGACCCGATCGCCGACGAGATGCGCGGCCGGCTCGAGGACCACGAGTTCGCCACCCCGACGACGCCGGAGGAGCAGCGATGACCCCGGAGACGATCGGCACGCCGGCTGTCAACATCTCGATCTTCGGCGTCTTCGTCCTCATCACGCTGGTCATCACGTTCCGGGCCAGCCGGACCAACGCGAGCGCTGCGGACTTCTACGCCGCCGGACGCAACATCTCCGCCACCCAGAACGGCCTGGCCATCTCGGGTGACTACCTGTCGGCCGCGTCGTTCCTGGGCATCGCGGGTGCCATCGCGGTCTACGGCTACGACGGCTTCCTGTACTCGATCGGCTTCCTGGTCGCCTGGCTGGTCGCCCTGCTGCTGGTCGCCGAGCTGCTGCGCAACACCGCCCGGTTCACCATGGCCGACGTCCTGGCCTTCCGGATGCGGCAGGGCCCGGTGCGCACCGCGGCTGCGCTGTCCACGCTGACCGTCTCGCTGTTCTACCTGCTGGCCCAGATGGCCGGCGCCGGCGGACTGGTCACCCTGCTGCTCGGGGTCAGCGGCGAGGCCGCGCAGGCGTTCACCGTGGTCGTCGTCGGCGCGCTGATGATCTTCTACGTGCTGGTCGGTGGCATGCGCGGCACCACCTACGTGCAGCTGATCAAGGCGACCCTGCTGATCATCGGCGCGTTCGTGATGACCGTGTGGGTGCTCGGCAAGTACGGGTTCAACCTCTCCTCGCTGCTGGGCGGGGCCGCCGACACCGCGTCCCAGCAGGCCACCCCGCGCGACGTGCTCTCCCCGATGGGCCAGTACGGCGCCACCGGCACCTCGAAGCTGGACTTCGTGTCCCTGGGCCTCGCGCTGGTGCTCGGCACGGCCGGCCTGCCGCACGTGCTGATGCGCTTCTACACGGTGCCGACGGCGAAGGACGCCCGGAAGTCCGTCGTCTGGGCCATCTGGCTGATCGGGTTCTTCTACCTGTTCAGCCTGGTCATCGGCTACGGCGCCGGTGCTCTGGTCGGAGCCGACGAGATCCTCGCGGCCCCCGGCGCGGTCAACTCCGCGGCACCCCTGCTGGCCTTCGAGCTCGGCGGCACGGTACTGCTCGGGATCATCGCCGGCGTCGCGTTCGCCACGATCCTGGCCGTCGTCGCCGGGCTCACGATCACCGCGTCGGCGTCCTTCGCGCACGACGTCTACAACTCGGTGATCAAGAAGGGCCAGGCCGACGGCAAGCAAGAGGTCCGGGTCGCCCGGATCACCTCGGTGGTCATCGGCGCGGTCGCTATCGGCCTGGGCATCCTGGCCCTGCAGGCCGGGCTGAACATCGCCTTCCTGGTGGCGCTGGCCTTCGCGGTCGCGGCCTCGGCGAACCTGCCGACGATCCTCTACACGCTGTTCTGGAAGCGGTTCACCACCCAGGGCGCGCTGTGGTCGATCTACGGCGGGCTGATCTCCTGCCTGGTGCTGATCCTGTTCTCCCCGGTCGTCTCCGGCGGTGCGGTCAACCCGGCCACCGGCAAGTCCACGTCGCTCATCCAGGACGTCGACTTCTCCTGGTTCCCGTTGAACAACCCGGGCCTGGTGTCCATCCCGCTGGCCTTCTTCCTGGGCTGGCTCGGCTCGATGCTGAGCAAGGAGAAGCCGGATGTGGACAAGTACGCCGAGCTCGAGGTCCGGTCGCTGACCGGCATCGGTGCAGAGAAGGCCACGCCGCACTAGGAGAAGGACCCCCTCGCCCCCCGGTCCACGCTCCGCGCGGGCCGGGACCCTGCGAGGGGGCCGTGCCAGGACGTCCGTCAGCGGGGTGCGACCGACAAGTCAGCGGCCGCGTCGTCGTACAGGTCGACCATCGCCTGGCGGAGCCGGTACTTCAGCACCTTGCCGCCGACCGTCTCGGGCAGCGCGTCGCTGAAGAGCACCGCCTTGGGCGTCTCGAAGCCGGCCAACCGCTCCCGGCACCAGTCGACGAGCTCGCGCTCGGTGATCGTCGCCCCCGGCGCCCGGACGACGACCGCTGTCACCGCCTCGCCCCAGCGGTCGTGCCGCAGCCCGACGACGGCGGCCTTGCTGACCTGGGGGTGCTCGTGCAACAGGGCCTCCACCCGGAGGCTGGACACGTTCTCCCCGCCGCTCTTGATGATGTCCTTGTACCGGTCGACCATCACCCGCAGGCCGTCCTCGTCGACGACGCAGCTGTCCCCGGAGTGGAACCAGCCGTACCGGAAGGCCTCCTCGGTGGCGGCCCGGTCCCGGTAGTAGCCGGCGGTGATCGCGGGTGAGCGGTACACGGCCTCGCCGGGCACGCCGGAGGAGTCCATCAGCGAGCTGCCGTCGACGTCCATCACGATCGAGGACAACAGCGGGTTGGGGATGCCGACGTAGTTCAGCGACGTCCCGGCGGCGGCGACCTTGGCCTCCTCGGTCGCCGGCCAGAAGCGGTGGCAGCTGATCGCCTCGGTCTGCCCGAAGATGCCCATCAGCGTCACCTGGTCCCCGCAGCTGGCCTGCAGGGAGTCGCGGACGCGACCCTCGACGGCGCCCCAGCCGTAGACGACCACCCGCAGCGAGCTGCGCTCCCCGTCCCCGACCTGCGCGGCCAGCTCGGCGGCCAAGGCCTTGACCAGTTGGGGTGAGCCGCCCCAGATCGACGTGGCCTGCTCCCGGCGGACCGCGGCGGCCATCTCCGCCGGCACCGGGCGACGGCCGATGACCAGGCGTCCGCCGGCCAGGAAGGCCGAGAGCGACAGGCACTGGTCGGCGACGTGGTAGATCACCGGCAGGAACGCGACCTGGACCAGGTCGGCCTCCAGGGCCAGCCCGCGGGTGAGCGAGACGACGAAGGAGTACGCCCCGTAGTGGGCGTAGTGGTGGGACAGCATCACGCCCTTGGGCAACGCGGTGGTCCCGGAGGTGAAGAGGATCTCCCAGACGTCGTCCCCGTGGACGGTGGCGCCGGCGTCCTCGGTGGACTGGCCGGACACGAAGTCGGCGAAGGCCACGCTGTCCCCGATCACGCCGCCGCCGATGGTGATCGTGACGTCGGGGGTGCGGCCCTGGTCGGCGAACGCCGGCTGCACGTGCTCCCACAGCTCCGCGTCGACGACGGCGAACCGCGGTCGGGCCAGCTCGATCAGCCGACTGACGACGTCGGGCGCCAGCGACGGGTTCAGCGGCACCGACACCAGGCCGGCGCGAGCAGCCCCGAGTTTGGTCAGGTAGGCCTCGACCGAGTTCTCGCAGATCAGCAGCACGCGGTCCCCGCGCACCAGCCCGGCCGCGAGAAGCCCGTTGGCCACCTGCTCGACGACGGTCGCTGCCTGCCGGTAGGTCAGCCGTTCGAACGCGGGGTCGCCGAAGGCGCCGTCCCAGCCGGTGATCGCGACCCGGTCGGGGCGGCTGTAGGTCAGCCGCTCCAGCATGTCCCCGACGCTCGTCCGGTCCCACCGGTCGTCCGCCCGACGGTCGTACAGGCTCTCCACGTCGATGACCACGCGTGCTCCTCGTCCCCGCGCCGTCGTCGTCGCGCGGCGTCGATGGGAGTGAACCGTCGACCACTGGAGGCTGCGCGTCAAGACCCAGCGGTCGAAGAGATGCTGGTGCGGGAGGGAGGGGCGCGCTACGGTATGCGAGCTAGTGAATTGTCGATCACATCGGAGTGGCCACGTGGAGTTCGCCGAGAAGCCCGAGCTGCTGGCCCTGCGCGAGACGGTGGGGCAGATCGCCGCGCGGTACGGCAGCGCCTACTACGTGGAGCACGCCGCCAGGCACGAACCGCTCACCGAGCTGTGGGCCGACCTGGCGAAGGCCGGGTTCATCGGGATCAACGTGCCCGAGGAGTACGGCGGCGGGGGCGGGGGCCTGGTCGAGCTCGCCATCGTCTGCGAGGAGATCGCCGCACAGGGCTGCCCGATTCTGCTGCTCCTGGTGTCCGCCGCGATCTCCGCGGAGGTGATCACCCGGTTCGGTGACGACGAGCAGAAGCAGCGCTGGCTGCCGGGCCTCGCCGACGGCACCAGCAAGGTGGTCTTCGCGATCACCGAGCCCGGCGCCGGCTCCAACAGCCACCAGCTCGCCACCGCAGCCCGCCGGGACGGCGACGACTGGCTGATCTCGGGCACGAAGTACTACATCTCCGGCGTCGACGAAGCCCAGGCGTTGATGGTCGTGGCCCGCACCGGCACCGACGAGGTCACCGGCAAGGCGCAGATGTCGCTCTTCCTGGTGCCCACCGACGCCCCCGGGCTCGTCGCCCAACCACTGCCGGTGGACGCGATGCTCCCCGAGCGGCAGTTCACCCTGTTCTTCGACGACGTCCGGGTCGGCCCCGAGATGGTTGTCGGCGAGGTCGGCGCCGGGTTCGCGCAGGTCTTCCACGGGCTCAACCCGGAGCGGATCACCGGTGCGGCGCTCTGCGTCGGCATCGCCCGGTACGCGTTGGGCAGAGCGGCGGAGTACGCCAACCAGCGGACCGTCTGGAAGGCACCGATCGGCAGCCACCAGGGCGTCTCGCACCCGCTGGCCAAGGCCGCGATCGAGACCGAGCTGGCCGCGCTGATGACCCGCAAGGCCGCCTGGGCGCACGACTCCGGGGTGCCGGCCGGGGAGGCGTCGAACATGGCCAAGTACGCCGCCGCCGAGGCCGCGCTGGGTGCCGTCGACGCCGCGATCCAGACCCACGGCGGGAACGGGCTGTCCACCGAGTACGGCCTGGTCCCGTACTGGGGGCTGGCCCGGCTGCTGCGGATCGCCCCGGTCAACCGGGAGATGGTCCTCAACTTCGTCGCCCAACACACCCTCGGTCTGCCCCGCTCCTACTGAGTCGGCCGACGAGGAGGAGGAGCACCGTGCCCGTCACCCCCCTGCAGGACGACCTGGTCCACCGGGTCAACGTCGGCGACACCCTGACCCGCACCGCGGACCGGATGCCGACCAAGGTGGCGCTGGTCGACGGCGACCGGCGGATCACCTACCGCGAGCTGGACGACTGGACGAACCGGCTGGGCCACGCGCTCCTCGAGCGCGGCTATGCCCCCGGGGACTCCCTGGCGCTGGCCTCGGGCAACAGTGCCGAGTTCCTGGCCGTCTACTACGCCTGCGCCAAGACCGGCGTCGTCTGTGTGCCGCTGAACCTGGGCTGGCGCACGGACGAGGCCCGCTACGTGCTCGGCCACGCCGGCGTCCGCGGGGTCGTCGTGGAGGCCCAGCTCGCCGACTGGGTCGGCTCGGCGCTGGCCGACCTCGAGGGCATCCCGGACGTCGTCGTCGCCCCCGGCACCGGCGGGAAGGTCCCGGACAGCCTGGCCGGCCGGGCCACCACCACGATCGAGGACTTCGCCAGCACGGACGCCGGACCGGTCGAGGTGCTGATCGGCGACCGCGCCCCGGTCACCTACCTCTACACCTCGGGCACCACCTCGGCGCCCAAGGGCGTGGTGGGCAACCACGTCGCCGTCGTCGTCGAGTCGCTGACCATGGCGCTGGAGGCGCGCTGGACCGACGACGACCGTTTCGTGGCGATGATGCCGATGTTCCACACCGCCCAGCTGAACTGCTTCTGCACCCCCGCGGTGGTCCTGGGCGCCACGCTCGTCGTGCACCGCGGCTTCGACGCCGACCGGCTGCTGGACACCATCGAGGCCGAGGGCATCACCCAGGTCTTCGGCCTGCCGATGATGTACCGCGCGCTCACCGAACGCCCCGACATCGGCGACCGGGACCTGTCCACCCTGCGCCGGGCCTGCTACGCGATGGCCCCGATGCCCGAGCCGCAGCTGCGCCGGGCGATCGAGACGCTGGGTTGTGAGTTCTTCCTGCTCTTCGGGCAGACCGAGATGAGCCCGACGACGACGCTCTTCCGGCCCGAGCACCAGCTCACCCACGCCGGCGCGGTCGGCACCCCGACGGTCAGCGTCCGGGTGGCGCTGATGGGCCCGGACGGCGCGATCGTCGGCCCCGGCGAGCAGGGCGAGATCGTCTACCGCAGCCCGCAGACGCTCACCGGCTACCTGCACGACGAGGCCGCCACCGAGGCCGCGTTCGCCGGCGGCTGGTTCCACTCCGGCGACATCGGCCAGTTCGACGACGACGGCGTGCTCTGGTTCGCCGACCGCTCCAAGGACGTGATCAAGACCGGCGGGGAGAACGTCGCCTCGATCGAGGTCGAGCGGGCGCTGTACGCCGCCGACCCGCGGATCGCCGAGGTGGTCGCCGTGGGGCTGCCGCACGAGCGGTGGACCGAGGCCATCACCGCCGTCGTCGTCGCCCAGCCGGGCGCGAGCATCGACGAGGCCGAGCTGCTGACCGCCGTCCGGGCGCACCTGGACGGCTACAAGGTGCCCAAGGCCGTCGTCGTGCTCACCGACCTGCCCCGGACGTCGACGGGCAAGGTGCAGAAGAACGTGCTGCGCCAGCGGCTGGCCGACCACTACCGCGAGGTGACCGGATGACCGTCGAGCACCCCCGGGTCACCGAGGGCACCGTGCTGAGCTCGCTGCTGGACACCCGCGGCGAGCAGTACACGACCAACCGGACCGCCTCACTGGCCGTGTTGGACCAGCTGGACTCCCAGCTCGAGCTGGTCCGGGCCGGCGGCGGCGAGCGGTACGCCGCCCGGCACCGGGACCGCGGCCGGCTGCTGGCCCGGGAGCGGATCGAGCTGCTGCTGGACCGGGACGCCGCGTTCCTCGAGCTGTCCTCGCTCGCCGCCTGGGGCACCGCGTTCACCGTCGGGGCCAGCATCGTCACCGGTATCGGCGTCGCCTCCGGGGTGGAGTGCGTGCTCATCGCGCACGACCCGACGGTCCGCGGCGGCGCGATGAACCCGATCTCGCTGAAGAAGACGCTGCGCGCTTTGGAGATCGCTAAGCGCAACCGGCTGCCGGTGGTCAACCTGGTCGAGTCCGGCGGCGCGGACCTGCCCAGCCAGGCCGACCTGTTCGTCCCGGCCGGCCAGATCTTCCACGACCTCACCGAGCTGTCCTCGATGGGCGTCCCGACGATCGCGCTGGTGTTCGGCAACTCCACCGCCGGTGGGGCCTACGTGCCCGGCATGTGCGACTACTCGGTGCTGGTCGACCGGCAGGCCAAGGTGTTCCTCGGCGGCCCCCCGCTGGTCAAGATGGCCACCGGCGAGGACGCCGACGACGAGGAGCTCGGCGGGGCCGCGATGCACGCCCGGGTCTCCGGGGTCGCCGACCACTTCGCCGTCGACGAGCGGGACGCGATCCGGCTGGGCCGGCGGATCCTGAGTGAGCTGAACTGGCGCAAGCACGGCCCCGGCGCGACGCTGCCGGCCGACGAGCCGCTGTACGACCCCGAGGAGCTGCTGGGCATCGCCCCGGCTGACATCCGGGTGCCCTTCGACCCCCGCGAGGTGCTCGTCCGGGTGCTGGACGGCAGCCGGTTCGGTGAGTACAAGCCCGAGTACGGCACCAGCCTGGTCACCGGGTTCGCCTCGGTGCACGGCTTCCCGGTCGGCGTGCTGGCCAATGCCCGCGGTGTGCTCTTCAGCGAGGAGGCCAAGAAGGCCGCCGAGTTCATCCAGCTGGCCAACCAGGTCGACACCCCGCTGATCTTCCTGCAGAACACCACCGGCTACATGGTCGGCAAGAGCTACGAGCAGGGCGGGATCATCAAGGACGGCGCGAAGATGATCAACGCCGTCACCAACAGCACGGTCCCGCACATCACGATCAACACCGCGGCGTCCTTCGGGGCCGGCAACTACGGCATGAGCGGGCGGGCCTACGACCCCCGGCTGATGTTCGCCTGGCCCGGCGCCAAGCTCGCCGTCATGGGTGCCACCCAGCTGGCCGGGGTCATGTCCATCGTCGGCAAGGCGTCGGCGGAGGCCTCGGGACGCCCCTTCGACCAGGCCGCGGACGACGAACGACGGCGCGGCATCGAGGCCCAGATCGAGGCCGAGTCGCACTCCTTCTTCGTCACCTCCCGGATCTACGACGACGGCCTGCTCGACCCGCGGGACACCCGCACCGTGCTCGGCATCGCCCTGTCCGCCGCCCACTCGGGCCCGATCGAGGGACGCCGCGGCTACGGCGTCTTCCGGATGTGAGCGCCGTGCCCATCACCAAGCTCCTCGTCGCCAACCGCGGCGAGATCGCCCTCCGCGTCATGCGCACCGCCCGCGGGATGGACGTCGCCACGGTGGCCGTCTTCTCCGACCCCGACGCCGACGCGCCCTTCGTGGCCGCCGCGGACGAGGCCGTCCGGCTGCCGGGGGCCAGCCCGGCCGACACCTACCTGCGCGGCGACCTGGTCATCGCCGCAGCGCTCGCCACCGGGGCGCAGGCGGTTCACCCGGGCTACGGGTTCCTCTCCGAGAACGCCGGGTTCGCCCGGGACTGTGCCGCCGCGGGGCTGGTCTTCGTCGGCCCCACGCCCGAGGCGATCGACGCGATGGGCTCCAAGACCGCGGCCAAGGAGCTGATGGCCGCCGCCGGGGTGCCCGTGCTGCCCGGCGTCGTCGTCGACTCCGCGCAGGACCTGCCCGCGGAGGCCGCCCGGATCGGGTACCCGGTGCTGGTCAAGGCCGCGTTCGGTGGTGGCGGCCGTGGGATGCGGATCGTCGCCGGGCCGGACGAGCTGGCCGACGCCGTCGACAGCGCCCGGCGCGAGGCGGTGTCGGCCTTCGGCGACGGCACCGTGTTCCTGGAGCGCTACGTCGAGCGGCCCCGGCACGTCGAGGTGCAGGTCGTCGGCGACACGCACGGCACCGTGGTGCACCTCTTCGAGCGGGAGTGCTCCATCCAGCGGCGCTACCAGAAGGTGCTGGAGGAGGCGCCTTCCCCGGCGGTCGACGACGCGCTGCGTGCCCAGCTGGGCAAGGCCGCCGTCGCCGCGGCGCAGGCGATCGGCTACGTCGGCGCGGGCACCGTGGAGTTCGTGCTCGCCCCTGACGGCGACTTCTTCTTCCTCGAGGTCAACACCCGGCTGCAGGTCGAGCACCCGGTCACCGAGCTGGTCACCGGGCTGGACCTGGTCCGGGTCCAGCTGCAGGTCGCCGAGGGACTGCCGCTGGCACCCGAGGTGCTCGACGCCCGGGTGACCGGGCACGCGATCGAGGCCCGGCTCAACGCCGAGGACGTGCCTGCCGGGTACCTGCCGGTCACCGGCACCGTGCACCGCTTCGCGGTCCCCGCGCTGCCCGGCATCCGGGTGGACAGCGGCGTCGCCGACGGCTCGGTCGTCGGCGTGCACTACGACTCGCTGCTGGCCAAGGTCATCGCGCACGGCGCCACCCGGGACGAGGCCTGCCGCCGGCTCGCCCGTGCACTGGCCGAGACCCGGGTGCACGGCATCGTCACCAACCGGGACCTGCTGGTCGCCGTCCTGCGGGAGCCGGAGTTCCGGGCCGGGGAGATCGACACCGGGTACCTGGGCCGGCACCCCGAGCTGACCTCGCCGGTCCAGGACGCGGCGGTCCTCGCGCTGCACGCGGCCGCCGCGGTGCTCGCCGACCAGGCCGCCCGCCGGGCCGGCGCCCGGGTGCAGCAGCCGGTGCCCACCGGCTGGCGGAACGTGCCCAGCGGTGACCAGGTCGCCGTCCTCACCCATGGGGAGACCGAGCTGGAGGTCCGCTACCGGCGGTCCAGGGACGGCTGGCGGGTCGCCGTCGGCGACACCGTGCTCCGGGTCGACGATGTGCAGGCCGGGCCCACACAGGTCCGGCTGACCGTCGACGGCGTCCGCCGCACGCTCGCCGTGCACCGGGTCGGCGAGGACGTGTTCGTCGACGGCCCCGGCGGCTCGACGACGTTCACCGAGGTCCCGCGCTTCCCGGTCCCGGGCAGCCAGGCCGGCGAGGGTTCGCTGCTCGCGCCGATGCCCGGCACCGTCGTCCGGGTCGCGGTGGCGCAGGGTGACACCGTGACGGCGGGACAGACGGTGCTGGTCCTGGAGGCGATGAAGATGGAGCACGTGGTGGCCGCACCCACCGACGGCGTGGTCGGCGAGCTGCACGCGGTCGCCGGCGACACCGTGGACACCGGCGCGGTGCTCGCGGTCGTGACGGCGGTGGAGGCATGAGCAGCGACGAGGTGGTCCGCTACGAGGTCGTCCGCCGGGTCGCCTGGCTGACCATCGACCGGCCCGAGGCCCGCAACGCGCTGTCCGCCGAGGTCCGCCGACTGCTCACCGAGGGCTTCGAGCGGTTCGCCGCCGACCCCGATGCCGCCGTGCTGGTGCTCACCGGCACCGGGGAGAAGGCGTTCTGCGCGGGCGGGGACCTGCGCGAGATGGCCGACACCGGCCTGGCCGTGCCGCCGCCGGACTTCGTGCCCCAGCCCGGTCGCACCGTCGAGCTGAGCAAGCCGGTGATCGCCGCGGTCAACGGCATCGCCTACGGCGGCGGCTTCCTGCTGGCCCAGCAGTGCGACCTGGTGCTGGCCGCCGAGCACGCCCGGTTCGCGGTCAGCGAGGCCAAGCTGGGCCGGGGTGCCCCGTGGGCCGCCCCGCTGTCCTGGCTGGTCCCACCTCGGGTGGCCATGCAGCTGCTGGTCACCGGCGACCCGATCACCGCCGAGCGGGCCCGGGAGGTCGGCCTGGTGAACGAGGTGGTGCCGGCCGACCAGCTGCACGACGCCGCACAGGCCCTCGGCGAGCGGATCGCGGCCAACGCCCCGCTGTCGGTGGCGGCGGCCAAGGAGACGGTCCGGCTGATGGCACGGCCCCGGTTCGCCGACGCGTACGCCGAGGCCGAGGCGCTGTGGGAGCCGGTCTACCTGTCCGCGGACGCCCAGGAGGGCCCGGCCGCGTTCCGGGACAAGCGCACCCCGGTCTGGACGGGTCGCTGATGGCCGCCGACATGGTCGCGCTCACCGGCGACCTGGCCGCCGAGTCCGCCGACCTGGACCAGGTGCTCGCCGCCCTGCCCGACGACGTCTGGGCCACTCCCACCCCGGCGGCCGGCTGGTCGGTTGCCGACCAGGTGGTGCACCTGGCGCACTTCGACGAGACAGCCACCGCGGCTGCCCTCGACCCGGACAGGTTCCGGGCCGAGGCGACCACGCTAATGGCGCACGGCGACGACTTCACCGAGGTGGTCGCCCAGGCCAACCGCGGCCGGACGCCGACCGACCTGCTGGCCTGGCTGCGCACCGCCCGCGCCGAGTACCTCCAGGTGTTTGCCGCGCTGGACCCCTCGGCCGCGCTGCCCTGGTACGGCCCGCCGATGAGCGCCGCGTCCTCGGTAACCGCCCGGCTGATGGAGACCTGGGCGCACGGCCAGGACGTCGTCGACGCGGTCGGAGCCGCCCGCGAGCCCACCGGCCGGCTGCGCAATGTCGCGCACCTCGGCGTCGCCACCCGGGGCTGGAGCCACCACGTGCACGGCGAGGAGCCGCCGACGGCGCCCGTCCGGGTCGAGCTCGCGGCACCCGACGGGGAGCTGTGGACCTGGGGTCCCGACGACGCAGCCGACCGGGTCACCGGCCCGGCGCTGGACTTCTGCCTGCTGGTCACCCAGCGTCGGCACCGTGCCGGCCTGGGCCTGGACGCCACCGGCCCGGTCGCCGACCACTGGCTGGACGTCGCGCAGGCCTTCGCCGGCCCGCCCGGCCCCGGGAGGGGACCCGCATGACCCGCGCACCGGTCCGGATCGCCAACTGCTCCGGCTTCTACGGCGACCGGCTGGCCGCCGCCCGGGAGATGGTCGAGGGCGGCCCGATCGACATCCTCACCGGGGACTACCTGGCCGAGCTGACCATGCTCATCCTCTGGAAAGCCCGCCGACGGGACCCCGAGGCCGGGTTCGCGCGCACCTTCCTCACCCAGCTCGAGGAGGTCCTGGGCACCTGTATGGACCGCGGCATCAAGGTCGTCAGCAACGCCGGCGGCCTGGCCCCGGCCGGGCTGAGCGCCCAGATCGGCGCCCTGGCCGAGCGCCTCGGGCTGCACCCGCAGGTGGCGTACGTGCACGGCGACGACCTCCTGCCGCGACTGCCCGAGCTGCTGGCCGACGGCGTGGACCTGGCGCACCTGGACACCGGGCAGCGGCTGGCCGACGCCGGCGTCGACCCGGTCTCGGCGAACGCCTACCTGGGCGGCTGGGGCATCGCCGAGGCGCTGGCCGCCGGCGCGGACGTCGTCGTCACCGGGCGGGTCACCGACGCCTCCCTCGTCGTCGGGCCCGCCGCGTGGTGGCACGGCTGGTCCCGGACCGACTGGGACGCCCTCGCCGGCGCGGTCGCCGCCGGGCACGTGATCGAGTGCGGGCCGCAGGCGTGCGGCGGCAACTACGCCTTCCTCGACGAGATCACCGACCGGCGCTACCCGGGCTTCCCGATCGCCGAGGTCGCCGCGGACGGGTCCAGCGTGATCACCAAGCACGCGGACACCGGCGGGCTGGTGTCGGTCGGCACGGTGACCGCCCAGCTGCTCTACGAGATCGACTCCCCGACCTACGCCAACCCCGACGTCGTCGCCGACTTCGCCACGGTCGAGCTCACCCAGCAGGGCCCGGACCGGGTGCTGCTGTCCGGCACCCGCGGCACCCCGCCGACGGACTCCCTCAAGGTCGCGCTGAACCACCTCGGTGGCTACCGCAACACCATGACGCTGGTGCTCACCGGGCTGGACCTGGCGGAGAAGGCGGCCTGGGCCGAGACCGAGCTGTTCGACATCCTGGGTGGCCGGGACTCCTTCGCCGACACCGACGTCCAGCTGCTCCGCTTCGACACCGCGGACGCAACGACGAACGCCCAGGCCACCGCCCACCTGCGGATCACCGTCAAGGACCCCGACGCCCACACCGTCGGCCGCCGCTTCTCCGACGCCACCATGCAGCTGGCCCTGGGCGGGTACGCCGGTTTCCACACCACGACCCCGCCCTCGGCAGCCAGCGCCTACGGCGTCTACTGGCCGGCGCTGGTGCCCCGGGACCTGGTCGAGCACGTCGTCGTCCTGCCGGACGGCACCGCTCGCATCGTGGACCACCCCCCGCGCGAGGAGCGGCGTTCTTCGCGACTATCGCCGCCGGAGGAGCGGCGTTCTTCGCGACTATCGCCGCCGGAGGAGCGGCGTTCTTCGCGACTATCGCCGCCGGGGGGCGCCGGCGAGCCCACCGAGCGGGTCCCGCTGGGCCGGCTGGTCGGTGCCCGGTCGGGGGACAAGGGCGGCAACGCCAACGTCGGGCTCTGGGCCCGGGACGACGAGACCTGGGCGTGGCTGGCGGCCACGATGACCGTCGAGCGGTTCCAGGAGCTGCTGCCCGAGGCCGCCGACCTCGCCGTCCGCCGGTACGAGCTGCCTCGGCTGCGCGCGCTGAACCTGGTCGTCGTCGGGCTGCTGGGGGAGGGCGTGGCCTCGGCGACCCGGCCGGACCCGCAGGCCAAGGGCCTGGGGGAGTACCTCCGGTCCCGGACGCTTGAGGTCCCGGTCAGACTCCTCCGGTGACGACCAGCAGCGAGGTGGTGCGGACCCGGGACCCCGACCGGCGGGTGCGGATCCTGCGCGCGGCCACCTCACTGCTGGCCGAGCGTGGTTTCCACGGCGTCTCGATGGCCGACATCGGCGGCGCCGCGGGCATCGTCGGGTCCGGCGTCTACCGGCATTTCGACAGCAAGTCCGCCGTCCTGGTCGCGCTGCTGGACGAGGTGATGGACCGGCTGCTGCAGACCGCTGCGGACGCCGCGGGCTCCGGTCGCGACGAGCGTGAGGTCCTGGCCGACCTGGTGCACGGCCAGGTGCTGTTCGCCGTCGACGACCGGGCGCTGCTGCAGCTCTACCAGCGCGAGGTGCACAGCCTGCCCGACGTCGACAGTCGCCGGCTGCGTCGGCTGCAGCGGCACTACGTCGAGGAGTGGGTGCACGTCCTGGTCGAGCTGCGCCCCGACCTGACCGACGGCGTCGCCCGGGCCTCGGTGCACGCCGCGATCGGCGCCGTGCAGTCCGTGGCCACCTACGACAGCGGGCTGGCCCGCGACGAGGTGGTGGAGCTGCTGTCCCGGTCGGCGTTCGCCTGCCTCGGCGTCCCCTCGTGAGGGCGGTCGCCTGCGTCGACATCGGCTCCACGTTCACCAAGGCCGCGCTCGTCGACATCGACACCGGTGAGCTGCTGTCCACCGCCCAGGCCCCGACCACCCTGGACGACGTCGTCCGTGGCGTGCTGGCCGCGACTGCCGACTTCCCGGAGGCGCCGGTGCGGGCCTGCTCCAGCGCCGGCGGCGGGCTGCGGCGGGCCGTCGTGGGCTACGAGCAGCTGATCAGCGCCGAGGCCGGGCACCGGGCGGCGCTGTCCGCGGGCGCCCGGGTGGTGCACGTGGCCGCCGGCCGGCTGTCCACCGATGCCCTGGACGCGCTGGCCGCCGCCCGCCCCGACGTGGTGCTGCTGGTCGGCGGCACGGACGGCGGGGACAGCGCGGTGCTCACCCACAACGCGCGGGCGCTGGCCGGGGCGGACGGGTCCGTCCCGGTCGTGGTGGCCGGGAACGTGGCAGTCCAGGAGGAGGTGGCCGCGGTGCTGCGGGACGGCGGCCACCCGGTGACCGTCTGCGCCAACGTGCTGCCCGACATCGGCGAGCTGGCCCCGGAGTCGGCCCGGGCGGGCATCCGCGCGGTCTTCCTGGAGCACGTGATCGGCGGGGACAAGCTCTCCACGGACCCCCGGCTGCGGCAGTGGGTCCGCGCGGTCACCCCGGACGCCGTGCTCGACGGCGTCGTCGTGCTGGCCGGGCTGCGCTCGGCCGCCGAGGTGCCCGGTATCGAGGTGCCCGGTGTCGTGGTGTCCGGTGTCGTGGTGTCCGGTGTCGTGGTGCCCGGTGTCGTGGTGCTGGACGTCGGCGGGGCCACCACCGACGTCTACTGCGTGCCCGACCTGGACCCCGAGCAGGCCTCGCTCCGCCGGGAGGCGGTCGGCGTCCCGGTGCATCGGCGGACCGTCGAGGGCGACCTCGGGGTGCACCACGCGGTCGCCGACCTGTGCGCCGCCGCGCACGCCGAGGGCCTGCCGCCGCTGGGCGAGGGCGCCCTGGCGATGGGCGAGGCCGCCGCCACCGTCGCGCTGCGCCGGCACCTGCGGGCCGAGGCCGCCTACGGGCCGGGCGGGGCCAGCGCCCGCGGGGTCGGGCTGGTCGTACTGTCCGGCGGGGTGTTCCGGCACGCCGACCCGGCCGCCCGGGACGCCGTCGTCGCCCGGCTGGCGGGGGACCGCGGCGGGGCCGGTGGTGTGCTCGCCGGCACCGAGGTCGCCGTCGACGACCGGTACGTGCTGGCCGCCGCCGGACTGCTCGCCGGCGACCACCCGGACGCCGCCCGCGGCCTGGTCGCCCGATTGGCCCGTCCCGGAGCCTGAGCCCCCCGCGGCATGGATCAGCTCCGACGACCACCGTGCGTCCTCAGCCCCCGGCGTCGGTGGCTGAGGACGGACGTTGGTCGTCGGAGCTGATCAACGCCCGGTGGGGGCGGCAGCCGGCTCGGACGCCGGGGCGGCCTGCAGGATCAGGCTGGGCATCGCGGCGTGGGCGATGCCGGTGCCCGCACCGGCGACAGTGGTGAACACGATGACCTCGGTCAGCGAATCGGTGAACACGATCCGGCCCAGGAAGCCGACCCCGATGATCCCGGCGCCCAGCGCGAGGGTGCCCTGGCGGCCGAACCGCTGGGAGAGCTTCGCCGAGACCCGGGACAGCAGGATCATCGCGATGCCGCTGGGCAGCACGGGCACCCGCAGTGAGGTGGTGAGTGCGACGATGACGCCCAGCGCGGCGACGACGGACAGCGCCATCACCTGGGGTGCGGTCCAGCCCTTATCGGGCTCGGCGGCCGGCGCTGGGTGCCGCGGCAGTTCGGGTGGCTCCGGACACGGGTTCTCCCACTGTGGGGGGTCCCGCGGTACGTCGCTGTACTGCCCAGGGCAGTAAATGGCAGAATATGCCACGAACAGAGTCTGCCGCATGGTTGCCCCGTGCACCCGATGCCACGATCAGGGAGGGGATGGCCATCGACGGGACCCGGGAGCGCAAGCGGGCCGACAGCCGGGCCCGCGTGGTGGACGTGGCCTTCGCGCTGTTCGCCGAGCGCGGCTACGACGGCGTCACGGTGGCCGAGATCTGCGCGGCCGCCGACATCGCACCGCGCACCTTCTTCCGCTACTTCCTGACCAAGGACGACGTGCTGACCGAGCCCGCCCGGGTGGTCTCCGACCGGCTGCAGGCCGAGCTGAGCGCGGTCCCGGCGCAGGTGTCCGACGCGGAGGCACTGCGCGCGGCGCTGCTGACCGTCAGTGCCGAGATGGTCGCCGACCGGGAGCGGGTCGTCCGGCTGTTCCGGGTGGTCCGGCAGGCCTCGGCGGCCCGGACGCACCCGCTGCTGCGGCTCAGCGACCGGGAGCGCGCGGTGGCCGAGGCGCTGGTCGCCCGCTCCGGCGGCACCGTGGACTGGCGGGTCCGGCTGACCGTGGCCCGCAGCACCGCGGCGTTCCGGATCTGGCTGGACGACCTGGTCGACGGGGTCGACGGCGACCCGCTGGACCACCTGTACGAGGTCCTGTCGGCCCCCTGACCGGCGCCGGGCACGGTCAGCGCGGGATCAGGGTCGCAGCCCACCGGCCCGAGGCGGCGACGGCGAACGGCACGGCGTCCCCGGCCGCGACGTCCAGCGCCTGGTAGCCGCCGCTGCCGGCGCCTACGGCCGCCACGAGCGTGGCCAGGCCCTGCCGTCGCTGGAAGAACGACTGTTGCACCTGCCACCCGACCACGGCCCGGCGCTGCAGCACGGCCTGCTCGCGGACCAGCCAGCCCGACCGGACGGTGAACGAGCCCGCGCCGGCAGCGTGCCCGAGGGCCGCATACCGGCCCAGGCCGAGCGGGACCCCCAGCGCGGTCAGCACCAGGCCGACGGCCACCAGCCACCACTGGCCGGTCAGCGTCAGCAGCACGGCGCCGGCCACGGTGACCACCAGTCCGCCGGCGACCGCGCGCACGATCCGCCGCCGCCGTGCGGCCGGCGGGTGCGCCCGCAGCGGGCCGGGGTCCTGGACCAGCCGGAGGACCAGCGACCAGGCCTCCTCGCGCGGCCCCAGCGGCAGCAGCTGCCCGCGCCGGGTGGCATCGCCCAGGCCGGTGACCAGCGCGGTCGCCCGGGCGGCCCGCACCCAGCGCATGCCCAGGCCCTCGGACACGGTGCAGCCGCGGATCCGGTCGACCTCCAGCTCGGTGTGCCGCCGGGTGACCAGCCCGCGGACGGCGACCAGCGATGCGCCCCGGCGGACCAGCCGGAACCGCCAGTTCACCAGCGCGCTGCCCACGACGGCGCCGACGACCAGCACCAAAGCGGCAGCGACCAGCACCAGGACGACGACCGTGGCGTCGGGCAGGTCGGGGCGCCCCAGCTCGGGCCGCCAGCGGTCGGGCAGCTCGTCGGCCAGTCGGAACAGCGCGCCCACCGCGGCCAGCGGCACCGCCAGGTAGCCCCCGACCAGCGGGGCGTAGAGCAGCCAGCGGTTGTCGAACCGGGCGAACTCCTCCTCCACCGGCTCGGCCTCGAAGGCTCCGGCGGGCACGTCCGCGCCGCGCCGGGTGAGCAGGTGGGTGCGCAGCCGGTCGGCCTCGGCCGGGGAGAGGCCGTCGACGACCAGCTCCTCCTCGTCCTTCTGCACAGCCCCGGCGGCGGCGTCCACCCGGACCCGGACCACCCCGAGGATCCGGTGCAGCGCCGGTGCCTCGACCTCCACGCCGCGTACCCGGTCGTTGGGCACTGTGCGCACAGAGCGGGACAGCAGCCCGCGGGTGACCACCATCGCGGACTCGCCGTCGGCGTAGGAGAACCGCCACCAGGACAGCACCGCGAAGCCCAGCGACGCCAGGGTCACGCCCACCACCAGCGCCACGACGGTCCAGGGCCCGGCGTCCAACCGGGTGCCGGCGACGGCGGCCAGGCCCAGCAGGGCCGGTACGAACGACCGGGCCTGCCGGAAGGTCGCGGTGTGCACCAGCACGATCCGCCACGAGGTCCGCCGGCCGGCCGTCGGCCGGGCCGGGTCCGGCGGTGGCTGGGGCGGCGGGCCCCACGGTCCGGTCACGTGGCCTCGTCCCGTACCCGCTCCGCCCGCTTGGCCAGGTCGTCGGCGACCCGGGCGGCGACGTCGGCCTCCAGGTGCAACACCTGCACGGTGCCCTGCGAGGACGCCGTCAGCACCGCGACGGTGGCCAGCCCGAACAACTGCTGCACCACCCCGCGGGTGACGTCGACTGTCTGGATCCGGGAGACCGGGACCAGCGTCCACGTCCGGGACAGCCAGCCGGTGAGCGTGTAGACCGCCTCGTCGGTGACCTCCCAGCGGTGCACCCGGTACCGCAACCGCGGCCGCACCCCGATCATCACCACCGCGTCCAGCACCACCAGCACCGGCAGCAGCACCGCCAGCCAGGTCGGCAGCGGCACGAAGACCTCCAGCGCCGTCACCGCGGCGACCCAGAACAACGTGCCCAGCACACCCTCCACTGTCCACAGCGCGATCGCGTTGCGGGACAGCGACCACGCCGGCAGCCGGGCGGCGTCCCCGGTGGCCGGGGTGGGGGAGGCGGGCGGTGGGAACGGTGACGGCGCGGGCTGGGTCATCGTGGGCCATCCTCGCAGTACGTGCCGCGTGCCACGATGGACCGCGTGACGATGCCGCAGCAGGTCCCGACAGTGCCCGCCGCCGAGGTCCCGCAGGACGCCGTGGTGCTCGACGTGCGCGAGGACGACGAGTGGGTCGCCGGCCACATCGACGGGGCGACCCACATCCCGATGGGCGACGTGCCCGCCCGGCTCGACGACCTCCCCGAGGGCGACCCGCTCTACGTGACGTGCCGTGGGGGCGGCCGCTCAGCCCGGGTCGCCGCCTGGTTGAACCAGAACGGCTACGACGCCGTCAACGTGGGCGGTGGCATGGGCGAGTGGCAGGACGCCGGCCGCCCGATGGTCAGCGAGACCGGCGCCGCCCCGCGGGTCGTCTGAGCCCGGCGCGGACCCCTCCGGGAAGGGCGGCTCCGCCGGCCGGGCCCGGGGTGGACGGGCCGGCGGGAACACGCCCGGGTGCGCCCCTCAGACGCCGACCGTGATGCGCGACCGGACCTGGGCCACCAGGCTCGGCGGGATCTCCAGCAGACCGTGGTCTGCCCCGGCGTGCGCGCGCACCTGGGCCAGGATCCCGTTCTCGTCGGGCGCGCTGAAGGTGCGGTCGCAGCCGGGGACGACGTCCCCGCAGGCGAAGCTCTTCATGGTCGTTCTCTCCTGTCTGAAGGACCTCCACGGTCTGTCCGGGAGGGGTCTGGGGTCACCCGTGTCGGGTGTCGTGCTCCTGGGCCAGTCGGGCCAGCAGGTCCTCGACGCGGATCACGCCCGTCACGGCGCCGACGCCGTCGACGCAGACGACCGGGTCGAATCGGGTGTCCTCGGGGCGGGTGACGACCCGCTGGGCCACCGCGCGCACGTCGGCCGAGGCCGGCACCCGCAACGAGACCGGGGCCGTGCGGTGCCCGGGCCGATCGGCGTGCCGGCGCAGCGGGAGCAACAGCGCGACCGGATGGCCGTGGGCGTCGACCCGGACACCGGGACCGTCTCCGGTGGGCGCTCCGTCCAGGGGTACCAGCTCGACGCGTCGGACCAGGCTGGCGACCGCGTCCTGCAGGCTCCCCTGGGCGTGCATACGACGCAGGCGGGCGCCGATCTCGGGGTCCAGGGTCGCCCAGGGAGGTGCCGGGCGGCCGAGCAGGAAACCCTGGGCCAGCGGCACCCCCAGACGGGAGAAGGCCTCCATCTCCTCCCACGTCTCCACGCCCTCGGCCAGCAGCCAGGCGTCGATGCGGGCGCCGAAGTCCCCCAGGAGCTGGGCGAGGGCGAGCTTGACCGGGTCCTGGTCGACGTCGGCCACCAGCGCACGGTCGAGCTTGATCAGCTGGGGGCGGAGCGACGTCAGCTGCTGGAGTCCCGAGTAGCCCGAGCCGGCGTCGTCGAGCGCGATCAGCGCCCCGCGGTCGCGCAGGGCGTCCTGCACGGCCAGCAACGGCCGCAGGTCGGCGACGTCCTGGTGCTCGGTGAGCTCCAGGATCAGCGGCGCCAGGTCTCCGGCGTCCAGCAGCAGGTCGGCGAGCTCGGGTTCGGTGAGCAGGTGGGGGCTGACGTTCACGGTCAGGAAGCAGTTGGGCGGCAGGTCCGGGCGCAGCCGCAGGCACCGGGCGACGACGAGGGCCTCCACCCGGGCGCCGATGCCGGCGGCGTCGGCGGCAGCGAACCACCGGTCGGGGGTGGCCGGGCTGGGCGTCCCGTCCGCGGCCCGGAACCGGGCGAGCGTCTCGTAACCGGCGAGGACGCCCTGCGACACGTCGACGATGGGCTGGAAGACCAGCTGCAGGGTCTGTGGGTCCGCCTCGAGCCGGGCAAGCTCGGCGTCCCAGTCCGGGGTCCCCGCAGGGTGCGCGTGGACCCCGGTGGGAGGCACGGTCGTGGTCATGCCCGGAGTGTCGACCGACTCGCGTCCCGAGTGGAGCCGGAGGCGACCGGCATCCCCCGCCCGGGTGGTCCGCAGGCTGGCGCCCGCACCCGCGGGGTGCGGGCCGGGCGCCGCCGGCGTCAGGCCTGGTAGTCGGCGAACCGGGTGCGCAGGTCCTTCTTGGAGAACTTGCCGACGCTGGTCTTGGGCACCTCGTCGATGAACTCCACGGCCGAGGGCAGCCACCACTTGGCCACCAGCGGGGTGAGGTGCTCGATGACCTCCTCGGTGGTCAGCTCCTCGCCGTCGCGGACCACGACGCAGGCCAACGGCCGCTCGTCCCACTTGGGGTCGGGGATGCCGATGACGGCGGCCTCCTTGACCTTCGGGTGGCTCATGATCGCGTTCTCCAGGTCGACCGAGCTGATCCACTCGCCGCCGGACTTGATCAGGTCCTTGGTGCGGTCGGCGATCCGGACCGAGCCGCGCCCGTCGATCGCGGCCACGTCGCCGGTCTTCATCCAGCCGTCCGGGGTGGACAGCTCGACACCGGCGTCGGGCTCGTAGTACTCCTGCGCCGCCGTCGAGCCGCGGACCTGCAGCTCGCCGGTGGCGACGTCGTCCCACGGCAGCACGTCGGTGGTGCCGGCCTCGACGATGCGGACCTCGATGCCCATGAAGGGGACGCCCGCACGGGCCCGCCACGCGGCCTTCTCCTCGTCGGTGCCGTCGAGCAGCTCGCTGGACAGTCGGGAGGACGTCGCCACCGGGTGGGTCTCGGTCATGCCCCAGGCCTGCAGGATCGGCAGGCCGATCTGCTCGCGGTAGGCCTCCGACAGGGCCTTGGGGACGGCGGAGCCGCCACACCCGATGTCGCGCAGCTTGTGCTCGCGGCCGGCCAGCTCCGGGAGCACGCCCTGCCAGATGGTCGGGACGCCGGCGGTGAACGTGACGCCCTCGTCGATGATCAGGTCGGCCAGCGCCTTGGGCTGCATCATCGGGCCGGGGAAGACCATTGCGGCACCGACCGAGGGGCCGGCCTGCGCCAGGCCCCACGCGTTGGCGTGGAACATCGGCACAACCGGCATGACGACGTCGGTCTCGCCCATCGCGAACACGTTGGGCTGCACCACGGCCATGGTGTGCAGCACCGTCGAGCGGTGGCTGTAGAGCACGCCCTTGGGGTTGCCGGTGGTGCCCGACGTGTAGCACATGCTGGCCGCACGGTTCTCGTCCTCGACGCGGAAGTCGATCGGCTCGGCGGCCTCGATGAGGTCCTCGTAAAGCGAGACCCGCGGGTCGTCGGGGATCTCGTTGTCCCCGCCGTCGTCCATCACGATGACGTTCTTGACGGTCGTCATGGTGTCGACCAGCGGCCAGAAGAGCGGCAGCACGGTGCGGTCGACGAAGACCGCCTCGTCCTCGGCGTGGTTGGCGATGTAGGTCAGCTGCTCGGGGAACAGTCGGATGTTCAGCGTGTGCAGCACCCGCCCGGTGCTGGGGACGGCGAAGTACAGCTCCAGGTGGCGGGCCGAGTTCCAGGCGAACGTGCCGACCCGGCCGTCCTCGCTGATGCCGAGGGTGTCCAGCACGCCGCCGAGCTTGCGGGTGCGTACCGCCCACTCGGCGTACGTCGTCCGGACCGGGCCGGTCGGCGAGTTCGTCATGATCGACTTGTGGCCGTGGTGTCGCTCCACGTACCGGAAGATCGAGTCGATCGTCAGGGGTGTCTGCTGCATGAGACCGCGCATGGTCCGCATGGTGCCAGTGAGCGCGCTCACCTTCTACTGGTGGGTAGCTCGCGGGTCAGCGATGCAGCACGATCGGCAGCTCGGCCAGGCCGCGGATCACGAATTCCGGACGACGGCGCGGCGGGGCGGGCAGCTCGATCGACGAGGTCCGGTCCAGCAACGCGCCGAACGAGGCCTGCAGCTCGACCCGGGCCAGTGGGGCGCCGATGCAGAAGTGCACGCCGGCGCCGAAGGAGATGTGCGGGTTGTCGGTGCGGCCGACGTCCAGCCGGTCCGGGTGCTCGAACACCGCCGGGTCGTGGTTGCCGCTGCCCAGCAGCGCGGCGACCTTCTGGCCGGTCTGCACGGTCACCCCGCCGAGCTCGACGTCGGCGGTGGCGGTGCGCTCGAAGAGCTGCAGCGGGGAGTCGAAGCGCATCAGCTCCTCGATCGCGGTCGGCAGCAGGGCCGGGTCCGCGCGCAGCCGGGCCAGCTCGTCGGGGTGCCGCAGCAGGGCGAGCAGGCCGTTGCCGGTGACGTTGACGGTGGCCTCGTGGCCGGCGTTGAGCAGCAGCACGCAGGTGGTGACCAGCTCGTCCTCGGTGAGCCGGTCGCCGTCGGCGTCCCGGGCCGTGACCAGGTGTGTCAGCAGGTCGTCACCGGGGGTGTGGCGGCGCTGCGCGGCCAGCCCGCGCAGGTACTCGACGAACTCGGCGGCGGCCTGCTCGGCGGCGTCCTCGACCTCGGTGGTCCGGCCGTACTCGTACATCTTCACGATCGCGTTGGACCAGGGCCGCAGCAGAGCGCGGTCGGCCTCGGGCACGCCTAGCAACTCGGCGATGACGGCGACCGGCAGCTGCTCGGCCATTCCGGTGAAGAGGTCGACCGGGGTGGAGCCGGCCGAGCGCTCGACCATCTCCTCGACCAGCGAGCCGGCCAGCTCCTCGACCCAGGGCCGCAGCCGCTCGACGTGCCCGCGGGCGAAGGCGGTGCTGATCAGCCGACGCAGCCGGGTGTGGTCCGGCGGCTCCATCTCCAGGATCGCGTTGCGGTGCACCAGGTTGAAGGACCCGAACCGCTCCGCGGGCTCCTTGTCCTGCCACAGCCGGCCCAGCCGCCGGTCGCGCAGTACGGCGTTGGACTCCGCGTGCGTGAACGCCAGCCAGAGACCCAGACCCTCGTGCCACTGCACCGGCGCCTGGGCCCGGGCCGCGGCGAACGCCGGGTACGGGTCGGCGACGACGGCGGGGTCGGACAGGTCCAGCGGCAGGGCGGCGGTCGTCACGGTCGGCCAGCGTAGGACGCCCGGACGACGGGCCCGAGTCGGGCGCCTCACTACCCTCCACCCATGGCCCGCACCGCATCCCGTCGTCATCCCGCACCCGCCGCACCCGCCGCCGACGGGGCGGTGAACCCCAAGGCGCCGTGCCCCTGCGGGTCCGGCCGCAAGTACAAGCACTGCCACGGCTCGACCTACGCCCCGGTCGTCACCCGGCCCTTCGAGGGCCTCGCTTCGGAGTGCGACTGGGTCGCGTTGCGCGAGCTGGTGCCGGCCGCCACCGCGGTCCTGACCACCACCGACGGTCGGACGGCGACCTTGGCCAGCGTGCTGCCGGGTGGCTCGCCGGGCCTCGTCCGGGCCAACGGCGAGGTGATGCTCGGCGTCCAGCTGACCACCTCCTCCGACGACGTCAGCCGCGACCTGGGCACCGCGCTGGCCGCGGCCCTGGACGCCCCGGCGGGCAACCCCGTCGACCCGGGCGCGATCGGCGCGGAGGGCTCGGCCGGTCCCCGGCTGCAGGACCTGCTGGACCCCGCTGCCCCGCTGGAGGTGCGGGTCCGGGAGGACTTCGGCTTCTGGCTGGAGGGCACCGGCGCGAGCCCCGCGGCACTCGCCGGCCTGGAGCGGGCCAACGAGGCGATCATCCCGACAGTCCGCCTGGAGGGGTTGCAGGCCGCCTACTGGTGCCGGCCGGCCACCGACCGGGCGCACCTGCGCTGGGTCCGCCCCGAGCCCGAGGAGCAGCTGCTGGACGCGCTGGCCCGGCTCGGCGCGGCCGAGGAGCTCTCGCTGGGCGAGGGCACGAAGTACGCCGGGGCGTTCCGGGCGCACGGTCTCGTCGTCCCGGTGTGGGACGTGCCCGCCGAGACGCCAGCGCAGGACTGGGCCGGACCGGCCGCCGAGCTGCAGACCCGGCTGCAGGCGGCCCTGGCCGTCACCGAGCCGCTGTCCACCGACGAGCGTCGTTCCCGGGCGGGACTGCTGTCCCGGCAGGTCACCCTGCGCTGACGCCCGCCGGCCGGTCGGGCACGGCCCCGACCTCGGCCTGGTGGGTCCGGTCACACCCGGGTGGCTCCGACTGGCTGCAGCTCGACGGCGACAACCGCCCGGGTCAGCCCGTTCGGAAGGCCAAGGGGTGACGGGCGTTCATCGTCATCGTTACGAGAACGTGACGCTTTGCTGTAGATCGCCTCTTGACGAGACCCACTTGTTAGCGCTCACAATGTGAGCGCTCGCACAGCGGGCCTGAGCGCCTGATCGATGGCGGGCAGAAGTTCTCGCAGAGGAGACACCCCTTGAGCAACAAGCTCCGGTTGACCGCCCTGGGCGCCGCACTGGCGTTCGGCCTGACCGCGTGCGGCGGCGGTGGCGCCGGCGGTGGCGGTGACGACACGGCTGACGCCGAGGCCGGCGACCTCACGATCGGCGTCTCGATGCCGACGCAGACCTCCGAGCGCTGGATCGCCGACGGCGACAACGTCCAGTCCCAGCTCGAGGACGCCGGCTACACCGTCGACCTGCAGTTCGCCAACGACGACATCCCGACCCAGTCACAGCAGATCGACCAGATGATCACCGAGGGCGCCGACCTGCTGATCATCGCCGCGATCGACGGCACCGCGCTGGCCCCCCAGCTGGAGAATGCCGCCGCGCAGGGCATCGAGGTCATCTCCTACGACCGCCTGATCCGCGACACCGACAACGTCGACTTCTACGTCACGTTCGACAACGAGGCCGTCGGTGAGGCGCAGGCCAACGCGCTGCTGACCGGCCTGGGCCTGCTGAACGAGGACGGGTCGAAGGGCGACGCCACCGGGCCGTTCAACATCGAGTTGTTCGCCGGTTCGCTGGACGACAACAACGCCTTCTTCTTCTTCAACGGCGCGATGTCGGTCTTGCAGCCGCTGATCGACGACGGCACGCTGGTCGTCCCCTCCGGTCAGACCAGCATCGAGCAGGCCGCCACGCTGCGTTGGCAGCAGGAGACCGCCCAGTCGCGGATGGAGACCCTGCTCACCGGGTCCTACAACGACGGCACTGTGCTCAACGGCGTGCTGTCGCCCTACGACGGCATCTCGCGCGGCATCATCACCGCCCTGCAGAACGCCGGCTACGGCCCGGCCCTGGACTCCACCCCGAAGCCGCTGCCCGTGGTGACCGGTCAGGACGCCGAGATCGCCTCGGTCAAGCTGATCCAGGACGGCGTCCAGAGCTCGACGATCTTCAAGGACACCCGCAACCTGGCCGAGCAGGCCGTCACGGCTGCCACGGCGTTCCTCGAGGGCAACGAGCCCGAGGCGAACGACACCGAGACCTACGACAACGGCAACAAGGTGGTCCCGTCCTACCTGCTGCCCGTCCAGACGGTCTTCGCCGCTGACATCCAGTCGGTGCTCGTGGACTCCGGCTACTACACGGCCGCCGAGGTCGAGGCCGGCCAGGCCGACTGACCCACCCCTGACGACCCGGTCGGGTCCGGCAGCACAGGCTGACGGACCCGGCCGGCACCACGCGGGGGCGCCCCCCGGCCCCCCGGGGCCGCCGGCGGCCCCCCCGGGGCGCCCCCCCCCCCCCCCGCCCCCCGGGGGGGGGGCGGCCCCCGGCGGGTGCGCCCCCCCCCCCCCCCCCCCCGCGCCCGCCCCCCCCCGGGCCCCGGCCCCCGGGCGGCGCGGCCGGGGGGGGGGGCCCGGGGCCCGGCCCCCCCCCCGGGGGGGGGGGGCGGGCG